>JBKPKI010000203.1:0-19879 GCA_046731055.1 Actinomycetota bacterium | reverse complement strand
GTTCCAGGCGGTCCGTGCGGCCCGGTCGTAGTCGGCCGGCGTCCGGCCGGGCGCCCCCCAGTCGTCCCATCGCGGCGAGTGGTCGTTGCCGGCTTCCCAGGGATGGATGACGAACAGCAGCCCGTCCTCCGTGCGGCGGTTTCGCCACAGCCAGTGAAGGCCGCGGCGGGCCATCCTGAGTGTCGGCTCCGGCACCCGCATACCGCACCGCTGCAAGACGCGGATGGTGTGACCGAACATCGGCGGCTGGGCCAGCGACGACGTCTCCTCCAGCGGACCGAGGTACGTGTCCGGCGGCTCCCCGCCGTAGCGCATGTGCGGCACCAGACCCTCGGCCAGCTGACCGGCGAGCGTCGACGTCAGCTCCGTGACCGCCCGCTGGTCGTTCAGGCCGGCCCACACCACCGCGTGGAAACACGAGTCCCAGAGCCATAGGTGTGGATACGTGGTGGGGTTCGGTACGCAGTACCCGCGGGCCTGGTCCCAGTGCGCTTCGAGAAGCTCACGGACCTCGGCCCGCACCTCGTTCTCCGCGGGCCCGGACACCTCAGGCCCTGAGGGCCGCCCCGACGACGTCCTTGGCCTCGGCCTGTACCTCGGCCAGGTGTTCCCTGCCGCGGAACGACTCGGCGTAGATCTTGTAGACGTCCTCGGTCCCGGACGGCCGCGCCGCGAACCACGCGTCCTCGGTGACGACCTTGAGTCCGCCGATCTTCGCACCGTTTCCCGGCGCCGACGTCAGCTTCTCCGTGATCGGTTCTCCCGCAAGGCTTTCCGCGGTGACGGCCTCCGGGGAGAGAGCGGCCAGCGCGGCCTTCTCCTCCCGGTTCGCCGCGGCGTCGATGCGGGCGTACGCGGGGTTGCCGTGCCGTTCGACCAGCTCGGCGTAGTGCTGGCTCGGGGTCTTGCCCGTCTTGGCGAGGATCTCTGACGCAAGCAGCGCAAGGATCATCCCGTCCTTGTCCGTCGTCCACACCGTCCCGTCGAACCGCAGGAACGACGCACCCGCCGACTCCTCGCCACCGAATCCGACGGACCCGTCGAGCAGCCCCGGCACGAACCACTTGAACCCCACCGGCACCTCGAGCAGCCGCCGGCCGAGGTCAGAGGCCACCCGGTCGATCATCGACGACGACACGAGCGTCTTGCCGATGGCCGTCGACTCGGGCCAGTCCGGACGGGCGCCGCCGTAGAGGTACTGGATGGCCACGGCCAGGTAGTGGTTCGGGTTCATCAGTCCCGCGTCCGGCGTGACGATGCCGTGCCGGTCGGAGTCTGCGTCGTTCCCCGTCGCGATGTCGTACTCGTCCTTGCGCCCGATGAGCGACGCCATCGCCGACGGCGACGAGCAGTCCATCCGGATCTTGCCGTCCCAGTCCAGGGTCATGAACCGCCACGTCGGGTCGACCTCGGGGTTCACGACGGTGAGGTCGAGCCCGTGCCGTTTGCCGATCTCGGCCCAGTAGGCGACCGAGGCGCCGCCGAGCGGGTCGGCCCCGATCCGCACGCCGGCCTCCCGGATGGCCGCGAGGTCGACCACCGCCGGGAGGTCGTCGACGTAGCGGCCCAAGAAGTCATAGGTCCCGACCTCGCCGCGTGCCTGCTCCAGCGACACCCGCCGCACCCCGCGAAGCCCGTCACGGATCAGTTCGTTGGCTCGGGCCGCGATCACCGAGGTGGCGTCGGTGTCGGCCGGCCCGCCGTGCGTGGGGTTGTACTTGAAGCCACCGTCCGACGGCGGGTTGTGCGAGGGCGTGACGACGATCCCGTCGGCCAGTCCCGCACCTCCCGCTCCGGTGCCCTTGCCGCGGTTGAGGGTGAGGATCGCGTGTGAGACCGCCGGTGTCGGGGTGTAGCCGTCGAGCGAATCCACCAGCACGGTGACCCGGTTGGCCACGAGCACTTCGAGCGCCGACTTCCAGGCCGGTTCGGACAACGCATGGGTGTCGCGTCCGATAAGCAGCGGTCCGTCGACGCCGACCGACGTGCGGTACTCGCAGATCGCCTGCGTGGTCGCGAGGATATGTGCCTCGTTGAAGGCGGTCTTGAGGCTGGACCCGCGATGTCCGGACGTCCCGAACACGACCATCTGGTCTGGGTTCGACGCGTCGGGCACGCGCTCGTAGTAGGCATCGACGAGGGCCGTGACGTCGACCAGGTCCTCCGCCTGGGCCGGCTGACCGGCGCGCGGGTGGTTCACGGTCAGTCTCCTGTCGTCGTCGGTGCGGGGACGAGCCAGACCGTCGAGAGTGCTGGCACGGTCACGTTGATCGCGTATGGCTGGTTGTCCCACGACTGCGACTCCGCCGGGATGACGATGCCCGTCGAGCTCGGCGAGTCAGGCCGGTATCCCGCCGTGTCCATGATGACGCGCCAGCCCCCCGGCCGCGGCACCCCGATGCGGTAGGGCTCATGCGTCATACCGCTGAAGTTCGTCACCACGGCCATGACCGGCGCGTCGGCGGCGCGGTCGCCTGAGCCGTAGCGCAGAAAGGCGAACGTGTTGTGGCTCGCGTCGTCGGCATTGAGCCAGCGGAAGCCGGCCGGGTCGTTGTCGTACTCCCACATCTCGCGGTGCTCGCCGTAGATCCGGTTCATGTCCTTGACCTGCGCGTGCACCCGGTAGTGCGCCGGCTGGTCGAGCAGCCACCAGTCGAGGCTGCGGCCCTCGGCCCACTCCGACTCCTGGGCGAACTCAGAGCCCATGAAGATCAGCTGCTTCCCGGGGTGCGCCCACATGTAGGCCAGGAAGGCGCGCAGCGTGGCCAGCTGCTCGTCGCGGGTACCCCGCGACTTGCGCAGCAGCGAACCCTTGCCGTGCACGACCTCGTCGTGGCTGATCGGCAGGACGAAGTTCTCGCTGAACGCATACATGAGCGCAAACGTCATCGAATGGTGGTGGTACTGGCGGAAGATCGGGTCCTGCCCGAGGTAGCGCAGGGCGTCGTTCATCCAGCCCATGTTCCACTTGAACCCGAACCCCAGGCCGCCCTTCGCCGTCGTCGCGGTGACGCCGGACCACGACGTGGACTCCTCGGCGACGCTGACGATGCCGGGGTACTCGCGGTATGCGGTGGCGTTGACCTCCTGAAGCAGCTGAACCGCTTCGAGGTTCTCCCGGCCGCCGTACGAGTTCGGGATCCACTCGCCGGGCTGCCGCGAGAAGTCGAGGTAGAGCATCGAGGCGACGCCGTCGACGCGCAACCCGTCGGCGTGGAACTCCTCGAACCAGTAGAGCGCGTTGGCGACGAGGAAGTTGCGCACCTCCGGGCGGCCGAGGTCGAAGATGAACGACCCCCACTCCGGGTGCCAGCCCTTGCGGGGGTCGGGATGCTCGTAGAGCGGCTGGCCGTCGAACCGGGCGAGGGCCCACGGGTCGGTGGCGAAGTGCCCAGGAACCCAGTCGAGGATGACGCCGATCCCGTTCTGGTGCAAGCGATCCACCAGATAGCGGAAGTCGTCGGGTGTTCCGAAGCGCGACGTGGGTGCGTAGTAGTTCGTCACGTGGTAGCCCCACGACGGCACGAAGGGGTGCTCCATGACCGGCAGCAGCTCGATGTGCGTGAAGCCGAGGTCACGGACGTAGTTGACCAGATGCTCCGCGAGGTCGACGTAGCTCTGACCCTGCCGCCACGAGCCGAGGTGGACCTCGTAGATGCTCATCGGACCGTTGTGCGGGTTGTGCGACGCGCGGTTCTTCATCCAGTCACCGTCGTTCCACTGATAACCGGACTCGAAGACGACGGCCGCCTGCTTCGGGGCAACCTCGGTGCGCTGTGCCATGGGATCGGTGTGGACCACGACGTGGCCCGTCGCGCTCCGGATCGCGTACTGGTAGTTCATCCCCGGGTCGGCGCCGGGGATGAACAGCTCCCACACGCCGCTCTGCCCGAGGGACCGCATCGGGTGTGACACCCGGTCCCACCCGTTGAAGTCGCCGATCATGTGGACCGCCGCGGCCCGGGGCGCCCAGACCGCGAACGACACGCCGCGCACCTCCCCGAGCGGCCCGCTGTACCGGCGCACGTGGGCGCCCAGAACGGTCCAGAGCCGTTCGTGCCGGCCCTCGTTGAACAGGTGCAGGTCCATCTCGCCGAGCGTGGGGGCGAACCGGTAGGGGTCGTCCTGCTCGTGCTCGATGCCGTCCTCGTAGGCGACGAGGAGCCGGTAGTCGTTGGTCGACGTCACGTCGGGGGCGGTTCCGGACCACACGCCGTGCCCCACGTGCCCGAGGTCCATGACGGCGTCGTCGGCCAGCCGCACCCGCACGGTCGTGGCCAGCGGCCGGTATGCGGTGACGGTCAAGCCACCGGGGCCGAGGTGGTGCCCGAGGAAGTCGTGCGGCTTGGCGTTGCGTCCCTCGACGAACGCCTGGAGGGGCCCGAGGTCACCGAGGCTTGCGGTCGTGCGGACGGTCTTCATGAGGCACCCTCCCGGGCGATGGGGACCTGCTGGACAGAGAGGTCGGAACTGGTGTCGGCCACGAGCCGTTCGACCGCGGCGAGCGGGATCCCGAGCCAGCTCGGCCGGTTGCGCACCTCGTAGATCACCTCGTAGAGGGCCTTGTCGAGCTCCAGGGCACTCAGCAACGGAGCGGTGCGAACCGGGTCCAGCCCGGTCACCTCCTGGTATCCATCGAGGAAGGCGCCGCGGCACACCGCCACCCAGCCGCGGACGGACCGCTCGGCCCCGCTGAGCTCGACGGATCCGCCGACGTAGTCGAACGAGCGCAGCATTCCCGCGACGTCACGCAGCGCGAGGTCGGGCCGGACCCGTTCCTCGAGCGGACGCAGCGGCTCGCCCTCGAAGTCGACGGCCACCCACCCGTCGGCCGTGCGAAGCACCTGGCCGAGGTGGTAGTCGCCGTGGACGCGTTGCAGGTCGGGCCAATCTCGGGCGGCGAGAGCGTCGAGCGAGGCGAGGACGAGAGCCTCGTGGGCGGCGAGCGAGCGCACCTCCACGGCAGCGGCGTCGTAACGGGACCGGATCACGCGCACGAGCTCGGCCTTGACGTCGGCGGTGGCTGGAACGGTGCCCAGGGCGTCGGCGAGGCTGAGATGGATGTGGGCGGTCGCTGCCCCGAGCTCACGGGCGGACCCCGAGAAGTCCTCGCCGGCACTCGCCGCCCGGAGGGCGACCCTCCAGGCGTCCTCGACCCCCGGCAGGAAGCGCTGTGCAAAGGCGAGGTGACCGCGTACCTGTTCTCCGGAGACCGGATCGGTCCATCGGCCCGAGAGGGAGCCCACGGTGTGAGGGACCTGTCTGGAGCCGGCCTCGGTGAGCGCGGACTGGACCACCACGTCTGGGTTGTCCCCGGGATGCAGGGACCGGAACACCTTGACGATCACCGGTGGTGCGGCGGCGCCGGACGGGTCGACGACCTCGCAGACGATCGACGTGTTGGACTGTTCGCCGCGCAGCACGCGGGCGGACGCCAGCGTGACGACCTCCGGGTCGACGGCATGACCCCGCACGGTGGGGTCGGGCGTGTTGCTCATGGACTGCGCCTGGGGTTCGGCCTGGCCCTGGATCAGCGCGAGGAGCTGGGCGGCGAAGACCTCGTCGTGGGGAGCGTCGTAGACCCAGCGAGTACCGAGGACTCCGTGCTCCGTGGTGCCGACGAGCGCATGATCGGACCCGGGAAGTGGCGCGCCACGGTAGGTCAACGGCACCTGGTAGACGACAGGCTGCCTCCCGGAGTCGTCGGCGACGACCATGACCTCGATGCCGACCCGCCCGGCGGGGTCGTCGAGCCGGTACCCGCCGAGCTTGCGCAGCACCGGCGTGCTGCCCTTCCCGGCGTACCAGCGCTGCCCCGGGAGCCATGCGGTGAGGAGCTCGAGCTTGGACGGCTGGAGGGTGGTGTCGTGGATCTCAGCCACGGCGTTCACCGATCCGGTTATAGCTGGCGCCTGCTCCGCTGTGGGCCCAGTCGTCGCGCACCTGGAACCAGAAGAAGTCCCGGGAACCCAGCGTCACCAGCACCTTTCCGTCGTCGCCGATCTTGGGGAATCCCTGACCGCCGAACAGGTCGACGAGCTGCGCTCCCGCATACTCCTCGGGCAGCTGCACCGTGGTGGCTTGCGGCCGGGAGGAGAGGTTGTTGACGCACAGCACCGTCTCGCTGGCGGGTGCATCGGTACCGACCGGCCGATCGCCCTCGTGGTGCCGCACGAAGGACAGGATGGCCTCGTTCTCCGAGGGGCACACCTCGAAGTCGCCGAGCCCGAACACCGGATGCCGGCTGCGGATCTGGAGCATGCCGCGCACCCAGTGCAGGAGCGACGACGACGCGGCCATCTGAGCCTCGACGTTGACCGTGTTGTAGTGGAAGACGAGGCTGGAGATGACTGGCAGATAGAGCTTTCCGGGGTCCACCGCCGAGAAGCCCGAGTTGCGGTCAGGGGTCCACTGCATCGGCGTGCGGACGGCGTCGCGGTCGTTGAGCCAGATGTTGTCGCCCATTCCTATCTCGTCGCCGTAGTAGAGGCACGGCGAGCCGGGCAGCGAGAGCAGCAGCGCGTGGATCAGCTCGATCTCGGGGCGCGAGTTGTCGAGCAGGGGAGCGAGCCGGCGCCGGATGCCGAGATTGGCGCGCATGCGGGGGTCCGGCGCGTACCAGCCGTACATCGCGGCGCGCTCCTCGGGGGTGACCATCTCGAGGGTCAGCTCGTCGTGGTTGCGCAGGAACGTGCCCCACTGCCCGTCGCCGGGAACCGGCGGTGTGTCGACGAAGACGTCGATGATCGGAGCGGCGCGCTCCTGGCGCAACGCGTAGTAGAGCCGCGGCATCACCGGGAAGTGGAAGCACATCTGGCACTCCGGCGCCTCCAGGGTGCCGAAGTAGTCGACGACCTCGGCCGGCGGCTGGTTGGCCTCGGCCAGCAGGATGCGGCCCGGATACTCCGCGTCGACCATGGCCCGCAGGTCGGCGATGAACGCGTGCGTCCGCGGGAGGTTCTCGCAGTTGGTCCCTTCCTCCTCGAAGAGGTAGGGCGCCGCGTCGAGCCGGAACCCGTCGATGCCGAGATCCATCCAGAACCGGACGATGTCGAACATCTCCTCCCGCACCCGCGGGTTCTCGAAGTTGAGGTCCGGCTGGTGTGAGAAGAACCGGTGCCAGAAGAACTGCCGGCGCACCGCGTCGAAGGTCCAGTTGGACACCTCGGCGTCGAGGAAGATGATCCGGGCCTCGCTGTAGGGGGCGTCGGTGTCGGACCACACGTAGTAGTCGCCGAACGGGCCGTCCGGCTCTGCGCGGCTGAGCTGGAACCACGGGTGCTGGTCGCTGGTGTGGTTCATGACCAGGTCGGTGACGATACGGATGCCCCGCGCGTGGGCCTGCGACACGAGCTCGATGAACTCCGGAAGGGTGCCGAACTCCGGCAGCACCGCCTTGAAGTCGGAGATGTCGTATCCGCCGTCGCGCAGCGGCGACGCGTAGAACGGCGGCAGCCACAGGCAGTCGATGCCCAGCCACTGGAGGTAGTCCAGCCGCTCGACCAGGCCGCGGAAGTCGCCGGATCCGGACCCCTTGGAGTCGGAGAACGCGCGGACGAGGACCTCGTAGAAGACCGCCGTGCGATACCACTGCGGGTCATGCCGCAAACCGGGTTGCGACAGGTTGAGGCCCTGCACGGCTCAGATACTCCTGACCTCGATGATGTGCACCGGGTGGGTCTCCGGTCCCAGGCGGACCCAGGAGCTCTGGCGCCAGATCCAGGTCTGCTCGGTGATGAGGTCGCGGGCCCGGAACTGATCGTCCCACCCGAGAGCGAGCGCACTCATATCGAGATGGACCCAGGAACCACGTGTGGCGTGTGGGTCGAGGTTCGCCACCACGAGGATAGTGTCGCGACGGCCCCCGACGACCCGCGACTTCGAGAAGACGAGGAGATTCTCGTCGTCCGCCGAATGGAAGCGGATGTTGCGTAGCCACCGCAGCGCGGGATGCGCCTTGCGGATCGCGTTGAGCTTGGTGAGGTAGCCCGAGAGGCTCTGGCCGTCCTTGGGGCCGCCCTTCTCGTAGTCGTCCCAGCGGCGGTTCTTGTACTCGTACTTCTCGTTGTCGACCTGCTCCTCGGCGCCCTGCCGCGCGACGTTCTCCATGAGCTCGTAGCCGGAGTAGATGCCGTACGTCGGCACGAGTGTCGCGGCCAGCGCCGCGCGCAGGGTCCACGCCGTCGGGCCGCCGTACTGCATGTAGGGCGTGAGGATGTCGTGCGTCGTCGGCCAGAACGACGGACGCATGAAAGCGGACGCCTCCCCCGCCAGCTCGCGCAGGTATTCCTCGAGCTCCGAGCGCAGGTTGCGCCACGCGTAGTACGTGTAGGACTGCTGGAACCCGGCCTTGGCCAGGCTGTGCATCATCGCGGGCTTCGTGAAGGCCTCGGCGAGCCAGATGATCTCGGGGTGGTCCTTGGCCACGTCCGCGATGAGCCACTGCCAGAACTGGACCGGCTTCGTGTGCGGGTTGTCGACGCGAAACAGCGTGACGCCGTGGTCGATCCACACCTGGATGACTCGACGCATCTCGGCGTAGGCGCCTGCCGGGTCGTTGTCGAAGTTCAGGGGGTAGATGTCCTGGTACTTCTTGGGGGGATTCTCTGCGTACGCAATGGTGCCGTCGGCCCGGGTCGTGAACCACTCGGGGTGGGTCTCGACGTACGGGTGGTCGGGCGACGCCTGCAGGGCGATGTCGAGGGCGACCTCGAGGCCGTTGCGGCGGGCGGCCCGCACGAAGAGGTCGAAGTCGTCGAACGTCCCGAGGTCCGGATGGATGGAGTCGTGTCCGCCGTCCGGAGAGCCGATCGCATACGGGCTGCCAGGGTCGCCGGGCCCGGCGTCCAGGGTGTTGTTCTTGCCCTTGCGCGCGGTGGTGCCGATCGGGTGGATCGGCGTGAGGTAGACGACGTCGAAGCCCATCCTCGCGATCGCGCGCAGCCGCTCGGCCGCGGTGCGCAACGTGCCGGAGCGCCACTCCTTGGCCTCGTCGTCGAAGTAGGCGCCCTCGGAGCGCGGGAACATCTCGTACCAGGCCCCGAACAGCGCCAGCTCGCGCTCCACGAGCAGCCGGTATGCGGGACTGGGGCTCACCATCTCGCGAAGCGGGTGCCGGGTGAACCAGGTGCGCATCGGCCCCGACGTCGCCGTGTGCAGTCGGTCAACCGCCGGACGGTCGGTGTCACGGAGGACGGCGACCGCCTCGGCGATCGGACTGCCCTTCAGGTCCCCCTGCTCGGCCAGACACCGCTCGAGCAACCGGGCGCCCTCTTCCAGCATGAGTTCCGCGTCGACGTCGGCCTCGACCTTGATGGTCGCGTCGTGGACCCAGGTGCCCCACGGATCTGACCAGCCCTCGACCCGGTAGGTCCACCATCCGGGCCGGTCCGCGGCGACGGTCGCGCTCCACCAGCTGAGACCGGCGTTGTCGACGTGCATCGGGAACTGGTGGTCGACGCCGTCGGGGTCGGTGAGCACCGCAGTGGCGTTGACGGCGTCGTGACCCTCGCGGAAGACCTGGGCCGCCACGATGAACTCCTCGTGCTCCACCGACTTCGCGGGCCGAGTGCCTCCGTCGACGAGCGGGCGGACGTTCTGGACCGGGATCCGCCCGAACGGCAAGACACCCTCGGGGAGCGTCTCTTCGAGCAGGTGCAGAGGAATAGTGGTGGCCTCGGGACTAGGGGCGGTGCCGACGCCCTCGGCCCCGGCCAGGTCGGGATCGGTGGTGTCGGTCCCGACCTGCTCGGCCTCGGCGGCCCGGTCGACGTCGCTGCGGTCTCTCGAGAGGACAACCCGGGTAGGGGAGGGGGATGATGTCGTGGTTGCAGCGGCGTCGGATGCAGTCACACGGCCGACGCTACTCGGTGGCATGTTGAGCGGACCACCTCAGGGGCGGGGTGTCTCGCGGAGCGTGCAAAGCACTGAAAGGCCTGCAAGAAGCGGGCAACGAACCCGCTAAAGTCGACCGCTTGACACCGGTGCCGCCCCTAACCCCGAAGGAGAGTTGCGTGACCGACACGCAGACCAGGCGTCCCGCGGCCCCGCCCCGCGGGGGACTGGACAGTCGAGACCTCACGGCCCCGCGGCATACCGTCGAGGCGTTCATCAGCGACTTCATGCGGGAGCTCAACTACGGCCAGGGCGTGAGCCTGGCCCGCAGCTCGGTGAACGACCAGTACCTGGCCCTCGCTCGCACCGTCCGGCACCACCTGCAGTCCCGATGGATGGCGACGCTGGCCAAGCAGTGGGACCAGCAGGCCAAGACGGTGTGCTACCTGTCCGCGGAGTACCTCCTGGGCCGGCAGCTGGACAACTCGATCCTCGCCTCCGACCTCGACTCCATCGTCGAAGAGGGCCTCGGCCAGCTCGGGATCTCGCTCCCGACGTTGCGGGCCCAGGAGATCGAGCCGGGCCTGGGCAACGGCGGCCTCGGCCGGCTGGCGGCGTGCTTCATCGACTCGCTGGCGACGATGTCGGTTCCGTGCGTCGGCTACGGGATCCGTTACGAGTACGGCATCTTCCGGCAGACCTTCGTCGACGGGTGGCAGGTCGAGAACTCCGACCCGTGGCTGCAGCTGGGCAACCCGTGGGAGTTCCCCCACCCGGAGAACGCTGTGACCGTCCAGTTCGGCGGCTCGACCGAGACGGTGACGGACGAGGACGGCCGAGAGCGGAGTCGCTGGAACCCCGACTGGGACGTCCTCGGAGTGCCCTACAACTACATGGTCCCGGGCTACCGCAACGGTCGAGTCAACACGCTTCGGCTGTGGAGCGCCAAGGCCACCCGGGCGTTCAACCTCGAGGTGTTCAACGCCGGCGACTACGTCGAGGCGGTCCGCAACCAGACCTTCGCCGAGAAGATCTCGATGGTGCTCTACCCCGAGGACTCCACGCCGCAGGGCAAGGAGCTTCGGCTGCAGCAGCAGTACTTCTTCGTCGCCTGCTCGGTGCGCGACTTCCTCGACCAGGTGCTGCCCAGGAACTTCGACCTGAAGCAGCTGCCCGACCGGGTGATCTTCCAGCTCAACGACACCCACCCGGTCATCGCCGTCCCGGAGCTGATGCGGCTCCTGGTGGACGAGAAGGGGTTCGAGTGGGACGAGGCGTGGGAGATCACCCAGAAGTGCTTCGCCTACACCTGCCACACCCTGCTGCCGGAGGCCCTCGAGGTGTGGCCGGTGGAGCTGCTCGGGCGGTTGCTGCCGCGGCACCTCGAGATCATTTTCCGGATCAACGACGAGTTCCTCGACGAGGTCCGCGACGCCTACCCCGGTGACGAGGCCCGGCTGCGCCGCATGTCGATTGTCTCCGAAGGAGCCGTCCGGATGGCCTACCTCGCCACGGTCGCGGGGTCCAAGGTCAACGGTGTGGCTGAGCTGCACTCGCAGCTGCTGCGCGACAAGGTGCTGCCGGACTTCTCCGACTTCTGGCCGGACAAGTTCACCAACGTCACCAACGGGGTCACGCCGCGCCGGTTCATCCGGCTGGCCAACAAGAACCTCTCGGCGCTCGTCACCGAGGCGATCGGGCCGGGCTGGATCACCGATCTCGACCGGCTGGCCGAGCTCGAGCCCTTTGCGGACGACGCGGCGTTCCGGGAACGGTTCCGAGCGGTCAAGCGCGCCTGCAAGACGAGCCTGGCCAAGCACCTGCTGACACGGAACCAGGTTGTCCTGCCGACCGACGCGATGCTCGACGTCATGGTGAAGCGGCTGCACGAGTACAAGCGGCAGACCCTCAAGCTGCTCCACATCGTGACGCTCTACGAGCAGATCCGGAGCGGTGAGCTGCGGGCCGAGGACGTGACGCCGCGGGTGTTCGTCTTCGGGGCCAAGGCCGCGCCGGGGTACCGGATGGCCAAGCAGATCATCGGTCTCATCAACGCCGTGGGTGAGACCGTCAATAACGACCCGTTGGTCAAGGGCCGGCTCACCGTCGTGTTCCCGCCGAACTACAACGTCACGCTCGCCGAGAAGCTCATCCCCGCAGCGGACCTGTCGGAGCAGATTTCGCTGGCCGGCAAGGAGGCGTCGGGCACGGGGAACATGAAGCTCGCGCTGAACGGTGCGCTCACCATCGGCACGGACGACGGCGCGAACGTCGAGATCCGCGAGCTGGTCGGCGACGACCACTTCTTCCTGTTCGGTCTGCTCGAGCCGGAGGTCGAGGCGCTGTATGCGTCGGGCTACACCCCGGCCAGCTTCTACGAGAGGGACCCGCAGCTCCGGGCGGCCATCGACCTCATCGCATCGGGGGCGTTCTCCGACGGCGACCGGATGGTGTTCGAGCCGGTCGTGTCGCACCTGCTGGGCGACGACCGGTTCCTGGCCCTGGCCGACTACCGGTCCTATATCGACGCTCAGCAGCGGGTGGAGAAGGCCTACGCCGACCCGGACGCCTGGTCACGGTCGGCCATTCTCAACGTGGCCCGCTGCGGCTTCTTCTCCAGCGACCGGGCGATGCGCGAGTACATCGACCGCATCTGGCACACGCCGCCGGTCCTGGACGACTGAGGACTCGCCGGCCGGTCATCGTGGTGGATTGGTCCCCCCAGAGGGTGACCAATCACCACGATCGTGGTCTGCCGGGTCAGAAGGTGATGCCTCGCGCGGCGAACCGCGCCTTGACCCTGTCGGCCGCCGCCGCGCCGTCACGGGCGAGCGCCGTCTCGTAGGTCGTCTTGGCCGCCGCCGAGAAGGAGGTGTCCGGCGCATACCCGAACTGGCTGTCGATCAGCGTCGTGTCCCACGCCCGTGTGCCGAGCCCGAGCGTGACGTAGTCGCCCCGGATGTCCCACAGCGCCGCGCTCCAGATCTGGCCGTCGAAGTGGACCTCGCCTTCTCGGTCCGCGACCTTCAGGTCGGTGTCGAGGCGCCGCAGGCAGTGCGGCGTCTCGCGCGTGTAGGACACGGAGTCCCAGTCAGCGACACACGGCGGGTCGGCCTTCACCGGCCAGCCGTACTGCGCAGCCGCCGCCAGTCCCACGGTCACTCCGAGGTAGTCGCCGAACGCCTCGCCGATCGAGCCGGCGTCCAACGACGACCCATAGCCAGGCACCTGGGACGCGTGGACCGCGTGACCGTACTCGTGGACGATCACCTCGGCGTCCTCGGCATCGTCGACGCCGCCCTTGCCCAGCCGGATCCGGTAGGGCTTGTCCGTCTGGTACGAGTTGTCGCCGCCGTACTGGTCGATCTTGATGTCGAACGACTGCTGAACGATCCCCGGCAGCGTCGAGCCGAACCCGAGGGACTGCAGGTACTCCTGCGCCTGGTTGACCCAGAAGTAGCCCATGACCTGCTCGAACTGATCGGCGTGCCGCGTGTAGATGAACGTGTTCGTCGTGCTGAACGCCGGGGTCCCGGTGGATGACTGGACGTTGGCCCACTTCCCGCGCAGGTAGCCCGACCCGTCGAGGTTGCGCAGCTGGACCTGCGCGTACTCGCTCAACGGCACCGCCGCGTCGGAGTCCTTCATGTCGGTGAGGGCCTGGTTGCCGCTGGACTGGACCGGGTTCACCTTGAAGACCTGGCCGGTGCCGGTCGAGGACCCGCTGCCGGCCTTGTCGGCCGAGGCGGGCAGGGCGGTAGAGACGGTGAGCACCGCCGCGGCGAGCACGGTGCTGCCGGCCAGAGCGGTGAGAGGACGGTTAAGGGGTCGGCTCGTGGCCATGTGCGGGCTACTCCTGGTTGGGTTTCGGTGGTCGAGGCGCCCGGCCCCGAGTCCCGTCGCGGGCGCCCGGACGACCGTACCCCGGTCGCGTAGATTTGACCCCTTCAGGACCTCACCAGAGGTGCTCGCCTGCGAGGAGTGGACGCCGCGATGCTTGTCGCCGTCGGCCTCGTCCTCGTCGTGCTCCTCACCGTCGCCACCGGGTACTTCGTCGCCCAGGAGTTCGCCTACGTCTCGGTCGACCGGACGCGGCTACGTCAGCTCGCCGACCAGGGCGACCGCGCCGCGACGCGCGCGCTGGACATCACCGGGCGGCTCTCGTTCACGCTCTCCGGCGCCCAGTTCGGCATCACCGTCACCGCCCTGTTGGTGGGGTATGCCGGTGAGCCGCTCATCGGGGTCGGGCTCGCCGAGCTGATGGGGTTCACCGGCCTGCCGTATGCGATTCGCCTCACGGTCGCCGTCGCGCTGGTCCTGGTCTTCTCGACTGTGCTGCAAATGGTCATCGGCGAGCTCGCCCCCAAGAACCTCGCCATCGCCCGACCGGTCCCACTGGCCCTCGCACTCAGTCGGTCCACGAAGGTGTATCTCGCCGTGGCCGGCCCGGTCATCCGGCTGTTCGACTCCGCCTCCAACCGGCTGCTGCGCGCCGTGGGCATCGAGCCGGTGGAGGAGCTGGCGCCCGGCGCCACCGCGGAGGACCTGGAGCACGTCATCGACGAGTCCCGCAAGGGGGGAGCCCTGGACGAGGAGGTCTCGGTGCTGCTGGAACGCGGGCTGGCGTTCCGAGCACTGAGTGCCGAGCAGGCAATGACGCCCCGCGTCGCCGTCGACACCGCGCCGGCCACGGCGACGATGGACGACGTCGTCCAGCTGCTGCGGACCAGTTCACACTCGCGGTTCCCCGTCGTGGCGGAGGACGTGGACGACGTCGTGGGTGTGGTCGGCCTGGCCGAGCTGCTCGAGGTCTCGCGCGAGCGCTGGACCTCCACCCGCGTGGCGGACGCCTGCGCTGCGGCGGTCGTACTGCCCGGCTCGCTGGCTCTCCCGGCGGCTCTGGAACAGCTGCGCGCCAGCCGGCGCCAGCTGGCTGTCGTGGTCGACGAGTTCGGCGGCTTCGACGGGATTCTCACCCTGGAGGACATCGCCGAGGAAGTGGTCGGCGACATCTTCGACGAGGGCGACACGCCCGAACCAGAACCGCCGTCGGGGCCGGCGGACACGCATACCCTCTCGGCCCGACTACGCCTCGACGAGGTGGCGACCTCGACCGGCATCCGGCTTCCGGCCGGGGCGGACTACGCCACGGTCAGCGGCCTGGTCCTCGGCCGCTTGGGCCGCGTCGCCCAGGTCGGTGACACCGTGGTGGTCGAGGAGGTCGCCGACCCTGCGGACCTCGACGATCCGGCGCCACCCGACCGGATCGAGATCTTCGTGGACGAGGTGGAGCGGCACGTCCCCGCTGTCGTCACTCTCCTGCGCCACCGGTCGGAGTCGTCCCACCAGGAGGCGTCGTGAACGTCGCCGTCGCCATCGGGCTCTCGGTGCTGCTCCTCGTCGCCAACGCGTTCTTCGTGGCCGCGGAGTTCGCCGTCGTCTCGGCCAAACGGCACCGGCTCGAGGTCGCCGCGGCCTTCGGCGGCCGGTCGGCCCGGGCCGCGGTCCACAACAGCCGCGAGCTGTCACGGGGCCTGGCGGGCGCGCAGCTGGGCATCACCCTCGCCACCCTCGGGCTCGGCGCCCTCGCCAAGCCGGCCGTGGCCGACCTCCTCGAGCCGCTGCTGCGCCTGACGCCCATGCCGGAGGCCGCCGCCGTGGCAATCGCCACGGTATTGGCGGTCGCGGTCGTCGTCTTCCTCCACATGGTGGTGGGCGAGATGGCTCCGAAATCGTGGGCCATCAGCCATCCCGAGCGGTCGGCGATCCTGCTCGGCCTGCCGTTCCGGATGTTCATGGCCTCGACCCGGTGGGTGCTGCGGGTCCTCAACGCCGCGGCCAACGGGCTGCTGCGGCTCTGGAAGGTCGAACCGGTCGATGAGACCACCGTGCTCCAAGGGCCGGCCGAGCTGCAGCTGCTCCTCGACACCTCGCGAGCGCACGGGCTCATCGAGGCCGCCGACGAAGAGCTGCTCAGCAGCGTTCTCGACCTGTCCGGCACGCCGGTCTACGCGGCGACCCTGCCCCTCGCCGAGGCCGTCGCGGTTCCCTCGAACGCCGGGGCCGCCGAGGTGGAGCAGCGGTCCCGGGATAGCGGGCGCTCCCGTCTCGTCGTCCTCGACGCCATGGGCGCCCCGACCGGCCTGGTCCACGTCCGTGACGCCGTGCTGGCCCGGCCGGACACGCCCGTGGCGGAGCTGGCCTACGCGACGACGTGCCTCGACCCGCACCAGTCCGTGGTCGAGGCGATCGGGCGGATGCGGGCCGACCGATCCCAGCTGGCGCTCGTGGCCGCCGCCGACGGGCCGGTCATCGGGATCACCGCCCTGGAAGACCTCCTCGAGCGGGTCCTCGGCGAGTTCGACGACGAGACCGATCAGCCCCGACGCTGACCGACCTCTCGCTCAGGGAAGCTCGACCGCCCGGTAGACCCGCATCGACGCCGCCGCGACCTCCACCGGTCCGGTCGAGGGTTTGACGACCTCAGGCGGCCCGGGACGCTCCCAGGCGCTGTCCCACAGAAGCTCGTATGCGGTGAGTCCCGGCGGCGTGGGCAGCGTCACCAGGGCGGGGTTCGCGCCCCCATGGACGAGGACCAGGACTGAGCGTTCGCCGAGCTCGGCTCCGTCAAGGTACATCGCGAGGGTCCGCACCGACGGGTCGGTCCAGACGGCCTGAGTCATCGGCTGACCGGTCCGGTCGTACCAGGCGATGTCGGTGGACCCGTCGTCACGGACCGGACGGTCGGAGGGAAAGGTCCGCTGCCGCAGGACCGGCAAGGTAGCCCGCAGCCGGATGAGGAACCGGGTCGTCTCGAGCAGGTCCTGCTGCCACGCGGCGAGGTCCCAGTCGAACCACGACGTCTCGTTGTCCTGGCAGAAGGGGTTGTTGTTGCCGCCCTGGGTCCGCCCGAACTCGTCGCCCCCATTGATCATCGGCACGCCGGTGGAGGTCAGCAGCGTTCCCAGCAGGTTCCGAATCGAGCGGTGCCGGGCGTTTTCGATGTCCGGGTCCGCGGTCGGACCCTCGACGCCGTGGTTCCAGGACAGGTTGTTGTCGCTGCCGTCCCGGTTGCCCTCGAGGTTCGCCTCGTTGTGCTTGACGTCGTACGTCGTGAGGTCGCGCGTGGTGAAGCCGTCGTGAGCCGCGACGAAGTTGACCGACGCAATCGGGCCGCGGTCTCGCATACCGAAGAGATCCTGAGAACCGGCCAGCCGAGTGGCGAGGTCCTGGATGCCGTGTCCTTGACGGTCCTCGCGGTCCCGGCCCAGGCCGGCCAGCCAGAATGACCGCACCCCGTCGCGGAACCGGTCGTTCCACTCGCTGAACGGCGGCGGGAACTGGCCGGTGCGCCAGCCGTGGATGCCGAGGTCCCAGGGTTCGGCGATGTTCTTGACCCGGGAGAGAACCGGGTCGGTGCGCAGCGCCACAAGGAAGGGGTGGTTCATGTCGTAGTCGTCGTAGCGACCGCGGGCCAGCGCAACCGCCAGGTCGAAGCGGAACCCGTCGACGTGGCACTCCTCGACCCAGTACCGCAGGGAGTCGAGCACCATGCGGCACAAGACCGGGTGCCGTAGGTCGAGGGTGTTGCCGCAACCCGTGACGTCGATGTCATGGCCGCGGTCATCGAGGCGGTAGTAGGCGCGGTTGTCCAGCCCCCGCCAGCTCAGCGTCATGCCGGTGGCGCTCTGCTCGGCGGTGTGGTTGTAGACGACGTCCAGGATCACCTCCAGGCCGGCCCGGTGCAGCAACTTGACCATGCCCTTGAACTCGTCCAGGACCCCCTGCGGGTCGCTCGTCGACGCATACGCCGCGTGCGGGGCGAAGAATCCGAGCGTGTTGTACCCCCAGTGGTTCGTCAGGCCCCGGCGCAGTACCTCGGGTTCGGACGTGAGGGCGTGCACGGGGAGCAGCTCGAGCGCGGTGACGCCGAGCCGGGTGAGGTGCTCCAGCGTGACGGGGTGGGCGAGTCCCGCGTAGGTGCCGCGGAGATGGTCGGGGATCCCCGGCAGCTGCTGCGTGAGGTTCTTGACGTGGACCTCGTAGAGGACGGTGTCGGCTAGCGACCGGTGCGGCGGTGCGTCGCCCTCCCAGTCGAACCGCTCGTCGACGACGACGCAGCGCGGTACGTAGGCCTTGGAGTCGCGGTGGTCTCGCAGCCCGGTGTCACCGGCCAGCTCGACGCCGACCTGGTGGCCGAACACCGCCGGCACCACTCGAACGTCGCCCTCGAGAGCGCGCGCGTACGGGTCCAGCAGCAGCTTGGACTCGTTGTAGCGCAATCCGTTCTCGGGCTGCCACGGGCCGGACGCCCGGATCGCGTACCGCTGGCCCGGGGTCACCCCGCGCAGATGCCCGAACCAGAACCCGTGCGCGTGCTCGGTGAGCGGGATGCGCCGTTCCGACTCGCCCTCCCGGTCACCCGCGTCGAAGAGGCAGACCTCCACCGCGTCGGCGTGACCCGCATACACACACAGCTCGACGCCTCCCTCGACCCGGGTCACCCCCGGCGGCGGAGGCAGGTCCCGCAGCGGCCGGGGCGGCGGGGGGGACATGCCGTCAGCGTAGGGGCCCGTTACCGTGGGTCCCATGGAGGATGGAGCATGAGCGACCCCACCAGCCTGCCGAACTTTCCCCCGCCGGCCGACGAACATCCGTTGCGGGGGCGGGTCCTCGACGTCCTGAAGGACCTGGGCCTCAACCCGAACATCGACGCCGACGGCGACGTGGCGTTCATGATCGGGGAGCCGGCGCAGCAGCTGTTCGTACGCTGCCTGGACGGCGACTGGCCGGTGATGCGGATCTTCGGGCAGTGGCTCATCGGCGACCAGGTCCCGGACGACCTCTTCCTGCGGCTGCAGCGCTGCAACGACTTCACCCTGCAGCTCAACCTCGCCAAGGTCGGCCTGGCCAACAACAACCTCGTTGTCAGCGTCGAGCACGTCGCGTCGTTGGAGACCGACATCTCCGCGCTCTTCCAGATCAGCGTCAACCTCATCATGGAGGTCGTCCAGATGTGGCACGCCTCCTTCCAGACGCCTCCCAGTGAGACCAACGGGTCGTCCGAGGAGCCGTACCGTCCGCGTCACCGTCCCCAGGACGACGCGTGAGCTATTCCGGCGAGTTCGTCCGCCTCGAGGTCGAGGACGGCATCGGCACCATCCGGCTGGACCGGCCGCCGATGAACCCGCTCTCGGTGCAGGTGCAGGAGGAGATCCGGGCGGCAGCGCAGGCGGCCGGCGCCTCGAGTGACGTTGCCGCGGTCGTCGTCTACGGCGGCGAGAAGGTGTTCGCGGCCGGGGCCGACATCAAGGAGATGCAGGCCATGTCGTACGTCGACATGGTGGAGCGATCGGTGCCGCTGCAGAGCTCGATCAGTGCGGTCGCCCAGATCCGCAAGCCGACCGTGGCCGCGGTGACGGGGTATGCGTTGGGCGGCGGGTGCGAGCTCGCCCTCGCCTGCGACTTCCGGGTGGCCGGCGAGAACGCCAAGCTCGGCCAGCCCGAGATCCTCCTCGGCGTCATCCCAGGGGCCGGTGGAACCCAGCGGCTGGCTCGGCTCGTCGGGCCGGCCAAGGCGAAGGACATCGTCTTCTCGGGGCGGTTTGTTCCCGCCGACGAGGCGCTCACCATCGGCCTCGTCGACAAGGTGGTGCCGGCCGACGAGGTGTACGCGACGGCGGTCGCCTGGATGCGCACGTTCGTCGGCGGCCCCGCGTATGCGTTGCGGGCGGCCAAGGAGGCCATCGACCGCGGGCTGGAGTCCGACCTGGACACCGGACTGGACATCGAGCGGATGCTCTTCGCGTCGCTGTTCGCGACCAAGGACCGGGAGATCGGGATGACCTCGTTCGTCGAGCAGGGGCCGGGGAAGGCGAAGTTCGAGGGCGCCTGACGCCGTGGTCGAGCCCCTCGACGTGCTCGTCGTCTACGTACCTCGGGAGTCCACCGACGCGGTCCTCGCCGCGTTGTTCGGCGCCGGCGCCGGCCGCATGGGGGACTACGAGGAGTGCGCGTTCGTCGCGCCGGGCCGCGGTCAGTTCCG
>JBKPKI010000202.1:0-11828 GCA_046731055.1 Actinomycetota bacterium | reverse complement strand
GGCCGGTGTCGTCGCGGGGGTGGTTGCCGCCGCGGTGGCGGGAGGCGCCGTCGTGGCCGAGGTGGCGGCGGCGGTCGCCGCGGGAGTCGCCGCCGGCGTGGCGGGCGCGGTCGCCGCAGGATTGGGGGGCGCAGTCGCTGCCGGGGTCGCCGGAGCTGGAGGCGGTGGCGGCGGCGGTATGGCGGTGGTGACGACATTGATCCGCTGCTCCGCCGCGGCCGGCTGCGCCTGCCCGATCACCGTCCCGTCGGACAGCCGCACAAAGGCCATGCTCTTGGCGGGAACCATGCCCATCTGCTGCGCTCGGTCGGCGAGGTTCCGGGGCGAGCGCAGGTCGTCGACGACCTGGGTCAGCTGTTCCTGCTGGTCGGTCAGGGTGCCCGACTCCGCCCGGAGGTCCTTGAGCTGGTAGATCCCGGACGCGAGGGCGGTGTTCATCATCAGCAGCGAGACGAGACCGACCGCCAGAAGGGCCATGCAGAGAACGGCGAACCCGCCGTTGCCCGTGCGGCGAATGGCCGCCGGCACGACCCGCAACGGCGCAAGCTGGCCCCGGCGCGGCATACCGCGGGCTCGGCTCGCTTCCCCTGCAACGCGGGCCGCGGTGCTCAGCAGGCTCTGGCTCATCGCCGACGTCCCCCGGTCACGGTCGTGGCCGTAGCCCGCACCCGCTCGGCCGCCCTCAGCCGCGCCGACGCGGCCCGCGGGTTGGCCTCCACCTCAGCCGGGGCTGGCTCCTCCGCGCCGCGGGTCAGCAGGCGCAAGTATGCGGTGTGTTCCGGCAGCTCGACCGGGAGGCCAGCTGGAGCACTCGAACGGGCGCCGGCGGTCAGGACTCGCTTGGTGATCCGGTCCTCAAGGGAGTGGTAGCTCAGGACGGCGACCCGGCCGCCGACAGCGAGCGCGTCGACCGCCGCCGGCAGCGCGCTCTCCCAGGCCGCGAGCTCCCCGTTGACCTCGATGCGCAACGCTTGGAACGTCCGCTTGGCCGGGTGCCCACTACTGCGCTGGGAGGCGGCCGGAATCACCGCGCGAAGGAGCTCGACCAATCGGGCCGACGTGCGGAACGGCTCCCTCTCCCTCTCGCGCACGACGGCCCGGGCGATCGGCCGGGCAAACCGCTCCTCCCCGTAGTCGCGCAGGATCCGGGTGAGCTCACCGACGTCGTAGGTGTTGAGGACGTCGGCGGCCGTGACGCCCGAGGACTGGTCCATCCGCATGTCGAGTGGCGCGTCGACGCGGTAGGCGAACCCGCGGTTCTCCTCGTCCAGCTGCAGCGACGAGACCCCCAGGTCGAAGAGGGCGGCGTCGACCGTCGCCAGCCCCAGCGACTCGACGACCGCCGCGAACTCGTCGTAGACCGCGTGGACCAGGGTGAGCCGGTCCGCGTACGGGGCGAGCCGGTGCCTGGCCAGGTCCAGCGCCTCCTGGTCGCGGTCGATCCCCACGACGCGCGCCTCCGGGCATCGCTCGAGGATGCCCTCCGCATGGCCACCCAGCCCGAGGGTGCCGTCGACGCATACCGAACCCGGTCCCGCGAGCGCCGGCTCGAGGAGTTCGACGACCCGATCGCGCAGCACGGGCGAATGCCGCTGCGCGGGTGCGGGGTTGGCCATGCCGGTGCTCTCATTCGGTGGTGACGGTGAACCTGAGGTCTGGTCCCCATCCGCTGACGGGTTGTCTCTCCCGGGTGGCCCGGGACGGGGGAAGGCGTCCCGGGACGGCAGCGGCTGGAGGCCGGAGCTCAGGTCTACGGCGTGCAGTGCGGATCAGAACAGGCCTGGGACCACCTCCTCGGACTGCTCGGCGAAGGCCTCCTCGCTGGCCTCGAGGTAGCGGGTCCACGCGGCGCTGTCCCACACCTCGACGCGGTTCCCCGCGCCGATGACGGTGCAGTCGCGGGTCAGTCCCGCGTACTGGCGCAACGGTGGCGGGATGGTGAGCCGGCCCTGGCGGTCCGGGGTCTCGTCGTGGGCGCCGGCGAGGAAGACCCTCAGGTGGTCCCGAACCGCCTTGGACGACGTCGGAACCTGTTGCAGCGCGGTGGCCAGGCGCTCGAACTCGTCGGCCGGGTAGACGAAGAGGCAGTGCTCCTGCCCCTTGGTCACCACCAGACCGTCGGCAAGGCGGTCCCGGAACTTCGCCGGGAGGAACAGACGGCCCTTCTCATCGAGGCGAGGGGTGTGGGTGCCGAGGAACACGGCTCGCCACCTCCCCTTGTCGACCCTGCGGCGCCGCGCGGCGCCCGTTGGCTCCGCGTCGCCCCACCGTACTCCACTTTCCTCCACTTCGGCAGACGAACATCCGGGCGTTGAGCGGGTCTGCTCCCTCAGCCGGCACGGTCCGGCGGTCACGAAGCCGGAAAACGTCCAGAAAGGGCGGCGCTTGCCCGGGTGGGCGGGGCCTGAGCGGTCGCGGCCCAGACATTCGGTTCTGCGGGGATCCGTTGGGGAAGTGGAGCGTTGTGGGGGAAGATTTCTCGGGGACCTCGTATCACCAGGGATCTGAGGCCATCCGTGTGCTGACTGAGTGTGTCGGAGAAGCCGGCGGAGGACGCGTGACCAACGTGACGGACCAGACCGAGAGCGGACCGGGGATGGCCGCGACGCGATCGGTCGCGGCCCCGAGCGCCTACCGCAGCACCCCCGAGGCACTCGCCGAGGTCCGGCAGGTGGTGCGACGGATCACCGAGGCGATGACCTCGGTCATCGAGGGCAAGCCGGACGTCGTCCGGACGGCGATAACCGTTCTCCTCGCCGAGGGCCATCTCCTCATCGAGGACGTCCCGGGGGTCGGCAAGACGATGCTGGCCAAGTCGCTCGCCAAGTCGATCGACTGCACCGTCCGGCGCATCCAGTTCACACCCGACCTGCTGCCCAGCGACATCACGGGTGTAAGCGTCTTCAACCAGGACCTGCGCGACTTCGAGTTCCGGCCGGGCGCGATCTTCGCCAATGTCGTCGTGGGCGACGAGATCAACCGGGCCTCGCCCAAGACGCAGTCCGCGCTCCTGGAGAGCATGGAGGAAGGCCAGGTCACCGTCGACGGCCAGACGTACGAGCTGCACAAGCCGTTCATCGTCATGGCGACGCAGAACCCCATCGAGATGGAGGGCACGTATCCCCTTCCCGAGGCGCAGCGCGACCGATTCATGGCCCGGATCTCGATCGGCTACCCCGCGCCCAGCGCCGAGGTGGCCATCCTCGACACCCACGGGGGCGCATCGCCGCTGGCCGCGCTGGAGCCGACGACAGACGGCGCGACGGTGGCGCGACTCATCGAGGTCGTCCGCGACGTCTACGCCAGCCCGGCGATCCGTCAGTACGCCGTCGACATCAGCACGGCCACCCGCTCGAGCAGCGACCTGCGCCTGGGCGCGTCACCGCGCGCGACGCTGCACCTGCTGCGCGCCTCCCGGGCCGTCGCCGCCATCGAGGGCCGTGACCACGTCCTCCCCGACGACGTCCAGAGCATCGTCGCGCCCGTCCTCGCGCACCGCCTCATCCTCAGTGGCGAGGCGCAGCTGGCCCGCCGCACCGCCGAGGACGTTCTGGGCGGGATCCTCCGCCGCGTCCCCGTCGCCCCGTTCAACCGCTGACGTCGGCATGGCTCGCCTTCGGGACGTTCTCACCGGACGCGGTCGCGCGTTCGTGGCGTCAGGTGCGACGCTGGCCGCGGCCGGGTGGGGTCTCGGCTTCCCCGACATCAGCCGGGTCGGCGTGCTGCTGCTCGTCCTGCCGCTGGTCACCGGCCTGATCGCGCGCCGGCAGCGCGCCGTGCTGCGTGTGGAGCGGCACACCTCTCCCCCGCGGGTCTCCGTCGACGAACGCGCGATCGTCACCGTCGTCATGTCCAACGTCGGCACCCGCCGGACCCCACTGCTGCTCGCCGAGGAGCGCCTCAACCTCGCCCTCGGCGACCGCCCGCGCTTCCTCCTGGGCCAGCTCGCGCCGGGCGAGGTACGGCAGGTCGAGTATGCGGTGCGCTCGCACCTGCGCGGCCGCCACCCGCTCGGTCCGCTCAGCGTCGTCCTGCGCGACCCGTTCGGACTGACGAACCGCTTCGCCGAGGTCGGCGCAACGGGAAACATCGTCGTCCTTCCGCGCATCTTCCCCCTCACGGGCGGTCGTCCACCGGGCAATGGCGTCGGAGCAGAGGGCGAGATCCCGTTCATGGTCGCCCTGCACGGCGAGGACGACCAGTCGATCCGCGAGTACCGCGACGGCGACGACCTGCGCCGGATCCACTGGCCCGCCACCGCCCGCACGGGCGACCTCATGGTCCGCCAGGAGGACCGTCCAGCCCGGCGCCGCGCGATGATCCTCCTCGACCCACGGGCCAGCGCCCATCAAGGCCACGGCGCCTCCAGCTCGTTCGAGTGGGCGGTCTCCGCCGCCGCGTCGATCGTCACGCACCTCGCCGGTCTCGGATATGCGACCCACCTCGTCTGCTCCGAAACGGTGCACGACGGGCAGGCCGCCATGACGACCGACGCCGATCACGCGCTCGACATCCTCGCCGAGGTCGAGACCGGCCCGGACGTAGAGCTCACCGAGCTGGTGCGGGCGGCGCATCCCGTCACGGCGTCGGGCGGGCTGGTCGTGGCGATCCTCGCCGACCAGGACGAGGAGGCGCTCCGACAGGTCGCCTCGCTGCGCCAGCCGGGCGGCAGCGGTCTGGCGGTCGTCCTCGACACGCCGACCTTTGCGGACGGCGCCCGAGGCGGATCGCATACCGCCCGCTCCGCCCGCGACAGCGAGTCCGCCGCTGGGTCACCACGCGCTCCGAGCCTGGCTGCCACCGCCTATGCCGAGGTGCTCCACACGGCAGGGTGGTCGGTCACGGTTGCCGGCCAGGGGGATCCTGTACCTGCCGTCTGGTCCGCCCTCACGACGCGGGGGGTGCTGGTCGGATGATCTCGCGCGCCGTGGACGCCCTCGTCGCCGCGCTGGCCACCATCGCGGCGATCATCGGGCTCACGACACTGACCGAGAACGCCACATGGCTCGGTCGGGCCGTCTGGATCTGCCTCGCGGTGGCAGCCGCCGGCCTGGTCATGCGTCAGCTGACGTCCGTCCGCGTCCTGGTCCTCCTCGGACAGCTGATCGTCGCGACGTGGGTCCTGGTGGCCGTGTTCGCCACCGACCGGCTCTGGTACGGCCTGCCCGGCCCCGACGCCTGGGGGCGGATCGGCGAGCTGGTCAACGAGTGCGTCGCCGTCATGCAACGGTATGCCGCGCCGATCCCCGCGACCGAGGGCGTCCAGCTCGTCTTCGTGGCCGGAGTCGCCGGCTTAGCGATCCTCGTCGACTTCCTCGCCGTCACCGAGGAGGCTCCGGGCATCGCCGGGCTGCCGCTACTCGCCGCGTTCCTCACCGCGGCGGCCAACGGCGGGGCGTCGCTCTCACCGTGGTTCTTCGTCGTCGCGGCGGTGATGTGGCTCGTCCTCGTCGCCCGGCAGGGCCGCGGCCGGGTCCAGCGCTGGTCGACGACCGTCGCCAGCCTGCGGACCCCCACGTCCGAGATCGAGGTCGAGAACCAGGTGCTGTGGGGCTACGGCAACGTGGCGCGCCAGCTCGGCGTCGCGGCGATCATCGCCGCCGTGGTGATCCCGGCCGTCGTTCCGCACCTACCGACGCGGTACATCCTCGACGGGCTCGGCCGCGGCGACAGCAGCGTCGGACGTGGTAGCCGGGTCGGCTTCAACTCGACCGTCGATCTCTCGCGCAGCCTGCAGAGCGGTGACGACAACATTGCGATGACGTACCGGACGTCGGCTCCGTCCCCACCGCCGTTGCGCATCGTCGTGTCGTCCACCTACGTCGGTGGCCAGTGGCCGGCCCGCCCCGTGAACGCCCCGACGCAGCAGCTCACCCAGGCGGCAGTCGTCTCGTCGCAGGTCCCCGTTGCCGACCGGCAGCTCCAAGTCGAGTCGAACTACGTGAGCTCACCGCACATCGCGTCGGTCCCGCCGGTCGTCTCGGTCGACTTCGGTGGACAGAGCTGGTATGCCGACGCGGCCACCGGTGACCTGTACGCGTCCGACCGCCCCGACTCATACTCGGTCACCTACCGCGAGGTCGACGTCACGTCGGAGCAGCTGCAGGCCGGGATCCCCGGTGCGTCCTCGGGTCGAGGGAGCCCCGACGTCCAGGCGTCGACGACCGTCGATGCGGGCATCGCCGCCCAGCTGGACGAGCTGACCGACCAGGTCACCGCGGGAACAACCTCGACCTACGCCGCGGCCACCGCGATCCAGAAGTGGCTTCGGACCGACGGCGGGTTCTCCTACAACCTCCAGCTGCCGGAGTCCGTGCTCGACGAGAACGGCCGGCAGATCAACGAGCCGATCCTGCGGTTCCTGAAGTCCAAGGTTGGGTACTGCGTACAGTTCGCCACGACGATGGTGATGATGGCCCGGGCCAAGGGAATTCCCGCGCGGATGGCGCTCGGCTACCTGCCGGGTCGACAGGACAACGGTCTCTACACCGTGCGCAACTCCGACGCGCACGCCTGGCCGGAGCTGTATTTCCCGGGTGCCGGATGGCTCCGGTTCGAGCCGACGCCGGCGGTACGAACCGGTGCGGCACCGGCCTACACCGTCCCGTCGGCGGCGCCCGCCCCGAGCGCGACGACCGCTCCTCAGACAGACTCCGACGCGACGGCTTCGGCGACCAGCACCGCACGTGACCCCGGTGCTCCTGAAGTGAACGGGCCCGCAACGGCCCAAGAGGGTTCCTTGGGAGACCAGGTGCGGGAGTGGTTCCGCGACCCGTGGCACCTGCTTCTCGTCGCGGTCCTCCTCGGTCTGCTGGGCAGTCTCGTGCTGCCCCTGACCGCATACCTGGTCAACCGACGGCGTCGCTCACGGGCGGCGACCCCCGGTGAGCTGGCCGAGGCGCAGTGGGACGAGCTCGTGTCTCGGCTCGGCGACCTCGGCGTGCCGCCACCCAACGGCGGCGGGACCCTGCGCGAGTGGAAGAAGCACTACGTCCGCGAGGCGTACCTCGACGGCCAGGCCGATGAAGCCATGGGTCATGTGGTCGCCACCCTCGAGCGGTCGAGGTACGCGAGACCCGGCGCGGTTGCGACCGAGCTGGCGGACGACGTTCGCACCGTCACCAGGTCGGCAGCCACGAACCGACCTTGGACCCAACGGATTCGAGCGTTCTTCGTGCCGCAGGACGGCGTTCGGTGGTGGACGCGCAGCATGAACCGGATCGCCGATGCCCCGGTGCGCTGGATCGACGCTGCGGTCGACCGGTTCCCACGACGCGGCTGAGCCGTCAGACAGACCCGCAGACTGCCGAAGAATCTCCCCAGCTAAGTCAACCTTTTCGCCCCAGCGGCGACCTCTATGCGTGGACGATGTCGCTCGGGAGGTCGTCATGGCCGAGCCAGCCGAGTTGCGCCGGAGCCGAGTCGACGAACGCCCGGACCGGGAGGAGACCCTCGACGTCTTGTTCCGGACCCACTGCGCCGGCCTGGTTCGCCTCGCCATGGTCCTGCTCGGTGACCGCGCCGAGGCTGAGGAGGTCGTGCAGGACGCGTTCGTCTCTCTGCACCGGCACTGGTCGACGTTGAGAGACCCGAATGCCGCCGGCGCATACCTGCGCAGTGCGGTCGTCCGCGGTTGTCGGTCCCGGCAGCGCCGGTTCGTCCGCTCGCGCGCGATGACCCAGCGCCTGGCGGTTGTTCCCGCCGACGGCAACCTCGAGGAGGCCGCGGTCAGGCTCGATGAGTCCGCGCGGGTCACCGCCGCCGTCCAGGCCCTGCCCACACGGCAGCGGGAGGTCGTCGTCGCGCGCTACTACCTCGGACTGACCGAGGGCCAGACGGCCCAGCTGCTCGACATCGGCATCGGCTCGGTGAAGCGGCATGCCCATCGAGCCCTGGCCGCGCTCCAGCGCGGGATCGAGGTGACCTCATGAGCTTGGACCAGCGAATCGTGGACTCATTGGCCTCCTATGCGGACGGAGTGGACATGACCTCGACGGACCTCGACCGAATGCAGCACGACCTCCATCGCAGGCTCGGCCAGCCTCACCGTCCCCGGCAACGCCTCGTGCTCGCCGCGGCGGCGGTCCTGCTGCTGGTCGCCGCCGTTGCGGCCGGGGTCCTGTGGCTACGCCGGCCGGACACGTCCATACCCGCCGATCCTGGCTCAGGCGCAGTCCCTCAACCGGGTGTCTACCTGTTCGACAACGGCACGGCCCGAAACGTCGGCGCAATCCACGCCGACGGAACAGAACGCGACTTCGGCGCAGCCGGGACCCTTGTTAACCCCCTCCTCCCCGTTCCGGTGTCCCAGTGGCGAATGGACGGCGATAACGTGGTCTTCACCGGCACAAACGAGCAGGGTCAGCTGTGCCGCGACACGGTGCGGATTCATCCGCAGCCAGATGGGCGAGTGCTCTTCGACACGAGCACCCTCGCCGGACCTGGGTGTCCAGCGGCGGGATCCAGCCCACCGTTCACGGCCACTCGGCTCTCTCCAGAGTCGGAGGCCGGTCGTGCCATCGCCCCGTCTGCGGATGAACCAGTGTCACCCGTCACGGCCCCCGTTCAGCTGGAAGGGATCTGGCTGGTCGAGGGTTCCGGGATAGTCGTCGGGGTCCTCGAGAACCGGGACCGCGATGCCGAGTACGTGCTCGACGACGGCGGTGAGGTGGACCGGACGCCTGACGCACGAGGGGTCCTGAGGGCCACGGCCGACAGTCGGCTGGTCTTGACCAGCCCTGGGTGCGGCGACACGGTGCTGGATCGCGCGAACGTGCGCGGAGCGCTGCAGCAGGCCAACCCGTCCGGGGGCGCGTTCGGGATCTCCCTGACCGCCACGGTGACCGAGGACCCCTGCAACCGGTTCGGCGGACGTGGCGTCGTGACCTGGATCCGCGTGCTCTGACGACGGGATGACCAACCGTCGTTCGCGCCTCACCGTGAATTGGGTGCCATGGCGTCAGGGGCGACCCAGGCACACGTCTGAAAAACGGGATGCGCCGCGCACACCTGGGGCCGCGCGGCGCATCCCGGTTTGGATGTGTGGATCAGTCGAGGTAGTCGCGGAGGACCTGCGAGCGCGACGGGTGGCGCAGCTTGCTCATCGTCTTGGACTCGATCTGGCGGATCCGCTCGCGCGTCACGCCGTAGACCTTGCCGATCTCGTCGAGGGTCTTGGGCTGGCCATCGGTGAGGCCGAACCGCATGGACACGACGCCGGCTTCGCGCTCCGAGAGCGTGTCGAGGACAGAGTGCAGCTGCTCCTGCAGGAGCGTGAAGCTCACCGCGTCGGCCGGGACGACGGCCTCGGAGTCCTCGATGAGGTCACCGAACTCGCTGTCGCCGTCCTCGCCGAGAGGCGTGTGAAGCGAGATCGGCTCGCGGCCGTACTTCTGGACCTCGACGACCTTCTCGGGCGTCATGTCGAGCTCCTTGGCCAGCTCCTCCGGCGTCGGCTCACGACCGAGGTCCTGGAGCATCTGACGCTGAACCCGGGCCAGCTTGTTGATGACCTCGACCATGTGGACCGGGATCCGGATCGTCCTGGCCTGGTCGGCCATCGCCCGGGTGATGGCCTGGCGGATCCACCACGTGGCATACGTGGAGAACTTGTAGCCCTTGGTGTAGTCGAACTTCTCGACCGCGCGGATGAGGCCGAGGTTGCCCTCCTGGATGAGGTCGAGGAAGAGCATGCCGCGACCGGTGTAGCGCTTAGCCAGCGACACGACGAGCCGCAGGTTGGCCTCGAGGAGGTGGTTCTTGGCCTTCTTGCCGTCCTGCGCGATCCACCACAGCTCGCGCTTGAGCTTCATCTCGATCTTGTCACCGGAGTTGAGGCGCTCCTCGGCGAACAGCCCGGCCTCGATCCGCTTGGCTAGCTCGACCTCCTGCTCGGCGTTGAGAAGGGCCACTTTCCCGATCTGCTTGAGGTAGTCCTTGACCGGGTCGGCCGTCGCTCCGGCGGTGACGACCTGCTGGGCCG
Source organism: Actinomycetota bacterium (assembly GCA_046731055.1). Lineage (GTDB taxonomy): Bacteria > Actinomycetota > Actinomycetes > Actinomycetales > Dermatophilaceae > Lapillicoccus. The sequence continues at coordinate 1,846 of JBKPKI010000202.1, read as the reverse complement.
GCGCGTCTTCCTCGTCGTCGTCGCGGATGACAAAGCCGGCGTCCTCGGACTCCTCCTCGCCTGCCGCGGCGGAACGGCGGACGACGGCACCCTCGTCACCTGCGGCGCCGGCGGCCCACTCGTCGTCGGCCTCCTCGTCCAGCTCGGCGTCTGTGTCAGTGACCTCCTCGGTCGCGTCCACCTCGGTCGCGTCGTCCGTCACTTCGACGTCGGCGACGTCGGCCACGTCGGCCACGTCGGCGTCGGTCAGATCGACCTCGAGGTCCTCAATCTCTTCCGCGTCCTCGATCGCTTCGTCACCGTCGGGTGTCGCTGCGGCAGCCTTGTTGGCCGCCGCCGTCCCGGCGCTCTTGGTGACGGCGGACTTCGTCGTGGCCTTGGTGGGTGCAGCCTTCGTCGTGCGCGGCGCAGCCGCAGCGTCCGCGGCCGCCGCCGTGACACTGGAGGTCGACGTCGGCTTGCCCGCCTTCTTCACTGTTGCACCGTCCACCACAGAGGCCTTGCCGTCGGCGGCGGCGAGACCGGCGGTCTCCTTGTGGGCCGTCGCCTTTCCGGCGGCCGACTTGCCGGCCACGGTAGACGTGCTCGCGGCAGCCTTTCCTGCGGCGGGCTTGCCGGCTGCGGCCTTGCTCGCCGCGGCGGGCTTGCCGGCAGCGGTCTTGCTCGCAGCGGACTTGGCCGCGGTCGCGGACGTCCCAGCGGACGGCTTGCTCGTGGCCGTCGTTGCACCGGTCCCGCCCTTGGCAACGGCGGCCGGCTTGGCCGCTGCCGCCTTCTCGGCAGTCTTGGCCGGCGAAGCGGCCTTGGCCGGCGAAGCAGTCTTGGCCGGCGAAGCGGTCTTCGTGGTCTTCGCGGTCGCCGGCTTATCCGCCCTTGTCGCCCGTGCGGTCGTGGCGGGACGCGTCGAGGTCGCGGCGGCCAGGGTCCGCTTGGACGCCGCCGGGGTGACCTGCACCTCCACGCCGGCGCTCTCCAAAGCGCGCAGCACGACCTTCTGGCGCGATGCACTGAGCCCGCTGCCCTCGAACGCCTTGCGCACGTCGTCACCGGTGAGAGCGCGAACAGAGCCCTTGGTCATGAGCTGCTGGATGGCGGGTTGGGAGAACTCTGGGGGAAGGGCCGCGTTGCCGCGCTTGGGGGTCGTAGAGCCCGTTGACACAGAAAACCGACTACCTTTCGAAACCGAGACACGCGACATCGACGCCCATCGAGGTCGCTCGTGAGTCAATGCCGGCTGAGGGGAGAACATTCCTCGGGACGCGAGGCGGGGCGGGAGAGGCGGTGGTGGCTTTTCCTTCTCGGGTCTTGCGCGTCCGTGCTTCGACCATTATAAAACGCTGCCGAGCCCCGCGGCGCCACTCAACGGGCCGCCACATCGTTTCCGCCGGTCTCGAGCACTCATCGTGCAGGCTGTTCGCACCGCGGCCGCGCTCAGTCGTCCTGGCCGGTCGCCTTGACGGCCAGCACCGGGCAGGTTGCATCCAGCAGGATCCGCTGCGCGTTGGACCCGAGGATCAGCTTGCCGACCGGGGTCCGGCGCCGCAGTCCGATGACGATGAGTTCGGCGTGACTGCTCTCCGCCGCGTCGAGCAGATCCTCTGCCGGCTCCTTGCTGCGCTCCAGGTGCCGTACCTCGACGCTGACTCCGGCCTGGCTGAGCCGCCCACGAAGACCTTCGAGCGCCGTCTCGAACCGGCGGGTGTCGTCCGGGTCGAAGTTCTTGGCCGCGTCGTTGTTGAGAACGATGAGATCCGCCTTGCGTAGCTCGGCCTCCGCAGCGGCCCGCCGCAGGGCTGCACGACCCTCACGGGTCGGGATATACCCCACGAGGATGGACACTCGGCGA
>JBKPKI010000201.1:0-14515 GCA_046731055.1 Actinomycetota bacterium | reverse complement strand
GGAATCCGGCGGCCCACGGGCTGTTCCACGCCCGGGACGGCTACGGCTGCCGGCGCAGCACCGTCCAGGCCGCGGGGTCGTCCAGGCTCGGGTATGCGTCGACGTCCTGTCCCGCGGCACCGCCCCCGGCGCCCACCGCGGTGAACACCAGCCGGTCGTGCAACCGGTTGCGTCGGCCGGCCCAGAACTCGACTTCGCGGCACCGCACGCGATATCCGCACCAGAACTCGGGAACCGGCACGTCGTCAGGCCCCCCATGGTCGGGGAACTGCGCCGCATACCGTTCGAAGTCCGCCTCGAGCTGCTCGCGGCCGGTGGCCGGCTGCGACTGCCGCGACGCCCAGGCGCTGATCCGTGACCCCCACGGCCGGGACGCCCAGTACGCGCGGACGTCGTCCGCCGCGACGTCCTCGACCACCCCGCGGAACCGGATGGACCGGAACATCGCCGGCCAGGTCAGCGCCACGGCGATCCGCGGGTCGGCGGCGAGCTCGACGCCCTTGGTCGAGTCCCGGCTCGTGACGAACCCCGGTCCGCGCTCGTCGAAGAACCGCATCAGCACGGTCCGCACGTTCGGGGCGCCGGTGGCGTCGACGGTCGCCACCGAAAGCGCGCGCGGCTCGGGAACGTCGTCGCGGGACTCGGCTCGGGCGTCCGCCTCGTCGACCCACCGGCGGGCCTGCTGCCATGGGGTCGGCGCCAGCTCGGACTCGCTAAGGCCCTCTCCGGTGTAGTCGACGCGGTAGACCGCGGTCATGCGCGCTCCCTTCGGGGTATGCGTCTCAAGGCTAGGCGGGGTCGCCGCGAAGTATCGGAGCGAAGCGGAGAACTTCGTGGGGTGACTAGGCTCGTGACGACGGAGGTGCCGCGTGGGCGTGACCAAGCTGGTCATCGAGGGCGTGAGGCAGGGGGCCAAGTACGCACCGGCGATCGCCGTGGTCGTCCGGCAGGTACGAGGTCCGGCGACGGACTATGCCAAGGCTCGCCTGGAGGCCGCTCGTTCCCGCCGTCTGGCCATCACCAAGGCGGCGTCGGTCACCGACGGGACCGTCCTCGAGGTGCTGCACGGCGAGCAGCCGGTGTGGGTCGTCTTCAGCGGTGACGAGCCGATTGCCCAGCATCCGAACACCGGCGTCCCGCTCGCCGCGCTGGTGGCGCACGCCAACCTCGACCGGCGGCGCGCGCCGGAGGACTTCCCGACGGCTCGAGAACGGGCCGCCGCGGCGAGACACCGGGCGACCGCCAAGCTGCCGCATCCGAGGCGACGGCGGTCAGTCCCGGATGCGGATGCCGAGCTGGTCGGCGAAGGCGTCGACGAGCTCGATGAGCTGCGGCCGGCTGAGCGTCGCGCCCCCGAGGCCGGTGAGCCCGAGCGGGGCGACGAGCCGGGCTCGTGACAGGTCGACCTTCGAGAGCGTCGCTTTACTCCACTGCACACCGGTGAGCGTGGACCCATCGAAGGTCACGTCGGTGAGCGTGGCCTCCGCAAAGTCCGGCTCAAGCAGGACGCAGTCCTCGAAGCGCACCTCTCGGAGCCGGGCTCCGCGGAGATTGAGGTAGTCGATCTTGCCGCCGCGGATGGTCACTCGCCGCCAGCTCGAGCCGTATGCGGCGATCGCACCGAGGCGGGGTTCGACCAGCTGGCAGTCCTGCAGCGTCGCGTCGGCCAGGTGTGTGCCCACGCCGCGGACCCGGTCGAGGCGGCAGTCGGTCCAGCGAGTGTCCTTGAGGTGGGCCTCCGTGAGGTCGGCACCCTCGAACCGGCAGTCGAGGAACCGCGCTCCGGCCGCGTCGGCGCCCATCACGTCCGAACCGGTGAACCGCACTTCGTCGTAGGCGCCATCCGGCTCGAGTCGGCCGGTGAAGCCGGTATGCGAGTCAGGTTCGGTGCTTGGCTCGGTCACCGCCTGAGTCTGTCAGCCGTCGGACGGTGGCTTGACTGCGAGTCGAGCGGCTCGGCTACCCGAGGAACCCGAGCCAAGCGGCTCGCCTGGGAGTCGAGCCGACCCACGACCTGTGCGGCGCGCGCGACAAGGGCGCCGCTCCTCAGCAGAGCGGCGCCCTCGATGGGGAGCACGGTCAGACCTGTGGGCCCTCGGACCGTAGCTTGTCGACCTCGGCCATGGCGTTGCGCAGGTCGGTGAGCCACTCGTCGGCGTGCTGGCCGACCAGCGTGACTGCCCAGGCGAGCGCCTCGGACCGGGACCGCGCGACGCCGGCATCGACCAGGGTGTCGAGCACCATCCGCTGCGGTTGACGGAGCCGGGTCATGACCGGGACCGCTTGGTGGGTGAAGAGGTCGGAGTAGTCCCCGATCTTTGCCCCCCAGGCGACCTTTCGGCCGTACCGCTGTTCCGCCTCCTGGGCGATGGCGATCCGCTCGCCGCGGGTGTCCTCGCGCCAGCGGCTGATCCGGCCCTCGGCGGCCGCCTGGGACGACTGGCCCTCGCCGCCGTCAACCGGCGGAAGCTCACCGACGACGACGATCTCCTCGCGGTCGACGCTCACCGTCGGGGCGCCCACGAACCAGTCCGAGGGCAGCCGCCCCGCGAACCAGTCCGTGGCATCGTCCGCCGACGGAAGGTCGGCCTGCTGCCAGCCACCGGGCCGGCCGAAGGGGCCGCCACGGCGTCCGCGGCCACGGCCGAAGCCCGGCCCGAATCCCGGCCCCCAACCCTGCGCGAACGGCCCCCCTGGGCCACCGAACGGGCCGGGACCGAAACCCGGTCCGAACGGACCGCCAGGGCCTCGCCGGCCGCCGCGACGCCCGCCGCGGTGTTCCTCGCGCTCGCCCCGGTCGTGGTGATGCTCACCGCGCTCGCGGTGATGACGGCGCTTACCGCCGCCCTCGTCGTGCTCGTCGTACCGGTCGTCCTGCGGACCCGGCGCGTCTTGTGGTGTGGTGTTCATGAGAACTCCTTTCGTAAGACTCATTACAAGATTACACACTTACGAACGCGGGCACTAGTGCCGGTGTTCCCGGGTCAGTCCAGTTCTCGGACCCGAACCCGGGCTGTGGGCACCCCTTTGGGACCATGAGGACGTGACCGACGCCCCGCCCCTCACCATTCCCGCCGACCTGAAGCCGCTGGACGGACGGTTCGGCTCCGGCCCCAGCAAGGTCCGCCCGGAACAAGTCGACTACCTCGCCTCGCTCGCGACGACCGTTCTCGGTACGTCCCACCGTCAGGCGCCCGTACGCGGACTGGTGGGCGAGATCCGGGAAGGACTGACCGAGCTGTTCTCCCTGCCTGAGGGCTACGAGATCGTCCTCGGCAATGGCGGCTCGACGGCGTTCTGGGACATCGCGGCCTTTGGGCTGGTCCGTGAACGGGCCCAGCACCTCAGCTACGGCGAGTTCTCCAGCAAGTTCGCGTCGGTGACGCGGAATGCACCGTTCCTCGGCGACTCCACCATCGTCAAGGGCGAGCCGGGAACCCTCCCGCAGCCGCGGGCCGAGGCCGGTGTCGACGTGTATGCGTGGCCGCACAACGAGACCTCGACCGGCGTGATGGCCCCGGTCCGCCGAGTGCATGACGCCGACGACGACGCCCTCGTTCTGGTCGACGCCACCTCCGGTGCCGGCGGCCTGCCCGTGGACATCACGGAGGTCGACGTCTACTACTTTGCTCCCCAGAAGTGCTTCGCGTCCGACGGCGGTCTGTGGCTGGCGGCCTTCTCCCCCGCCGCGCTCGCCCGCGTCGAGGAGATCGACGCGTCCGGGCGCTGGGTGCCCGACTTCTTCAGCCTCCCGACGGCGATCTCCAACAGCCGCCTCAACCAGACCTACAACACGCCCGCGGTCGGCACGCTGGCCCTCCTGAGCGATCAGGTGCGCTGGCTCAACGAGCAGGGCGGCCTCGAGTGGGCGGTGAAGCGGACCACCGACAGCAGCAGCCGGCTCTACTCGTGGGCCGAGCGCACCGCATACACGACGCCCTTTGTTGTGGACCCGAGCGCCCGGAGCCTCGTGGTCGGCACGATTGACCTGGACGACACGGTCGACGGGGCGGCGGTCGCCAAAACGCTGCGCGCCAACGGCATCGTCGACGTGGAGCCTTACCGCAAGCTGGGTCGCAACCAGCTGCGCGTCGCGATGTTCCCCGCGGTCGAGCCCGACGACGTGTCGGCGCTGACGTCGTGCGTGGACTACGTCGTCGAGCGGCTCAGCGCCTGACCAGCGCCGCGATCACCGCCACGGCGACGAGCAGGACCAGGGCGGCGACGGTCAGTCGCTGCCGGAACCGGACGTTCACCGGACCGCTTCGGGCTGCGGCTGCTCCGCCGGCTGGACCGTGATGCGAAGCCGGGGCCGGCGGCGGGACTCGTAACGCACCTGAACATTCTGGCGCCGAAGGAGGTATGCGGCGACGGCCACCAGCGACAGGCCCACCGCGAGGGCGCCGATCCCGATGGTCCAGCGGGCGCCGAATGCGTCCCCGATCCAGCCGATGACCGGCGCACCGAGCGGGGTGCCGCCCATGAAGACGGCCATGTAGAGCGCCATCACTCGGCCTCGCATCTGGGGATCGACGGCCAGTTGCACCATGGCGTTCGCCGTGGTGAGGGCGGTGAGCGAGGCCAGGCCGATGGGAACCAGGGAGAGGGCGAACACCTCGTAAGTGGGAGCGAGCGACCCGACGGCAGTCGCGACGGTGAAGCCGGCCAGCGCGACGAGCAGCACGCGGAGGCGAGGCCTCTTCCGGCGGGCGGCGAGCAGGGCACCCGCCAGGGAGCCGATGGCCATGATCGAGCCCAGCATGCCGTACTCGGTTGGGCCCTCGTGGAACTCCTTCGTGGCCATCAGCGCCGTGGTGATCTGGAAGTTCATCCCGAACGTCCCGAGGACGAACACCAGCGCCAGGACGAGCAGGACGTCGGGCCGGCTCCGCACGTAGGCGAGGCCCTGCCGGATCTGCTGCCTGCCGCGAGCCCGAGGCGCCGGCGTGAGGTCCCGAACCCGCATCGCCAGAAGGGACGCGAGGACAAAGGCGAACGACAGCCCGTTGACCAGCAGCGCCCAGCCCGTGCCCAAGGCGGCGATGAGCAGCCCCGCGATGCCCGGCCCGACGAGGCGGCCCGCGTTGAACGAGGCGCTGTTGAGCGCCACCGCGTTGGCCAGCCGGTCCTTCGGCACCATCTCGGACACGAACGACTGCCGGGCCGGGTTGTCGACCGCCGTGGCGAGGCCCTGGAGGAAGGCGATGAGGTAGACGTGCCAGAGCTCCACGTGACCGGTCAGGGTCAGCGCTGCCAGCGCGAGCGCCGACAGGCCGAGGAACGACTGGGTCGCCATCAGGACGTGCCGCTTGTTGAACCGGTCGGCGATCATGCCGGTCACCGGCGCCATCAGCAGGAACGGCAGGAACTGCAGGCCCGTGACGATGCCCAAGGCGCTTGCCGAGTGGTCGGTCAGCTGGGTGAGGACCAGCCAGTCCTGTCCGACGCGGCCCATCCAGGTGCCGACGTTGGAGACGACGGACCCGGAGGCGAAGATGCGGTAGTTGCGGATGGCGAGGGAGGCGAAGGTCGGGCTCACTCTCCCGCCACCTTGGCGAGGATCTCGGTCGCGCGAGCGAGCACGTCCTGCTCCTCGGGGGTCAACCGTGCCACCCGGCTGGCCATCCAGGCATCGCGCCTGCGGCGGATCGCCCTCACCGCGCGGCGGCCCTCCTCGCTGAGCGAGAGGATCACCGACCGCCCGTCCAGCGGGTCGTCCTGACGGAGCACGAGGCCCCGGTCGACGAGCGCGCCCACGGTGCGCGTCATGCTCGGCTTGGCGACCCGTTCGATCTCGGCCAGCTCACCGGGGGTGCGAGGCGCCTCCTCGAGGCGGCACAGGACCGAGAACTGGTGCGGGGCCACGTCGTGGCTCGACTCGAAGCGAATCCGCCGGCTGATCCGCATACACGCGAGACGGAGGTCCGTTGACATGCGGGTCAGCTGCTGTGCGGTCAGAGTCGAGGTCACCATCACTAGTTAGCATAACTCATTACCTCGGCTAACTATTTCCGAGTATGCGAGTCAGACGCCGTTCGCCGTGCGGACTAGCTGCCCGGGAGGAGGCGAACGACCGAGAGCAGCACCCGCTGCACGACGTCTGGCGGTGAAGCGAGCCGCATCTCGGCACGGTGGTCGGCGAGCACCCGCAGCTGGGCCAGCCGGCCCCGCGCGTCCGCAGCAGCGAGCCCACGGAACATCGCCTCCGTGCCCAGCGCGGGCGTGATCTCCCACCGGGCGCGCGTGGCCACCCCGTCAGAGGTCATGCCGTGGACGACTCCGGGCGCCACGGTGAACCGGCCACCGGCTTCGACGACCTCCGTGCGCCCGTCACGAACGACCCGCAGCCGTCCCTCGAGCACCTCGAAGTCCTCCCGCTGGGTCGGATGGAGGTGCCGGAGCGGGTCGCCGGCCTGGGCGTCCCAGGCCGACTCGACGACGAGCCGCTCCGGCCCGGACTCGAGGACGGTGAGGACCTGGTGTGGGGTCAGGTGGATCTGGGTCGGGGACATCGCGTCAGGTCAGTCGACGTGAAGCACGGCTTTGATCGGGTCGAGGGCGAAGTAGACCACGAAGAGGATGGCCACCACCCACATCAGCGGGTGGATCGACCGGCTCTTTCGCCGGATGAGCTGGATGAAGACGTAGGTGACGAAGCCCGCGCCGATGCCGGCCGTGATCGAGTAGGTGAACGGCATCAGGACGATGGTCAGGAACGCCGGGATGGCGATCTCGAGGTCGTCCCAGGAGATGCCCTTGACCTGCTGCATCATGAGGAACCCGACGATGACCAGAGCCGGGGTCGCCGCCTCGTACGGGACGATCGCGACCAGCGGTGCCAGGAAGGTCGCGAGGAGGAACAGCACGCCGGTGCCGACGCTGGCCAGGCCGGTACGCGCGCCCTCGCCGACGCCGGACGCCGACTCGATGTAGGACGTGTTGCTGCTCACACTGGCGGCGCCCCCCGCGACCGCGGCCAGCGAGTCAACGGTGAGGATGCGCTGAGAGTTCGGCGGGTTGCCCTCCTTGTCCAGGAGACCGGCCTCGCCGCCGATCGCCACCATCGTGCCCATGGTGTCGAAGAAGTCCGCCAGCATCAGTGTGAAGATCAGGAGGGCGGCGGCGACGAACCCGATCTTGCTGAAGGAGCCGAGCAGACTGAACTGGCCGAGCAGGCCAAAGTCGGGGACGTCGACGATGCTGCTGGGCAAGGTGGGGACGTTGAGTCCCCAGCCGGTCGGGTTGACGACTTGGCCCGTGGCGTCCGTCTGGCTGCCGACGTGGAAGATGGCCTCGATGATGATCGCGAGGATCGTCGCGCCGACGATGCCGAGAAGGATGGCGCCCTTCACGCGCAGCACGAGCATGGCAATGATGCCGAGCAGACCGACGACGAAGACGAACATCGGCCAGCCGGTGAGGAAGCCGCCGATGCCGAGCTCAACGGGGACCGGTCCGGAGGGCTTGCGGACGAGCCCGGCGTCGACGAGGCCGATGAAGGTGATGAACAGGCCGATGCCGACCGAGATGGCGGTCTTCAGCTGGGTCGGCACGGCGCGGAGCACCGCCCTCCGGAAGCCGGTCAGGACGAGGATCGTGATGATGATGCCCTCGATGACGACCAGCCCCATCGCGTCGGGCCACGTCATGCCGGGCAGCTTGGCGATGCCGAAGGCCACGAACGCGTTGAGGCCGAGCCCGGTGGCCAGCGCCAGCGGGTAGTTCGCGACGACGCCCATGAGGATCGTCATCACGCCGGCAACGAGCGCCGTGGCCGCCGCCACGAGGAGCTTGGCCCGGCCGATGTCGCCGCCGCCGAGGAACGCGCCGGTGCTATCCGCCTGGGTGCCGATGATGAGCGGGTTCAGCACGACGATGTAGGCCATCGTGAAGAACGTCACGAGGCCACCGCGCAGCTCGCGGGTGACGGTCGATCCGCGCTGGGAGATCTGGAAGAAGCGGTCGAGAGTGCCGGTTCCGCCGGGGCCCCGAGCCGGGGACGGCGCCGTCTGTGTCTTCGCCATGGCGCCGACGGTAGCGGCGGCATGTTTCGACACGATGACGATTCGCGGGTGTGTCTAGGCTGGCGTGATGAGCAGCGGGGAGGCGCCGGACGAGACGCCCGCCGAGGACCTGCGGCCGGTCTCGGTCCCGATGACCCGGATCGTGGAGTTCGGGATGGGGCTCTGGGCGGTGGCGCTCGCCGTCGTCCTCCTCGTCCCGACCCTCCACGAGGGGTCGCGGTCGTGGTGGCCTTGGTGCTGCGTCGCCGGGATCGTGCTGGGGATGGTCGGGTACGCGTACCTGAGGCGCGGCCGTGGCAACGCGGCCGAGGCTGCCGGTCCCGCCACCTGAGCGCCCACGCTCCACGACACCTGACCGCCCACGCTCCACGACACCTGGCCGCCCACGCTCCCGGCCGCGCCATGGCGCCAAACGCCCAACATCTCCGCACGTGCGGAGAAGTTGGGACCTGTTGTCCGAAATGTCCGCCGATAAGTCCACACGTGCGCAGTTGTTGGAGCGGAACCGGGACGGGCGGTCAGCGGACGACGTCGACGGCGAACTCGTCGACGATCGGCTCCCCGTGCGACGCCGCGTCGTCCGGCGGCGCGTCGCTCTCGCTGTGCGCGCCGCACCCGTGGTCGAGGCTGACCACCTGACCGTCGGACGGGGACCAGGCGTTCGCGCATACGCCGAACACCGCGCGCAGAGCGCCGGCCATCGGTACGAAGTACCCGCACGTCGAGCAGCGGTCGTGAGCGTGCGTGGCGACGTCGGCGGTCGGCCCGTGAGACCCGTCGTACCAGCGCTGCGCCGCGACCTCGCGGCCCTCACTGGACAGAACCCGGCGCCGCCCGAGCCCGAGCTCGAACAGCGCCACCTGGTCGACGTCCTCGTCGCCGGTCGCCTCGAACCCCGGCACGAGTAGCGGGTCGTCCGCGCGGAACGGGAGCACGTCCCCGGCCCCGAGGTCACCAGGGGCGAGCCGCTCCGCATACGGAACCCAGACCGGTGCCAGCACGGACGCCGCGCCGGGCACGAGGTTGGTCTCGCACACCGTCGCGACCTTCTGCCGGGTGGCGCGCGAGACGGTGACCGCCCAGCGCCAGCCGACGTACGCCGGTGTCAGACACGCGAAGTAGTGCGTCGCGACCCGCTCGGCGTCCATGACCATCTCCAGGTGGTCGCCGACGCTCAGCGGCTCGGCCACGCCGTCGAGGGCGGAGCGCGCGAGGTCGACCGCCGCCCGGAGCGTCGCGTCGACCTTCAGCTCCGCCATCTCAGCTCTCCAGCTGGTCGGCGAGGCCCCGGAGCGCGCGGGACATCGCCGTGGCCCGCTTCCGGTCGGGATAGTGGCCCCGGCGCAGGTCCTCAGAGGCGCTGTCGAGCAGCTTGATGACGTCCTCGACGATGACGACCATCTCGTCCGCGGGCTTGCGGTGGGCGGCCCGCTTCGCGGCGACGATCGACGGGGCCGGGTCGAGGACGCGCACCGAGAGCGCCTGGGCGCCGCGCCGTCCCTCGACGATTCCGAACTCCACGCGGGTCCCGGTCTTGAGCGCGGTCGTGCCTTCGGGCAGCGCACTGGCGTGCAGGAACACGTCGGCGCCTCCCTCGTCGTCGGTGAGGAAGCCGAAGCCCTTCTCCGCGTTGTAGAACCTGACCTTGCCGGTGGGCACGGGTACTCCTCCATGACTGTTGCGATCCGCGACGCACCAGCCTAACGGGGCGGACCAGCGGTTTTCGGCCCGCCTCAGGAGGGCCGGATCCCCCACGACCCGGTATGCGCCTGCTCGGGTCTCAGGACGACGAGGTCGGTACCGGAGTTGAACGCGTCGGGCGGACAGGTCATCGGCTCGACGGCGATACCGGTTGTTCCTTCGGTATGCGGGAAGGCCCGCCCGGTGAAGATCTGCGTCCACGCATACGCCTCGTCGCCCCAGAGGCTGACCTCGCCCGTGGCGAGCCCGCGCAGGGTGACCGACCAGCGGCCGTCGGGGCCGCGGCCGAGATCAGTGAAGGGGGTGTCGAGGGCCAGGTCGCCGATCGGGCGGCTGGTGCGGAAGTCGTATGCGGACCCCTCGACCGGGTGGGTCGAGACCGGCAGCTGCCGCTCGGGGTCGGTCTCGAGATAGGTGTCGGCCGGGACCTCGAGCTCGACCTCGGCGACGGGCGTGTCGGCGATCGAGAGGTACGGGTGGGCGCCGTAGCCGAACGGGGCGTCTTCGCTGCTGACGTTGACGGCGGTGGTCGTGACCGTCAGGCCGTCGTCGCCGAGGGCGTAAATGGTGGTCAGCTCGAGAACCCAGGACCAGCCCGGTTGCGGGTGGAGGCGGTGACCCACGGTGATCGACGACGAGGTCTGGTCGAGCAGGTCCCAGGTCGCCCAGCGGACCAGGCCGTGGCTGGCGTTGTGCTTCGCCGGTTCGGTGAGGGCGAGCTGGCGCTCGGTGCCGGCGAAGGCGTACTTCCCGTCGCGGAGCCGGTTCGGCCAGGGGATGAGCTGCTGGCCACGTCCGGCGACCGACATCTCGTCGGCACCGAACCCCGCGACGACGTCGACGCCGCCGCGCGTATAGGTGCGGATGCCGCCGCCGAACTCCACGACGACGAGCTCATCGGTGCCGCGGCGGACCGTCCACTGCGCGCCCGTGGGCCGGGACCGATCGCTGGCCTCGGTGGTCACGGGCTCAACCTATGACGGCTTGCCCTTGCTGGCGATCAACAGCGCACAAGTGCCGTCGTCGCGGCGACGACGGTGACCTCGGTGTCGCTGGACGCCGTGACCGTGCCGGTCTGGACGAGGAGCGTCTCGGTCCCCGACAGCGTTCGGGCCATGGTGCGGAGCCGACGGTGGCTCAGCCATCACCCGAAGTGCCGATTACCGTTGCCCTCATGTCCGCCGGCCCGTCGCTCGATGGGGCGAGCGCGCGCAGTCTGGCCGACGACATTCGCGGCCGCACCAACGAGCAGCTCACCGTCCTGGTTCTGGCCCGCCCGGACCTGGCTCGGCCGGCGCCGTCGGATCTCACCTCGCTCGCCGCCCGAGCCGGGACCCGGGCCAGCGTGCAACGGGCGATCGAGGGTCTCGACCTCGGTCACCTGCAGGTCCTCGAGGCGGTCGTCGTGGCGGGCGACGGTGCCGGCTCGGGCTCGGTCGACGAGCTGCTGGGCGGCCTGGACGTCCGGGCCCAGCTGCAGCGGCTCTGGGACCTGGCCCTCGTGTGGCGGGCGCCGGAAGGCCTGTTTGCGGTGCGGACGGCTCCCGAGGTGCTTGGGGCCCACCCGGCCGGGCTGGGTCCGTCGTCCGTGGAGCTCGGTGCCCGACCGCTGCCGCCCGGGAACATCAGGTCACTTGTCGCCGAGGCTCCGGAGTCGGCTCGCGGCGTGCTGGACCGTCTCACGTGGGGACCGCCGGTCGGCGTGGTGAACCGCGACGCGCCGGGTTCCGAGGGGGTGCGGTGGCTACTGGACCAGCGCCTGCTCCACGTCGTGACGCCCACGGTGACCGAGCGCGCTCGAGGGGAGTCGGAGACGCGGGTGCTGCTTCCTCGCGAGGTCGCCCTGCTGTTGCGTGGCGGGCGGCTGCACGAGTCCGTCGCCCTCACCCCGCCGGACGCCGAGACCACGGATCTGGGCATGGAGCGCGTGAACGCCGCGGCGGGCGGCGAGGTCAGCGACCTCCTCGCGCTGGTCGAAGAGGCCATCGAGCTCTGGGGGCCGACGCCACCGCGGGTGCTCCGTACCGGTGGCCTGGCCGTTCGGGACCTGCGCCGTCTCGCGGAGTCCCTCGACGTGGACGCCACCCGGGCGGCGTGGCTGATCGAGACGATGCACGGCGCCGGGCTCGTCGCGGACGACGGCGAGGTGGTGCCGGTCTGGGCCCCGACGCCGGTCGCCGACGAGTGGCTGCTCGAACCGCCGGCGGCGCGCTGGACCCGGCTGGCCGCGGCCTGGCTCACGTCCACCCGAGCGGCGCATCTCGTCGGCGCCCGCCTGCCCGGCTCGTCCTCGCCGGCCAACGCGCTCAGCCCCGACCTGCACTGGCCGCCGGTACGAGCGATGCGGACGGACGTTCTCGCCGAGCTGACCGAGCTCGGTCCTGGTGACGCTGCTACCCGGGAGTCCCTGCTGGCCCGGTTGCGGTGGCGTCGGCCGCTGCGCAATCCAGCCCGCCTCGCCGACACGACGTCCGCCGTGCTCCGCGAGGCGGAGTGGCTGGGGATCACGGGTCGCGGCGGCCTGTCGACGGCGGGCCGAGCGCTCGTCGCCGGCGAGGAGACCGACCGGGTCGGGGCCGCGATGGCTCGCCAGCTGCCCGAGCCCGTGGACCACGTCCTCGTCCAGGCCGATCTCACAGCGATCGCCCCTGGTCCGCTTCACGGCGATCTCGCCCAGCTCATGCGGCTGACGGCCGACGTCGAGTCCCGCGGCGGCGCGACGGTCCACCGGTTCACGCCGACGTCGGTGCGGCGCGCTCTCGATGCGGGTTGGACCGCCGACGAGCTGCTGGAGGCCCTCCGCGGCGCCAGCCGCACAGGTCTGCCGCAACCCCTCGAGTACCTGGTTCGCGACGTCGCCCGCCGTCACGGCCAGACCCGGGTGGGGGGCGCCACCGCATACGTCCGCAGCGACGACGAGTCCGTCCTCGAGTCGCTGCTGGTGGAGCGCTCCCTCGGCGCACTGCGGCTGCGGCGGATCGCGCCGACCGTGCTCGTCGCCTTCGCCGACCCGGAGACGCTGCTGGAGACGATGCGCGAGGCGGGGTACTCGCCGGTGCAGGAGCGCCCCGACGGCTCGGTCGTCGTCTCCGTCGCCGCCCGCCGCCGGGCGTCGGTGCGCCACGCGGACTCGCCACCGCGAACTCTGGCGGTGGACGAGGGGTATGCGTCGAGCCTGGTACGCGGGCTACGGGCGGCTGAGGAGGTGGTCCGGGACGCCGATGGCGTCGATGCGCGGCCGGCCTTGGGGCCCACCGATCCCGCCGTCACGGTGGCGGCGCTGCAGGACGCCGCGGCGGAGCACCAGGCGGTGTGGATCGGGTACGCCGATATGACGGGCCGCACCGACCGGTATCTCTTCTACCCGACCCGCGTTGAGGGCGGCCGGGCGTGGGGCCGCGTGGCGGACTCGACGACCGAGCGCGGGTTCTCCGTTCACCGCATTACGGGGGTGGCCGAACTCGCCCGCTGACCCGGCCCACAACTCCGCAACTGATGCAGAGTATTCCGACAAATCGGATGTCGCCCGCCGACTTCTCATCACGTGCGGAGTTGTTGGGGCAGCGGTCAGAGCATTCGGTATGCGTCGCGCCGCCCGCCTCAGCCCCCGCCGCGCCGTGACCTGGAGCTGGGGGATCAGGCGCCGGCCAGTGCCGTGACGACCCGCGACGGCGACGGGCGGCCGAGCCGCTCAGCCATCCAGACGCTGGTCTCCACCAGCGCGGCCAGGTCGACACCGGTCTCGACTCCGGCGCCGTCCAGCGCCCAGACCAGGTCCTCGGTCGCCAGGTTGCCCGTGGCGCTCTTGGCGAACGGGCAGCCGCCGAGCCCGCCCGCCGAGGCGTCGACGACGGTCACGCCGTCCGCGAGCGCGGCGAGCGTGTTGGTCAGGGCCTGGCCGTAGGTGTCGTGGAAGTGCACCCCGAGGTGGTCGACGCCGATGCCGCGCGCGTCCAGCGCCTCGATCAGCCGATGCACGTGCCCGGTGGTCCCGACGCCGATGGTGTCGCCGAGGCACAGCTGGTCGAGGCCGAGATCGTTCAGCCGCACGGCGACGTCCACAACCCGCTCGACCGGCACGTCACCCTCCCATGGGTCGCCGAAGCACATCGACACGTACCCGCGAACCCACAGCCCGGCCTCTCGCGCGCGCGCCACGACGGGCCGGAACATCTCGATCGACTCGTCCACACCGCGCCCGAGGTTGTTGCGGGCGAAGGTCTCCGTCGCGCTGCCGAAGACGGCGATCGCCTGCACGCCCGCCTCGAACGCCCGCTCGAGACCCTTCTCGTTGGGGACGAGAACCGGCCGGTTCCGCCCGAGCCCGTCCCAACCCAGCGTCGCTAGAAGCTCGGCTGCGTCGCCCAGCTGCGGCACCCAGGAGGACGGCACGAACGAGGTCGTTTCGACGAGGGGCAGCCCCGCAGCCACCAGGCGCCGGACGAACTCCGCCTTCACCGCAGTCGGAACATGGCCCCTCTCGTTCTGCAGACCGTCGCGCGGGCCCACCTCGTAGACCGTCACCCGGCGCGGCAGCCCCGTCGCCGCCTCGACCTGTGGACCTCTCATCCGTGAGCCTCCTCGGGACGACGTCCATCCTGGCAGGACGGTACGTTGGACGAGTGAGCGAGTCGCCACCGCAGCCGTCCGGGGAGGGGGCGTTCGGTCCCCCGCCAGGAGGGTCGCCGTGGCCCCAGCCCGGCCCGGCGCAGCCCTCCTCGGCGCCGCCCATCCCACCGGGACCCGGCTACGCGGCGCCACAGACCGGACCGCGCGGCTACCCGCAGCCG
>JBKPKI010000200.1:0-7713 GCA_046731055.1 Actinomycetota bacterium | reverse complement strand
GTCGACTGCCGGCAGACCAATCGCGAGGGCGAGCTGGTCGACATGATCCAAGAGCTGCGGCACGGTGCGGGGATCGTCATCAACGCCGGTGCCTACTCGCATACCTCCGTAGCGATCCGCGACGCGTTGGCGACCGTCACGTGTCCCGTGGTCGAGGTGCACATCTCGAACGTCCATGCGCGCGAACGGTTCCGGCACCACTCCTACATCTCCGCCGTGGCGACCGGGGTCATCGTGGGCCTCGGAACGCAGGGGTACGAGTTGGCCATCCAAGCCGTCGCGGCGCGGGTCACGACGACCTGAGAACTAGCAGGGGTTCGGCACCGTCGGGGTGGAGGTGGTCGTCGTCGGCGCGACGACCAGGGCTTTGAACCCGTTGCCGATTACGAGGTCGACCGAGGCGTCGGCCCGAGTGTCCTGGGTCGGGACGGCTCCCTCGACGAGCTTGGCCACGAGCTCGGAGCCGGCCTTGCCGTTGGGCCCGAACCGGATCTCGGCGGGCGCCTCGATCTTCTTCTTGAGCGGGTCATTGGCGACCTGGCCCACGACGTAGCCGCGGGCCTTGACGTCCTTCGCCGTGGCCGCCGCCAGGCCGGCGCGCTTGGTGGCGTTGTAGACGTTCACGGTGACCTGACCCGGAGCCAGGGGCGGCGGGTTCGCCGCTCCGGCGGTGAACTCGCCGGTCGGGCAGCCCGACGAGACGGCCGGGGTCGACGGGCGGTTGAAATATTGCGCGGCGTAGTAGAACGCGCCCGCCAGGAGCGCCACGAGGATGAGGAAGAGGATGGCCGTGCGCCGGTTGCGGCGGTGCCTCCGCGACGCCGCGGACTCGACCACGTGGCTCACGGTGGCTAGTGAAGCACGAGCACCCGTGCGTGAAGGGTTGGTCGCTGCTGCAGGGCGGCCCGCAGCGCGCGGTGCAGCCCGTCCTCGAGGTAGAGGTCCCCGTTCCACTGCACGACGTGCGCGAACAGGTCGCCGTAGAACGTGGAGTCCTCGGCGAGCAGCATGCTCAGATCGAGCGTGGTCTTCGTCGTGACGAGGTCCTGGAGGCGCACCTGACGAGGCGGAACGTCGGACCAGTCCTTCGCCGAGACGCGCCCGTGGTCGGGGTAGGGGCGCGTGTCACCGATGGCCTTGAAGATCACCGCCGAAGTCTAGGGGGCGGTATGCGAGTGCCCGAGGTTCGCGCGCTGAGCCGTTCGGTTCGGCTCTCCTTCGGCCTGATTCGTGCCGGCTAGCATGCGAACCGTGACCGACGCGCCCTCGCCCACGCCGCCCGCCGACGCACCTTCGACGGCTCCAGCCGCGGAGCCGGTCGCCCCGGTGCCGGAGCAGATCGCCGCCATCACAAAGGGGTACGGCTTCGACACTCCGTCGCTCCTCTTCGGCAGCGCAGTCTTCGAGGACACGGTCTACCCCGAGGCGAAGGTCCGGATCCCGCTCTCGGTCATGAACCGGCACGGCCTGGTCGCGGGCGCCACCGGAACCGGCAAGACCAAGACCCTCCAGCTCATGGCCGAGCAGCTGGCGGCTCAAGGGATCCCCGTCTTCCTCGCCGACATCAAGGGCGACCTCAGCGGGATGGCGGTGCCGGGTGAGCCGAACCCGAAGATCGCCGACCGGTGCGCCAGCTTGGGGCTGACGTGGGAGCCCAAGGGCTACCCCGTCGAGTTCCTCTCGCTGGGCGGAATGGGGCAGGGCGTCCCGATCCGCACGTCGATCACGTCGTTCGGCCCGGTGCTGCTGTCCAAGGTGTTGGGGCTCAACGAGACCCAGGAGTCCAGCCTGGGGCTGGTGTTCTACTACGCCGACCAGCGCGGGTTGCTGCTCGACGACGTCAAGGATCTGCGCGAGGTCATCTCCTACCTCACGTCCGACGAGGGCAAGGCCGAATTGGAGAAGATCGGCGGCCTGTCGGCCGCGACGGCCGGCGTCATCCTCCGCGAGCTCGTGACGTTCTCCGCGCAGGGCGCGGACGTCTTCTTCGGGCTGCCCGAGTTCGACACCAAGAGCCTGCTCCGTACCGCCGCGGACGGACGCGGAATGGTCACGATGCTCGAGCTGCCCGCGGTACAGGACCGGCCGGAGCTGTTCTCGACCTTCCTCATGTGGCTGCTGGCGGACCTGTTCCACGACCTGCCGGAGGTCGGCGACGTCGAGAAGCCCAAGCTGGTCTTCTTCTTCGACGAGGCGCACTTGCTGTTCAACGACGCGTCCAAGGAGTTCCTCGAGTCGATCCAGCAGACCGTGCGGCTCATCCGGTCCAAGGGCGTCGGCATCTTCTTCGTGACCCAGTCGCCCAAGGACGTGCCGGGTGACGTCCTGGCGCAGCTCGGCAACCGGGTGCAGCACGCGTTGCGGGCCTTTACTCCGGACGATGCCAAGGCGCTCAAGGCGGCGGTGTCGACGTACCCCACGAGCGAGTACGACCTCGAGAAGGTGCTCACGTCACTGGGCACCGGCGAGGCGGTCATCACGGTGCTCTCCGAGAAGGGTGCGCCGACGCCCGTGGCATGGACGCGGATGCGCGCACCGGAGTCACTCATGGCGCCGGCGCCGGCCGAGACGATGAAGCAGCTCATCGCGGCGAGCCCGCTCAGTGCGGAGTATGCGTCGGCGCAGGACCGCCAGTCCGCGTACGAGACGATCACCGCGGCGTCACAGGAGGCGGCGGCCCAGGCGGCCGCCGCGGCCGCGGCCGAAGCCCAGGCGAAGGCGGACGCCGCCACTGCCGCCGCCCAGGCCAAGGCGGACGCCGCCGCGGCGAAGGAGGCCGAACGGGCTCAGGCGGCGGCCGAGAAGGCCCGCATCAAGGCGGAGAAGGAGGCCGAGCGGGCCCGCGTCGCCGCCGAGAAAGAGGCCGCCCGCCAGGCGGCAGCCGAGGCGAGGCGCCAGGCGTCCCAGCCGACGGTGGTCGAGTCCGTACTCGGGAACACCGCGGTGAAGTCGGTGCTGCGCTCCGCCGGGTCCGCCCTGGGCCGGGAGATCACGCGCAGCATCTTCGGAACGGCCCGCCGCCGTTGACCGGCTCGACAACGCCACATGTCTGATATGGGAGTCGAGCGTCCGGAATCCCGGACGGTCGACTCCCAAACCGTTCTCCACATGCCCTGATCACGACGTTCCACCATCCCCAGAGCGCCGAACCGCCCTCGCCTGGCCACCTGCGAATCGACACGTTTGCGTCATGTCCAAATCTGCCGATCGACGGGCGTTCGCCGTCTGCACCGCCGTGGCCTACGAGGTGTGCTATCCAGGTCCCTGCTCGCTGACCTCGGGGCCGACCGGCGGGTCGTCGCTCGCGAGGTGGCCGCAGGGCGTTGGGCCACCCATGGGCGCAGGACGGTCGCCATGCATACGGCTCCGTTGGGTGCGGATGCCCGACTCTGGAGGGCGGTCTGGGAAGTGGGCTGCGGAGGTGCTGTGGATGGGGTCTCGGCCCTCCACAAGGCAGGCATGGTCGGCTTCACCGAAGATCTCGTCCACGTCTCCGTTCCGCAGGACGCCCGCCCGATAGATGTGTCGGGCGTTCGGATCCACCGGGTTTCACGGGGAGCGGTTGAAGTCCTGACTAACGGCATGCCGCGAGTCCGCACTCCCGTGGCCGCGATCCGGGCCGCTTGCTGGGCCCGGACGGATCGACAGGCCAGTCTGCTGTTGGCCATGCCGCTGCAGCAGCGACTGTTGTCGGCCACTCAGTTGAAGGCAGCTGCAGACGTCGTAACTCACCGTCGGCGGCGAGCCCTTATCCCGGAGCTTGTGACCGCCATCGTGGGCGGGGCCCAGTCGCTCGGCGAGCTGGACTTCGCCGCGATGTGCCGTCGTCGTGGTCTCCCAGCACCGAGTCGTCAAGCCGTGAGAGAGCTGCCCAACGGCCGCGTGTACCTGGACGTTGCCTGGTCCGAGATCAGCCTCGCCGTCGAGATCGACGGGTCGGGCCATCTGGCCGGACTCGCCGCCACTGACGACAGTCTTCGTCAGAACTGGGTCGTTCTCGGCGGCGAGACGGTCATCCGGATGACGGCTCTCGGCCTTCGCCTGCACCGGGAGGAGTTTCTGGACCAGGTCTGCCAGGCGCACGCACTTCTTCGCGCTCGTGGGGCGGCATAAGCGGCTGAGTTGGGAGTCGAACGTCCGGAATTGTGGACGCTCGACTCCTAAATCAGGAGCTTCGGGGTCGACCGGCGCCCACGGCGAGGCGAGCCAGGGCGCCGACGGCGAACACGCATACCCCCGTCATCACCGCACCCCATGGCAGCGTCGCCACGAGGATCACGCAACCGGCGACGCCGAGAATCTGCAGCCAACGGGGCCAGCGTCGGTGTTCGGCGTCCTGGGTGAACGCGGACGCGTTGGCCACCGCGTAGTAGACGAGCACTCCGAACGACGAGAACCCGATCACCGCCCGGACGTCGAAGGCCACCACGAGCAGCACCACCGCGGCGCAGAGCGCGACCTGCGCCGCCTGGGGCACGCCGCGGCGCTCGTCCACGTGGGCCAGGCGACTCGGCAGGTCCCGTTCGCGGGCCATCGCGAGCATCGTCCGGCTCACGCCGGCGACCAGCCCCAGCAGCGCCCCCAGACTGGCCAGCACCGCGGCGACGCGCACGGCCGCCCCCATCCAGCCCACGCCCGCCTGGTCGGCCGCCGCTAGCAGCGGCACACCTGACGCGGCGACTCCAGAGGGACCGAGCACGGCGAGCAGCATGAGTCCGACGACCGCATACAGGACGACCACGAGGCCGAGCGCGCGCGGTATGGCGCGCGGAATGGTGGTCTCCGGGTCACGCACCTCCTCGCCCAGGGTGGCGATCCGCGCGTAGCCCGCGAACGCGAAGAACAGGAGCCCCGCGGACTGCAGGATCCCGTATGCGGACGCCGTCGCCATCGACTCGAACGGCGAGTGCCACGTCCGGTTGGCGACGCCGACGACGACCAGTGTCGCGCCGAGGAGGCCAACGGTCAGGACGACGAGGACCGTTGCCAGCCGGGCGGTCCTGGTGATTCCCCGCAGATTGACGATCGTGAGGCCGACGACGGCCGCGATGGCGAGGAACCGGGTCGCACGGGCGTCGCCGCCGACCGCGTACGTCGCGACGGTCAGTGCCATGGCCGCGCACGATGCCGTCTTGCCGACCACGAACCCCCACCCGGCGACGAAGCCCCACCACGGTCCCAGCCGCTCCCGGCCGTACACGTAGGTACCGCCCGACGTGGGGTACTGGGCCGCCAGCTGAGCGGACGCAGTGGCGTTGCACCAGGCCACGAACGCCGCCACCACCAGTCCGACGAGCAGGCCTGATCCGGCAGCCGCGGCGGCCGGGGTGAACGCGGAGAAGACGCCCGCGCCGATCATCGACCCCAGGCCGATCACCACGGCGTCGCGGACGCCGAGGCGGCGGTGCAGTGCGGGCCGCGCGTGGTCAGACGTCGTCGTCGTCCTCGCTGTCGTCCCAGCCCGCGAAGTACGTCACGACCTGGATCTCCGGGTTGTCGGCGACCTCCAGGACAAGCTGACGCAGTCCCACCTCACGATGGTCCGGGAGCCGAACACGCTTGATACCACTGCGGTTCGGCGGTGCTTCGTGGCGCTCCCACCAGGTCCGCGCCTCGGGGGTCACGGCGAAGATCTGCTCGAGCAGGTCCATAAAGGAGGGGTCGTGACCGTACTGCGAGTACGACTCACGAAAGTGCGCTACCTGGTTTCGGGCCTCCGCCTCCCAGTCGACGTAGAGCCGGCGCGCGAACGGATCGCAGAGGTAGAACCAGAGCATGTTGTGCTCCTCCTGCGGCCGACGGTGCCAGTTGGCGAACAGCAGCTCGGCGGCGCGGTTCCAGTGCAATAGATCCCAGCGGGCGCCCATGGCGTAGGTGGGGTTCGGCTCGAGGACGTCGACGAGCTCCTGCACCTCCTCGCTGATCTCGCTGAGGGTCGAGTGCGGACGTCGGGGCGCTCCCGTTCGCAGATCCTGTAGCTGGCGCTGCTCGCCGGCGGTGAGCTGGAGCGCCCGCCCAATAGAGCGCAACACCTCTTGGGACGGACGGACGTCGCGCCCCCGCTCGATGAACGTGTAGTAGGCCACCGAGATGTCCGCGAGGTCGGCGACCTCCTCCCGGCGCAGGCCTGGATCGGCCGAACTGCCTTGACTACGAGGCCGACTGATCCCCACCTCCTCGGGCTGCAGACGCATACGCCGCTCCCGAAGGAACTCCCCGAGTGACGGGGCTGGCCCGCCGCTCCCGTTGCGGCCCTGGGCTGCCATGGCGCCAGTGTGCCAGGGGTCCCGTCCGAGACGCCTGATCGCGCTCGCCGCACTTCGAGGACAGCGCCAGTGCTGCTCCGTTACCGTTCTGGTCATGGCTGGTCGCGCGCGCCGCACCACCCGGGCACCCCGGGTGGAACCCGAGTCGCCGGCCGGGTTGTTGGTCCGGCTGCGCGGGCTCCGGCCGTCCTTGTCTCCCGCGGAGGAACGGGTCGCCGAGCGCGTCCTGGACGACCCTCGCGCCGCCGCGGCACTGACCATCAGCGAGCTCGCCGACGCGGCGCGAACATCCGAGACGACCGTGCTGAGGTTCTGCAAACGACTTGGTATGCCTGGCTATCCGCAGCTTCGCCTCGCCCTCGCCGCCGAGTCGGCTCAGCCGCGTCTGCTCACCGCCGCCGAGACGGACATCAACGAGGACGACACGGTCGACGACATCATCTCGAAGATCGCCTACGCCGACGCCAGCGCCGTCGAGGAGACGGCACAGCAGCTCGACCGGGTCGCACTGGGCAAGGCCGCCGACGCCATCGCCGCGGCCACTCGGGTTGACATCTACGGGATGGCCGCCAGCGGCCTGGTGGCCATGGACGCGCAACAGAAGCTGCACCGGATCGGCGTCGTGGCTTTCGCGTGGAACGACCCGCACATCGCCCTCACCAGTGCGACGCTGCTGGGACCGAGCGACGTGGCGATCGGGATCTCCCACACCGGGACGACCAAGGAGACGATCGAGGCACTGGCCAAGGCCCGGAGCCGTGGCGCCACGACGATCGCCGTGACGAACTTCCCGTTGTCCCGCCTGACCGGAACCGCCGACATCACGCTGACCACGGCGGCGCGTGAGACGTCGCTCCGCTCCGGCGCGACGGCGAGCCGTATCGCGGCGCTCACCGTCGTCGACTGCCTGTACATCGCCGTTGCCCACCGCGATCTCGATCGGGCAACAAGGGCAGTCACCGAGACCAGGGCCGCCGTGAGCGGCCATCACGTCTGAGAGCCGATCCGCCGTGCCATGCCGTCAGTCGTTTGCGTGATTGACCATGGTCTTGGAGGAATCTAACATCCACAGCGTGGGCGACGCCGTGAACGTGAGTGCGCCGACCGAGGACCGCAACCCGGCCTCCGTCCACATCGACACGCTGCCCACCCTTGAGGTTCTCGAGCTGCTGAACGCCGAAGACGCCACCGTGCCGACGGCCGTCGGGGCGGTACTGCCTGATCTCGCCCGGCTCGTCGACGACGCCGTGGAGCGCATCCGGGCCGGTGGCACCGTCCATTACTTCGGTGCCGGAACCTCCGGCCGGCTCGCGGTGCTGGACGCCGCCGAGCTGCGACCAACCTTCAACGCCCCGGCGGGGCTGTTCACCGCCCACCACGCCGGCGGCCCCGAGGCGCTGCTCGCGGCCGTCGAGAACGTCGAGGACGACGTCGAAGCGGGCCGGCG
>JBKPKI010000199.1:0-2323 GCA_046731055.1 Actinomycetota bacterium | reverse complement strand
CTTCGGGCTCATCATGCGCCTGGCCATGCCGATCCTCATCGTCGTCTTCTTCGTGAGCTTCCAGTCGACCTTCAACGAGCTCCCGATCGCTCAGGTCGTACTGCCCGACCAGTCGAACACGACGCTGGCCGTCGGCCTGCGCAGCTTGGTCGCCAACCCGTTGATCCAGCAGTGGGGTCTCATGGCCGCGGGTGGCGTCATGGCCGCCGTCCCGATGTTCATCGTGTTCCTGCTCACCCAGCGCTCGCTCGTCACCGGCATGACCGCTGGCGCGGTCAAGGGCTGACCGGCATACCACGTTTCTTCAGGAGGAGTAGCAAATGGCCGAGGTCGTGCTCGACAAGATCAACAAGCTCTACGAGAACGGGTTCCACGCGGTCAAGGACCTGTCGATCGACGTGGCGGACGGGGAGTTCCTCGTCCTGGTCGGCCCCTCGGGCTGCGGCAAGTCGACGGCGCTGCGGATGGTCGCCGGCCTGGAGGACATCTCCACCGGGGACCTGCTGATCGGTGGCCGCCGCGTCAACGACGTGGACCCCCAGGGCCGGGACATTGCGATGGTGTTCCAGTCGTATGCGTTGTACCCGCACATGAGCGTCGCCGACAACATCGCGTACGGCCTGAAGCTGCGGAGGATGCCGAAGGACGAGATGAACCGGCGGATCCAAAGAGCCGCCGACATGCTCGAGCTGACCCATCTGCTCGACCGCAAGCCCAAGCAGCTCTCGGGAGGCCAGCGGCAGCGGGTGGCGATGGGGCGCTCCATCGTCCGGGAGCCGCAGGTGTTCCTCATGGACGAGCCGCTCTCCAACCTCGACGCCAAGCTACGGGTGCAGATGC
This sequence comes from Actinomycetota bacterium, assembly GCA_046731055.1. Lineage (GTDB taxonomy): Bacteria > Actinomycetota > Actinomycetes > Actinomycetales > Dermatophilaceae > Lapillicoccus. The sequence continues at coordinate 1,483 of JBKPKI010000199.1, read as the reverse complement.
GCGCCGAGATCTCGGCGGTGGTCCGGTCGCTCAACACCACCACGCTCTACGTCACCCATGACCAGACCGAGGCGATGACGATGGGCGACCGGATGGCCGTCCTCAAGGCCGGCGTCCTCAACCAGCTCGGCACGCCCACCGAGTGCTACGACACCCCGAACAACATCTTCGTCGCCCAGTTCGTCGGCTCCCCGCCGATGAACCTCGTCCTGGCCGACATCAAGGAAGGGGCAAACGGTCTGGAGCTGCACGTCGGCGGCTCCACGCTGGAGATTCCCTCGTCGACGCTCGACGAGCGACCGGCCCTGAAGGGGTACGCCGGCAAGCAGGTGGCGGTCGGCGTGCGGAGCGAGGACATGGAGGACGCCTCCATCGCCAACGTGCCCGACGAGCGGCGCGTCAAGGGCAAGGTGACGCTCACTGAGGCGCTCGGCTCGGAGATCATCGTCCACTTCACCTTCCCGGGCCAGAAGGTCGTCACCGAGGACACCAAGCTCCTGGAGATGGAGGGCGGCGGCGACGAGCTGCACATCCAGGCCGACGAGGGCGTCAAGTGGGTGGCCTCCTTCGCGCCGCGGTCCCGGGTGCACATGGGCGACGAGATCGAGATCGCGGTGGACGTCGAGCGGGTCTACTACTTCGATCCCGAGACGTCGCTGGCCATTCGGAACTGAGCAGAGGCACGCCGCCCCCGGCCGTCCGGAACTGACCGCGGGTTCGCCCCCGGATTCCCGCCGCATCCGCGACCGGCGCAGCGTTCGCCTGGTCGTGGTGACGCCGTGCGTCCCGACCGCCGGGGGACTGCGCGATTCTGCGCGATACCGTGTTGGGTCCGTAGGGACGGACCGACATCGACCGACGACAGGGACGAGCGCATGCCTCGCTTGGCCGACATCGCCAAGCACGCCGACGTGAGTGAAGCGACCGTCAGCCGCGTCCTGAACGGCCGACCCGGCGTCGCCGAGTCCACCCGGCAGGCGGTGCTGACGGCGCTGGACGTCCTCGGGTACGACCGACCCAGCCGGCTGCGCCGGGCCAGTGCCGGCCTCGTCGGGCTCATCCTGCCTGAGCTGACCAACCCGATCTTCCCCGCGTTCGCGCAGGTCATCGAGACCGCACTGGTCCGGCAGGGCTTCACGCCCGTCCTCTGCACGCATACCCCCGGCGGGGTCCACGAGGACGACTACGTCCAGATGCTCCTCGACCGGGGCGTCGCCGGAATCATCTACGTCTCGGGCCAGCACGCCGACACGCGCACTGACCCGAGCCGGTACGTCCACCTCCGCGACCGCGGGTTGCCGATCGTCCTCGTCAACGGGTTCATGCCGGGCATCGACGCCCCGTTCGTGTCCAACGACGACGAGGCGTCGATGGAACTGTCGTTGAATCATCTGGTTCACCTGGGGCACCAGCGAATCGGGCTGGCCGTGGGTCCGCAGCGGTACGTCCCGTCGCAGCGCAAGATCGCCGGGTTTCACCGGTT
>JBKPKI010000198.1:0-3961 GCA_046731055.1 Actinomycetota bacterium | reverse complement strand
TCGCCACGCCGAACCCGACGAAGGCCCAGCCCACCAGAAGCACAGGTACCGGCGTCGCGACGACCGTGATGGCATACCCGATCGCCGATGCCCCGGCACCGACCCAGACCACCGGTCGATGCCCGAAGCGCGCGACCGCCCCGTCCCCTACGAGCCGCATGGCCACCATGAACAGCGTCACCGTGACCACCGCGATGGACGCCGCTCCAGGGTCGACCTGGGCGACGTCGGCCATGTGGATAGAGGACCAGTCGTATGCCGTGCCTTCCATGAAGCCGAAGCAGACCGCCATGGCCCCGAGCAGCCAGGCGACCGGCGGGATCTTCTCCCGCTTGCCGTCGACGGTATGCGGGAGTGGTTCCGTCTCGGGGATCCACCGCATCGTCACCAGCAGCGACGCGAGTCCGAGCGCCGCGACGGTGAGCATCGCCGGCAGAACGACCGAACCGTTGTCGTCGCCGACGGCCCACGCGCTGACGAAAACCACCGCGGCCCCGGCGAACGACCCGATGCTCCAAAAGGCGTGGAACCGGCTCATCACGGGGATCGGCCGAGCCTTCTCGACGGTCACGCCGAGCGCGTTCATCGCGACGTCCATGGCGCCGTTGCCGAGGCCGATGAGGACCCCCGCCACGATCGCCACCGGGAACGACGTCGCGAACGCGAGCACCGCCGCGCCGACGACCATCAGCGGCAGCACGGTCAGCGTCACGCGTCGCCCGCCCACCCGGTCCGCCAGGCGGCCTCCGACCTGCATCGAGATCACGGCGGCCACGCCGACGACGAAGAGCAGCACCGCGAGGGTGCCGGCGTCGATCCCGAGACGAGTGCGCAGCGCGGGCAGGACTCCAGCCCAACCGCCGATCACCAAGCCGTTCGTCGCGAAGAGCGAGCCGACCGCTACGACGGCGGCGCGGCTGCTGTGCGGCACCGTACGCACACCGGATTCGGACTGGGACTCGATTGACACGGGCGGATCCTGTTGGCAGAACGGGCAATCCCGACAGCCTACGGGCCATCGGCGACCGCTCGAAAACCGGTGGGAGGCGTCGGACGTCCCGCGTACCGTGAATCGCTGTGCGTCTTCCGTACGAGCATCCGGGCACCCCGGACCTGCGCGGCCCACTGAGCTTCCTGGGCTGGGTGGCCCGGGGACAGTGGCGCACCCTCGTCGTGGCAACGTTCTTCGGTGTCCTGTGGATGGTCACGCAGGCGCTCTTCCCCTACGCGATGAGCAAGGCGATCGACGAAGGCATCGTCGCGGCGGACGGGTGGCGCCTCCTGCTCTGGTGTGGCGGCCTGGTCGGGCTCGGAGTGGTCAGCGCCCTGGCGGGTGCCTGGCGGCACTGGTTCGCCGTGCACAACTGGCTGCGGGCGGCGTTCCGCTCGATCCAGCTGGTCGGCTGGCACAGCGCCGACGTTGGCGAGGCTCTGCCCCGCCAGACGCCCACCGGTGACGTCGTCGCGGTGGTGGCAGCCGACGCGATGCGGCTCGGCGGGCTGTTCGACGCGCTCGCTCGGATGGCTGGGGCCGTCGTCAGCTTCGTCGTCGTCGCCGTCATCCTCCTCACGACGTCCCGCACCCTCGGCCTCGTCGTCCTGGTCGGCGTACCGATTCTCGTGGGCCTCCTCGCCTTCCTCGTCCGACCGCTGCAGCGGCGCCAGGCTCACCAGCGCGAGGAGGCCGGCCGGCTCATCGGGCTCGGCGCCGACACCGTCGCCGGCCTGCGCGTGCTGCGCGGGATCGGCGGCGAACAGACCTTCCTGCGCCGGTATGCGAGTCAGTCCCAGCAGGTGCGCGGGGTGGGCTACCGGGTGGGCGGCGTCCAGGCGGCCCTCGACGCCGCGCAGGTGCTGCTGCCCGGCGTCTTCGTCCTCGTCGTGACCTGGCTCGGAGCTCGTTACGCCCTCGCCGGCGACATCTCGGTCGGCGAGCTCGTCGCGTTCTACGGCTACTCCGCCTTCCTCGTCCTGCCGCTGCGGACTGCCACCGAGTTCGTCGACCGGTACAGCCGGGCGCACATTGGCGCGGGCAAGCTGATCCGGGTCCTTTCGGTCAGACCGGACCACCGCGACCACGAGGACGCCCCCCGCCACGCGGAAGAGCCGCCGACCGGCGTTGCGCTCGTCGACGAGCGCAGCGGCGTCGTCGTCGAGCCGAGCCTGCTCACCGCCATCGTCTCTGCGCGACCCGAGGAGTCCGCGGCCCTCGCCGACCGGCTCGGCCGGTTCGGGCTCGACGCGGCCGGCGTCCGGCTGGGCGACACGGCGCTGCTCGACCTGCCGCTCGATACGGTCCGGCGGCGGGTCGTCGTCAGCGAGACCGATCCGCGGCTGTTCACCGGGACGCTGCGCGACGAGCTCGACCCATGGGGTCGCCACGACGACGCCGCGATCCTGCGCACCCTTTCCGTCGCCAGCGGCGAGGACGTCCTCGAAGCGCTGGCGCACGGCCTCGACAGCGAGGTCGTGGAGCGTGGCCGGTCGTTCTCGGGCGGCCAACGGCAGCGCCTCGTGCTCACTCGCGCCCTGCTGACCGACGCGGAGACGCTGGTCCTGGTTGAGCCCACGAGCGCCGTGGACGCGCATACCGAGGCCCGCATCGCCGGCCGCCTCGCCGCCGCCCGGCACGGCCTGACCACGGCGGTCATGACGGCCAGCCCGCTCCTGCTGGACCACGCCGACCGGGTGCTGTTCCTGCAGGACGGGATCGTCGTCGCGGCCGGCCGCCACCACGAGCTGCTGCAGGCCAACCCCGCGTATCGGGCTGTCGTGATGCGAGGGGAGGACTGATGGCGTTTCTCATGACCGCGCCGACCGCGGCCACCTTGCCGGTCGCCGAGATGTCCTCCGTGCGCACGCACACCCTGGGCATGCTGCGCCAGCACTGGCGCCAGCTCGCCCTCGTGCTCGGACTGCAGGCCCTCGCCGCCATCGCCGCGCTGGCCGCCCCGCGGATCGTCGGGCTCCTCGTCGACACGGTGACCCAGCAGGGCCTCGTCGAGAGCGTGAACGGGCTGGCCGTCGCGCTGGCAGTCGCCGTCGCCGTCCAGACGGTGCTGACCTGGTTCGCGCGCCGGGCGTCGTTCCGCCTGGGCGAGGACTTCTTCGCCGAGCTGCGGGAGCAGTTCATGACCCGGGTCGTGTCGCTGCCGCTGTCGACGGTGGAGCGCGCCGGCACCGGCGATCTGGTGTCACGGACCACCAACGACGTCGAGGCGCTGTCCTACGTGGCGCGGTTCGGGATCCCGTCGATCTTCGTGGCCGCCGTCACCGTCGCCATCACGGTGGTCGCCGCCTTTCTCACCGGATGGATGGTCGCGCTGGCCATCGTCGTGGGGCTTCCGCTGCTGTGGTTCTCGACGTGGTGGTACCTCCGGTATGCGCCGGACGGCTACCTGCGCGAGCGGGCCACGTACGCGGTGATGAACGGCGTCGTCACCGAGACGGTCGACGGCTCGCGCACCGTCGATGCGCTGCGCCTCGGGCGCCGGCGGCGGGCCCGGATCGACTGGGCGATCGGCGACGCCTACGACGCCGAGATGTACACACTGCGGCTGCGGATGTGGTGGTTCCCGCAGGTCGAGGTCGCCTACCTGCTTCCCGTGGCGGCGACGCTGCTCTGGGGTGGCTTCCTCGTCGCCAACGGTCAGACCACGGTCGGCACGGTGACGGCGGTGGCGCTCTACGTCCAGGCCCTCACCATGCCGCTCGACGAGCTGCTCATGTGGCTCGACGAGATCCAGGTGGCAGCAACCTCGCTGGCCCGGGTCATCGGCATCGCCGACGTGCCGCCGGACCGGTCGGCCACCGGCGAGACTCCGCGCGACGCGCACCTCGAGGTCGAGGACGTGCGGTATGCGTACCGAGCCGGACGCGACGTGCTCAAGGGCGTGTCCCTGGACCTGGTGCCGGGTGAGCGGCTGGCCATCGTCGGGCCGTCGGGAGCGGGCAAGTCGAC
>JBKPKI010000197.1:0-2191 GCA_046731055.1 Actinomycetota bacterium | reverse complement strand
ACGTCTCCGCCCTCAGCGGTTCCGCTCTCGAGCGGGACGCCAGCGTCGTCGACGAGCTCTTCACGCTCTCTCCCGTCGACCCCGCCGACGTGTTCCTCATCGCATCGAACTCCGGCGTCAACGGGTCGGTCGTCGGCGTCGCGCTGCGGGCCAAGGCCGACGGTCACCCGGTCATCGCCGTGACCAGCCTCGAGCACACCAACGCAGTGACGCCCAAGCACCCCAGCGGCCGACGACTGAGCGAGATCGCTGACGTCGTTATCGACAACCGGGCACCCTACGGCGATACGACGATCGAGCTGCCGGGCGGCATCGGCGTCGGGGCGGTGTCGTCGCTCACCGCCGCCTTCATTGCGCAGCTCATGACCATCGGGGCGGCGGCCCGGATCGCCGCCCTGGGTGAGACGCCGCCGATCTACCTCTCCGCAAACATCCCCGGCGGAGACGACCACAACCACGCCCTCGAGGCCCGGTACGGCGACCGGATCCGCCGAACCGCCTGACTACCAACCACGACACCTGACATCACGATCTCGCCACTGATTCCGCCCCACCCCGACAAAACCCATCGAGAAGCACGCCACACGCATACCGTCCCTCGCACTGATCACCACCCGGAAAGGCAGTACTTGACGATGACCCCTCACGAGACAGGCAGCACTCCCCGTTCGACGTTCGACCGTCGGACCTTCATGCGCGGCTCGCTGGCCGCCGCGGCCCTGGTCCCGCTCGGCGGAACGTTGGCCTCGTGCGCGTCGTCCGGCACGGGTACCAGCACTGGCGGGGGCGCGGCAACCACTGCCGCGGGCTCGTCGAACAACCCGTTCGGCGTGGCCAGCGGTTCCACCGTCGACGCGGTGATCTTCAACGGCGGGTACGGCTACGACTACGTCACGTTCGCCGCCGATCTGGTCCAGAAGAACCAGTCCGGCGTCACGGTCAAGGTCACGCCCTCAACCCAGATCGCCCAGCAGCTGCAGCCGCGGTTCGTCGGCGGCAACCCCCCGGACCTCGTGGACAACTCGGGTGCCGGCTCGATCGGGTTCAACACGATTCTCGACCAGCTTGCCGAGCTCGACGACGTCTTCGCGGCGAACAACCTCGAGGGCACCAAGATCGAGTCGACCCTCTACGACGGCGTGCGCGGCCCGGGCACCTACAACGGCAAGTTCCTCGCTATCAACTACGTGCTCACGCTGTATGCCGTGTGGTACTCCCAGAGCCTGTTCGCTGAGAACAGCTGGACCCCGCCGAAGACGTGGGACGAGGCCAAGGACCTCGGCGCCAAGGCCAAGGCCAAGGGCAAGTTCCTCTTCGTCTGGGGCAAGGAGGCGGCGACGTACTACCAGACGCTTGCCGTCGACTCGGCCATCAAGGAGGGCGGTACGGAGGTCCGGCTGGCCCTCGAGAACCTCGACCCGAAGTGCTGGTCGCAGCCGCAGATCCAGGCGGTCTTCGCCGCGATGGGCGAGTGCGTCAAGAACGGCTATTTCGTCCCGGGCGGCGCCGGCACGCAATTCACCGCGGCGCAGGCCCAGTGGAGCAACGACCAGCAGGCGCTCCTCTACCCGTCGGGCTCGTGGATCGAGAACGAGATGAAGAAGGCCACCAAGGACGGCTTCAAGATGACCGGCGTCCCCGAGATGGTCCTCTCCAGCAGCCCGAAGCTGCCCTACGAGACGCTGCGCAGCGCCTCGGGCGAGCCGTTCATCGTCCCGAAGGCCGGCAAGAACGTCGCGGGCGGCAAGGAGCTGCTGCGGGTCATGCTGTCCAAGGACGCGGCGACGAACTTCACGAAGACCAAGCTGGCCCCGACCATCGTCAAGGGCCTCGTCCCGGCCGACGGCTTCGGCTCTACCGCGCTGCAGTCGCAGGCGAAGATGCTCGACGCCGCCGGCAAGAACGTGTTCGACTACAAGTTCGTCACCCGCTACGGCACGAACAAGGACATGCTGGTGGTCTGGAACGCGTTCCTGTCCGGTCAGACCGACGTCGCCGGGCTGACCAGCGGTCTCCAGCAGATCACCGACAAGGTGGCGAACGACGCGTCGATCCAAAAGGAGAAGGTCACCTCGTGACCGCACCGGTAGTGGCGGCCTCGGGCGCTGGGCGCAAGCCCAGGGCCCGAGGCCCGCGCGGTCGGATGACGTTCGACCGCATCAGCTTCATGGTCGTGTTCCTCGGCGTGCCG
>JBKPKI010000196.1:0-20078 GCA_046731055.1 Actinomycetota bacterium | reverse complement strand
CACCGCATACCTGGACGGCGAGGACGCGGCGCGGAGCCGCTACGAGCACCTGACGTCGTGCGCTCCCCCGCCGCTCTACCGGCAGTCGCTGGTCTATCTCGGCGGGCTGTGATGCCGGCCGACTCGGCGACCGCCGAAGCGCGTCTCGCCGCTGGGGCTCCGGTCGAGGCCCTGGTGCCGACCGATGTCGGCGGGCTGCGTGCGGCGGTCGAGGTGCCGCGGTCGTCGGCGGCGGTCCTCGAGACCGGCGGCGCTGCGCTGAGCCGGATCGAGGTGACGCACTGGCGCGGGGACGCGAGTACGGCGTTCTCCGACCGGATCTCCGTCGAGCCGGGGCGGTGGCGGTCGGCGTCCGACGCCCTGACCGCTGGGGCCTTGGCCCTGGAGCACTACGCCGACGACGTCGGGGCGGCTCGGTCGGAGGCGGCGCAGGCGGTGGAGGTCTACCAGCGGTACTGCGCGGCGGCCACGGATGTCGCCTTGGCGGCCGGCGCCGCCGAACCTCTGGTCGGCGGTCCGATGAGCGTCGGTATGTGAGTCGGCCAGCTCCAGTCCGCCCGGGACGTGGCTGCAGCGAACGGCGCGGAGGCGCTTCGGCTGCGGGCACCGGAGCTGCTGGAACGGGCCCGAGCGGCGGTCGCCGGGGCGGGCGACACCGCGGCTGCCGCGGTGGCGGCGGCCAGCGATGACGCGCCCGAGGCGCGGCGCTTCTGGGAGTCGGGTGTCCGCCCCGCGGCGGTCACCGATGTTGGGCACACCGCGCTCGACGCGGTCGGGCTGGTTCCGGTCGTCGGTGACCCGGCGGACGCGCTGAACGCGCTCTGTTACGCCGGCGACGGCGACTACGCCAGCGCGGGATGGAGCGCGGCCGGGCTGGTTCCGCTCGTCGGCGAGTTCGTGATCCTGCAGAAGTTCGGACGGCGGATCCTCGTCCGCGGCGGCGTGGTGCAGGGCGGCCGGGCGGGTGCGGACATCCTCGGTCGCGACACGCTGTACTCCCTCGGGGATGGTGGCTTTCTCGCCCACGAGCTCGGCGAGGACTTCCACACCGTCGCCAGGCACGTGGGGCGTACCGACGAGCAGCTCGCCGAGCGGCTCCTCGCCAAGCCTCACCTGAAACGCGCCTCGACTTTTACAACACTCGCCGAGGCCGAGCGCTGCACCTATGCCAACCTCGGCGCCAACCAGGCCGAGATCGACGCGTTCCTCGCATCGAACAAGGACTACGCCACGTTCAGGATGGACTTCGACCACCCGGTCGGTCCCACGATGGTCAAACAGTTGTCCAATGCTGTCGACGCGACCAGCGTGTTCACGCTGTTAGGAAAGGACCCGGGCCATGCCCAATGGTTATCGGATGGCTACGAGCTTCGCAGAGCTCGGGTGACGCCAATGTCACCACACAAGGTCCTCATTTCACCCTTTGGTCAGTTCTTCGGCGGGTACGTGCACCAGGACTTCGCAGACTTTCATTCAAACGCCTGGGAGGCCGTCGAGGACTTCGTGGCCAACGAGCCGCTCGAAGATCGTCAGGCTGCTCGGTCGGAGCTCGGTCAACTGCTGGAGAACTGTCACACCGAGCAGGAGCTCAGCGACGCCGTGGACCGGGTCCCCTTGGACTACCACCCTCCCGGCGAAGGGTTCATCTAACGCGAGTGGTTGGAGAAGGTTGAGCGGTACCTGCGCGAGCACGAGACGTGAGATCCGGCCAAACGGAAGGCTGGCCCCACTCTGATGGGGTAGATCTTCCGGTAGACGGTTGGCTCGGCACCGATCGCTGGACCCGACAATTAGCCCGTCGACGTCACCGCCTCGGGTTCACGGTCGGGCTGCTCGGTGCGAGACGCCCGCAACCAGACGACGAACCCGTAGATGACGAAGACCGCGTAGAACGCATACAGGACCGCCGTCGGGATGTACCCCGAGTGGATCAACAGCGGCACCCCGACGACATCGACGGCGATCCACGCCAGCCAGAACTCGTTCCAGCCGCGAGCCATCGCGTAGGTCGCGATCATCGAGCCCACGAAGATCCACGCGTCGCACCAGAAGTACCAGCGCGGGGCCGGCCAGCTGGCACCGATGGTGGCGAACACCTGCTGGACCACGAGGACGCCGACCAGCCACAGGGCGCCGAGGGCAAGGCGCTCGCGCGTGGTCGCCCAGCGGGGGGTGATCGCCGGCTGGTCCGCACCGTGGTGGTTGAGCTTGCGAACCTGGTTCCAGCGCCACCATCCGTAGAGGCTCGTGAGGATGAAGAAGATCTGCCGCCCCGACTGGCCGAACAGCGGAGCGCGTCCGTCGGCCTGGTCGAACGTCACGGTGATGTAGACGAAGAAGAGCAGGACGTTCCCGATGATGCCGACCGGCCACGCCCAGACCCGGCGGACCAGTCCACCGATGGCCGACCCGAGGCCGAAGAGGACGCCGATGAGCTCGAGCCAGTGCAGCTCGTAGCCGGCGACGGGGATGCTGGCCTCGTACAGCCACCGCAGCAGATCCATGGGTCTCGTGTCCTTCCCTTGTGCTCTAACCCTGGGGGCGAGCTCCGGGACGACGAGCGGCACGACGGCCGTCGAGACCGGCACCTCCGCTGAGAGGCTTGGCCGATCTGCTACGTGCTGCCTACCATCCGGACTTTCACCGTCGGTCCTGGAGTTTCACCAGGTCCACCGGCCGCTGGCTGCGGTCGGGTCGCGGACTGTCACCGCCGGTTCGGAGTTGCACCGACCCCGGAGCACGTCTCGTCGAAGTATCGCACGCGGACGGCGAGGGATCGCAGGTGATCTCGCACACCCCAGCACCGTCAGCCCGAGCTGCTCATCACGGTCGAGCTGGCGATCTTCAGGACGCCACCCTCGTCGACCAGCCCGAACGTCGTTCGCTCCCGGATGACCGAGCCGTCCAGTCGGGTGTACGTGAGCAGCGCCGTTGCGGTCGACGGTGAGGAGCCGGCCACCTGGGTGGCGGTCACCGCCGAAAAGCCTCCCCAGAACCGCTCGTATGCGGCGCGGCCGCCGGCGTGCCGGGTCTGGTAGTCGGCGGTCATGAGGGGCCAAGCCTGGTCGAGGTTCCGCGGCACGAGGCTGTAGTAGTTGCTGATAGCGGCCGCCAGCTGCTGCCCAGTGGGCGGGCGGCTCACCGCAACCGGTGTGGGGAGGGCGCTCGGCGGCCGCGGCGGGGTGGTGGCGGACGGTGCTGGGGAAGCGGCCGCCGGCGGCGACGCGGTCGGCGCAGTGGGTGAAGGCGGCGCCTCCTCGGTAATTGGCGCCCCACTGGTCGGGGCCGCGGCTGCCGTCGACGCTGCCGCCGGCGCCTCCTTCGACGCTGCGGAGGTCGAGGAGCTCGAGGGCTGCGGCCCCGCGGCGGGGTCATGTGTTCCGGGCCGGAGCAACACCACCACCGCGATCGCCAGGGCAACCGCCACGAGGAGCGCAGCCGCAGCCAGCGTGCGCCGGCGGCGCGACCGCGAGCCGTCTGGTGCGCCGGGCGTCCCGAGGACAAGCTCGTCGGCGCCTCCGCCGCCAGCGGGTGCGGTCACGGCGGGCTCGGCCACCGGCGTGCGTTCGGCCGCCTGGAACCGGTAGAGGTCGTCCGCTACGTGCGCCATCGTGGGCCGGTCGCGCGGGTCGGACGCGAGCATCTCGGTCAGCAGCGGAGTGAGCGCTCCGGCGTGCTCAGGCGGCGTGATCTGCCCGGATGCGACCCGATGCAGCAGTCCGATGGGGTTCGATTGGTCTCCGAACGGCGGCCGCCCCTCGAGCGCCGCGTACAGCGTCGAACCCAGCGAGAAGACGTCCGACGCATACGACGACTCCTCGCCCCGGGCAACCTCTGGAGCGAGATATGCGGGAGTTCCGGTGAGCATCCCCGCCGACGTCAGCGTGGTCTCTCCGAAGGCGTGCGCGATGCCGAAGTCGCTGATCCGTGCGGTGCCGTCGTCGTCGACCAGGATGTTGCCCGGTTTGACGTCGCGGTGGACGATCCCGGCGGCGTGCGCCGCGGCCAGGGCGGACGCGATCTGGGCGCCGACGGTCGCCGCCTCGTCCTCGTGAAGGGTCTTGAGCTCGCCGAGGATCTCGGCCAATGTCTGCGACGGGACGAACTCCATGACCAGGCACGGCCGGCCTTCGTACTCCACCACGTCGTAGATCGAGATGGCGTGGCGGTGCTGCAGGCGGGCGACCACGCGTGCCTCTCGCATCGCCCGCTCGGTCAGGTGCTCCGCCTCGGCGGGAGGGAGCTGATCCTGGGCGTGGAACACCTTGAGGGCCACCGAGCGGCGAAGGCGCTCGTCCCAGCCCTCCCAGACCGCACCCATACCGCCGCGACCGACGAGTCGCACGAACCGGTACCGGTCGCCGACGAGTCCGTTCGGCGCTTCCACTGAGCACTCCTGGCGGGTCGGATAGGGCAGGCAGGAAAGGCCCCGAGGCTTTCCTACATGCCCCGATCCGGCTCCGTTGACACCTGCCGACGCTGAGCGACCTCAGTGGTGGGCGGCGACCAGCGCCCTCAGCTCGGCGATCGCGCCGGCGACGTCGTCCTTGCCGTAGACCGCGGAGCCGGCGACGAAGACGTCGGCGCCCGCCTCGGCGCACTGCTCGATGGTGGCGGCGCTGACCCCGCCGTCGACCTGGATCCACACCTCGCCGCCGAAACGCCTGACCGACTCGCGCACCGCGCGGACCTTGGGCATCTGGTCGGCCATGAACGCCTGGCCACCAAATCCGGGCTCGACCGTCATGACCAGCACCATGTCGAGCTCGGGGAGCAGCTCCTCGTACGGCTCCCACGGGGTCTTGGGTTTGATGGCCAGCCCCGCCCTCACCCCGAGGTCGCGCAGCGTCCGCGCCAGCCCGCGCGGATCGGCCGCCGCCTCGGCGTGGAAGGTCACGGACTCCGCCCCGGCCTCCGCGTACCCGGGCGCCCAGCGGTCCGGGTCGTCGATCATGAGGTGGCAGTCGAGGGGAACCGGGGTGACCTTGCGAAGCGCCTCGACCACCGGCAGGCCGAGCGTCAGGTTCGGCACGAAGTGGTTGTCCATGACGTCGACGTGCGCCCAGTCGGCGGTCCGGATGGCGTCCAGCTCGGCCTGCAGGTTCGCGAAGTCGGCAGACAGGATGCTCGGCGAGATCTGCACCCAGCCACCCTAGAAGCACTCGGTACGGTCGTTCGGTGCAGGAGGACCTCTTCTCGGTGACGTCGGCGTCGGCCGGATCACCGGCCCGCGGCCCGGTCCGGTCCCGGCGGGCCGTCATGCCGTGGCCCGAGGACGCCACCGCCGTCTACACCGACGGTGCCTGTTCGGGGAACCCCGGACCCGGCGGCTGGGCCTGGGCGGTGGCCGACGGTCGCCAAGACTCCGGTGGACACCCGTTGACGACCAACCAGCGGATGGAGATCCAGGCCGCGCTCGAGGCGGTTCGCGCGGTCGCCGACAGCCCGCTCGTCGTCGTCAGCGACTCGACGTACGTCGTCAACTGCTTCCGCGACGGCTGGTGGCGAGGCTGGCAGGCCCGCGGCTGGATCACGTCGGCGAAGAAGCCGGTGGTGAGCCGTGACCTCTGGGAGCCGCTGGTGGAGATCGTCAAGGACCGCGGCGACGTCACCTTTCGGTGGGTCAAGGGTCACTCCGGCGACGCGATGAACGACCTCGTCGACCGCCTCGCGGTGGCCCAGGCGCTGCAGCACCGCACCGGCTGACCGCCTTTCTGCTTCCGGGCTCACGTTCTTGTCGATTTCGCGACCCCGGAGGGCCCGAAAGTAGGGACAACGTGAGCCTGGAAGGAGAGCAAGCCGGTCAGCGGCGGCGGAGCACGGCAAGGAACATGCCGTCCGTGCCATGGCGGTGCGGCCACAGCTGGACGAATGGCGCGTCACCGGTCCCCTCGACCGGCCGACCCCCGCGGTCCGTGACCAACGGCCCGGCCTCGACGAGCTCGACGTCGCTGCGCCGCTTGACGACGTCGGACACGACGAACCGCGTCTCTCCGAGGTGGGGACTGCAGGTCGCGTATGCGACGACGCCCCCGGGCCGGGTCGCGTCGAGCGCGCTGGTCAGCAGCTCGCGCTGCAGTGTCGCAAGACTGGGGACGTCGGACGGCTCTCGCCGCCAGCGGGCCTCTGGCCGGCGCCGCAGCGCCCCAAGACCTGCGCACGGAGCGTCGACGAGGACTCGGTCGTATGCGTCGGGCTCGCTCGCGCCGACGTCCCGGCCGTCGCCGGTCCGGACAGTGATCTGTCCGGGACGGCCGCGCGACATGGCGGTGGCCATCGTCTGGCGCACCAGATTGGCGCGAACGGGATTCAGCTCGTTGGCCACCAGATCGGCGTCGCGTTGGAGAGCCAGGCCGGCCAGCAGTCCGGCCTTGCCGCCCGGTCCCGCGCAGAGGTCGAGCCATCTTTCGCGCCCGACACTGTCCTCGACCGGGGCCGCAGCGAGAGCCAGAGCGACCAGCTGGGATCCCTCGTCCTGCACCGCCGCCCGTCCCTCGTGCACGGCCGGGATAACGCTCGGGTCGCCGTGGTCGAGGACGATCGCGGTCCGCGCGAGCGGACCAGGTGATGCACCCTCTCCGAGCAGATCGCCGGCGTCGACGAGACCCGGGCGGGCCGCCAGCGTCACCCGCGGCGGCGCGTTGTCCGCATTCAGCAGGGCCGCCAGCTGTACGTCGACGTCGTCGGCGGTCGCCGTGCCGTGACCGAGCAGGGCCTGGCGGAGCGCACGCACCACCCACTCCGGGTGGCTGGTGCGGACCGCGGCAGCGGCAAGTGGCTCCATATCCGCTGGAGCAACGACCTCCAGCCACTCGTCCCGGCTCCGCTCCGACGCACGCCGGAGCACCGCGTTGACGAAGCCTGACGCCCCGATCCCGTTGACCTGGCGAGCCAACGCGACCGACTCGTCGACCGCCGCGTGCTGGGCCACTCGCATACCGAGCAGCTGGTGCACCCCGAGCCGCAGCGTGTCGAGCACCGCGTCGTCGATGTCGGCCGGCCGACGGCGGGCAGCGACCTCGATCACCCGGTCGTACAACCCGCGCATCCGAGTCGCGCCGTATACCAGCTCAGTAGCGAACGCCGCGTCGCGACCGTCGATCCTCTTGTCCCGCAATGTCTTTGGCAGCTCTAGGTTGGCGTAGGCGCCGTCCGCCACGCTCCGCATCACGGAGTACGCCGCCAGCCGCACCGGGTCCGCCTGGCGGCCGCGCTCGGACGGGCGCTGCGTAGACCGGCGTCGCGGCGGCCGCCGCTCAGGCATCCGCGAACCGCTCGCCGGGCTCGATCCGCATGCCGCGAGCCCAGTCCGCGGCTGGCATCGGCTTCCGGCCATGCCCCTGCACGACCCCCAGCCGGACGTGTCCGGACCCGGTGGCGACGTGCACCTCCCGCTTTCCGGCGACGACGGTTCCCGGCTGATCAGCCGCCTCGTGATCGAGCGGTGTCACTGGTTCGATCTTGACCCGCTCGCCGCGGAACGTCGTCCACGCTCCAGGATTGGGCGTGCAGCCCCGGATCTGACGGTCGACGACGAACGAGGGCCGCGACCAGTCGATCCGCGCGTCCTCGACCGTGACCTTGGGAGCGAACGAGACCCCTAAGGCGGGTTGGGGTTCCGGCACGAGCGAACCGGCCTCGATGCCGTCCATCGTCGCCAGAAGGAGCCCGGCGCCGCCGACGGCGAGCCGGGCGAGGAGGTCACCGGCCGTGTCGGTAGGCCGGATCTTTTCGGTCATCGTTCCGAGGACCGGTCCGGTGTCGAGACCTTCCTCGATCTGAAACGTCGAGGCGCCGGTCACGTCGTCGCCCGCCATGACCGCGCGCTGAACCGGCGCCGCACCTCTCCAGGCCGGCAGCAGGGAGAAGTGCAGGTTCACCCAGCCGTACCGCGGGATGTCCAGCGCGGCGCGCGGGATGATCGCGCCGTACGCGACGACCGGACACGCGTCCGGCGCCAGCCCGCGCAGTGTCTCGTAGAAGCCAGGGTCCTTCGCCGAGACCGGCGTGAGGACCGGCATACCCAGAGCTTCGGCGCGCACCCGCACCGGCGACGGAAGGACCGACCGTCCCCGTCCGGCCGGGGCGTCTGGCCGGGTGACGACGGCGACGACCTCGTGCGAGGACGACGCGAGCGCGTCGAGGCTGGGCACGGCGGTGTCGGGCGTGCCGGCGAAGACCAGCCGCACTACATGCCCCGGCCGAAGGTGGAGTGCGGGCTGAGCCGGACCGTGGGAACCGGCCCGCCGGCCCACTCGGACTCGCGGATGGCCCGCATCGCCAGCTTGCGCTGAGCCGGGTCCATCCGGTCGACGAAGAGGATGCCGTCGAGATGGTCGGTCTCGTGCTGGAGGCACCGCGCGAGGAGCTCGTCGGCTTCGATGGTCACCGGCTCCCCGAACATGTCGAACCCGGTCGCAACCGTGCGCGCGGCCCGCCGGACGTCCTGCCGCAGGCCGGGGAAGGACAGGCAGCCCTCCGGACCGTCCTGGCAGTCGTCGGACAGGCGCAGAACGGGGTTGACGAGGTGGCCGAGCTCGCCGTCGACGTGCCAGGTGAAGACGCGCAGTCCGACCCCGATCTGAGGTGCGGCCAGCCCGGCACCGGGTGCGTCAACCATGGTGTCGGTCAGGTCGGCCACGAGGGTGCGCAGCTCCTGGTCGAAGTCGACGACCTCGACGGCAGGGGTTCGCAGGATCGGGTCGCCGAACAGGCGGATCTCCTTGATCGACACGGCCGCAGTCTAGGCAGGGCTCGCCACCGGCTCGTTGCGAAGGTTCCGGACCGAGCGGGAGGCGAGCGTGCCCAGGGCAAGGGCCGCGTACAGGATGCCGCTGACGACGAGCACCACCTCGGGGTCGAAGCGGTCGGCGAGGAGACCGAACGCCACCGACCCCAAGGGCATCGCCACGAAGGAGCCGAGCGCGTCGTAGCTCGACACCCGTGAAAGGACCGCCTCGGGAATGTGCTCCTGCATGGCCGTGGACCAGCCGACACCGAAGAGCTCGGTGCCCGACCCGGCGACGAACATCGCCAGGACGAGCGGCCAGGTCGACGGCGAGAGCCCGAGCATGACGATCGGGACGGCGATCACCGCGATGGCGATCATGCCGACGCGCAACGGATGGCGTATGGACAGCCGCAGCATGAGCACCGTCGCGACGACCGTGCCCACCGCCTCTGCACTGAGGGCGAGACCCCAGCCGTCCGCCCCCAGAGCAGTCACCCGGCTGGACACGAGCGGTCCGAGCACCCCGAGGGTTCCGAAGTGGATGGCGTTGAGCAACCCGAAGACGACGACCACGACCCACAGCCACGTTCGTGAAGCGAACTCCGACCAGCCGTCGCGCAGTTCGACCCACATCGACGTCCGATCGGGCGTCGACCCGGCGTCGCGAGCCGGCAGCCGCACCCGCCAGAGGCAGAGGATCGCGACGACGTACGTCACCGCGTCGTAGGCCAGCGCCCAGCCCGGACCGACGGTGACCACGAGCAGGCCGGCGACCGCAGGCCCGACGACGGTCAGCCCGCTGCGGGAGAACGCCAGCAGCGCATTGGCGGGTTGCAGCCGGCCTCGGTCGACGACGAGCGGGACGATGCCGGCCATGGCGGGAAAGGTGAACGCCGCTGCGGCGCCGTTCAGCGCCTCGATCCCGGTGAACATCCACAGGTCGGCGTGGCCGGTGATGACGAGGGCCGCGGCGATGCCCTGAGTGACGGCGGTCAGGGCGTGAGCCAGCTGCAGCACGGTGGTCCGTGACATCCGGTCCGAGACGACGCCGCCGACGAGCAGGAACAGCACCATGGCTGCGGTCCGCACCGTGAGCACCTGCGCCAGCGCACCGCCGGAGTCCGTGAGGTTGAGGACGGCGAACGCGAGTGCGACCGGTGCCATGGCGGTGCCGGCGGTGGAGACGGTGCGTGCGGCGAAGTACCAGGCGAACCGTCGCTGCCCCAGGACGCCGAGGGCCTCGCGCCAGGTCACCGGCCCTCTTCCATCCGGAAGGCCAGCACGGACAGGTTGGCGTGCACCGTTCCCTGGGTCCGCGGCGGCCGGGCCGACTCATGTACGAGGCGCGACACATCGGCGAGTCGCTCGAGAACCGCCCCCCAGACCTCCGCCTCGACCCAGAGCGCTGCGTCGGTATAGACGCCGGGGGTACCGCGCCGCCGCTGCGCCAGCCGCGCGGTCGCGACCTCGAGCATGGCCCGGATCTCGGCGTCGGCGTCCGCGTCGCCGTGCATCGGGTCGCGCGGCTCCTGCCGGTCCCAGAGGGCGCGGTACCGCTTGGCCAGGCCCCCGTTGACCTTCTCCTGACCGGCTTCCTCGAGCAGCCCGGCCCTGTGCAGCAGACGCAGGTGGTAGGACGCGTTGGCCTGCGTGACGCCGAGCTCCCGAGCCACTTCGGCGGCGCTCAGTGCTGCGCCGGTCAGGAGAGAGAGCATCTCGAGCCGGAGCGGGTGGGCGGTTGCGCGCAGCCGTCGCATCCCCGGCCGCTGACCTACCAAAGACATGTTTGGCAGTATGCCGCGCCCTTGCCGCATCCGTCAAACACTTCTTGGGGAGGTCGAGCGGCGGTCGCGAACGACAGGCACGAGTGGCCATTTCCAGCCGATCCGGGCCGATTCGCCCGGTCAGGCCTGTCGATCGGCTCAGCGGCGAACTGACCGACCGTGCACCCGTCAGAGGACCCGAGCAGGCTCAGGAGCGCGGACCGGCGACCTCCTCCTCGGCCGGAGCCCCGAACCGAGCCAGTCCCAGCGCTCCGGCGAGGGCCAACGAGAAGCCCACGACCGCATACCCCTCGGTCCCGGCCAGCGGTCGGTCTCCGCACACGACCAGCCCGAGCAGCGCCGCCGCAACGGCCTCGGTGGCGACGATGGCGGCCGTCACGGTGACCACGGAGGCTCGCTGCATCGCGGTTGCCGAGAGCAGCAGGCCGAGCAGCCCGGCGAATCCCATGGCCCACGCCGCCGGGTCGGCCAGCACGGTCAAGGGAGCAAATCCGCGCAGGATCCGCGCCCCCAGCACGAGCACAGCGAGAGACAGTCCCGCGATGATGCCCAGCGTGACGCCGGAGCGGATACCGGCCGGCTGCCGCGCCGCAAGAACCGCAGCGAGGCCGAGCACCGCGACCGCGGCCAGCATCGCGAATCTGGTGGCGTCGCCGACGTCGGCCGGCTCCTGGGGACCGGAGGTGAGGGCCAGGACGACGATGCCCAGGACGACCGCGGCGACGGCCGCCAGCTCGGACCAGATGAGCCGCTGCTTGAGGACCAGCACCGAGAGCAGCGCCGTCACCCCCAGGCTCGAGGAGCGGACCGACTGGACGAGATAGAGGGGCAGCGTGCGCAACGAGAAGATCGCGAGCAGCATGCCGGCGATCAGCAGGGCGAGCGCCGCGAGGTACGGGGAGCGTCGGAGCAGCCGCAGCAGCAGCCCGGCGTCGAGCCGGTTGGCGGTCGGCAACCGCCGGGCCACGCCCGCCTGGAGGATCGTCGCGGTGCCGGAGCACACGGCCGAGAGCAGCACCGCTCCGTAGGCGAGCATCCGCTCCTCCTCGTCGAATGGTCCGTTGTCGTCATTCTCCGGTAGGGACGGCCCGCGTGCGGAGCGTTACGTTGGGCCATGCCTGGACGAGCAGCGGCACGAGGTGGAGGATCCGCATACGAGAAGGACCCCCGAGTCGACGCGTACATCGACGGGCTGCCCGAGTGGCAGCAGGCCATTTGCCACGAGGTCCGAGACCTTGTGCACGAGGCCGACCCGGAGGTCGAGGAGACGATCAAGCGCACCGTGCAGCCGTACTTCGTCCTCCGGGGCAACATCTGCGCGCTGCTGGGCACGAAGGACCACGTCAACGTCTTCCTCTACGACGGAGCGATCGTCCCCGATCCCGAGGGCATCATCACCGGTGGCCATAGCAACGCGACCGGGCGGATGATCTCGGTCTACGCGGGTCAGGAGATCAACCGGCCGGCGCTCCTGGCGATGTTCCGTCAGATCATCGCCAACAACCGCGCCGGCGGTTGGCGCAAGCTCAAGCAGCAGGCCGCTCAGGACTGACCGTCCGCGAGATCCATCCGCACCGACACCGACTCCACTTCCTTGCGCGCGGACCGCTCGGCCCTCAGCGCGGCGAGGTGGTGGGCAAGGTCGTCGTGCTGTCGTCGAGGCACCCGAAGGAGCACCTGAGCCAGCGGGGGTCCCGCCGTCGGCGACGGCCCCCGGAACGGCAGCGGACCGAGCCGCTCGACGCTGGTGGGGAGCGACGCCCCCTCGACCGCCGCGACCAGGGGGCCGCGGGGCCCGACGACCTGGGCCATCGTGACCGCGGGCGGCAGGGCCAGCTCGACCCGCTCGGCCAGCTCACGGGACGCTAGCCAGACCGGATCCCAGCGGACCAGCGCCTCCACCGCCGGAATGGTCGTATGCGTCGGGGTGCCGGCGAGGACGACGCTGCCGCCGTCGGTCGCGGGCCGAGTCAGAGCGGCGGCACCGAGCCATCGGCGTAGCGCCTCCATGGCGGCGTCAAGACCCGACCGGTCGAGCAGCGACCAACCGTCGAGGAGCAGCGTCGCCGAATATCCCCCGTCGGCGACCGGCTCGGCTCCGGGGGTGGCGATGACGAGGGCCGGCTGACGGTCGACGGAGGCGAGCACCTCGCCGGAGCCGGAGGTCCGGACCGGAACCCCGGGGAAAGCGCGGCCGAGCTCCTCGGCCGTCCGGTGTGCTCCGACCACCGTGGACCGGAGCTCGCGGCCCTCGCACTCGGGGCAGACGAAGCCCTCAGTCCCGTAGGTCGCGCCACACCAGCGGCAGGTCGGAACCGAGAGGCCCTCGGGCATACCCATCGGACCGTGGCAGCGAGGACAGCGAGCCGGTTCGCGACAGTGCTGGCAGGCCAGGGCGGGCAGGTAGCCGCGCCGCGGGACCTGGACGAGGACCGGGCCGTGCTCGAGCGCGGCCTTGGCCGTTCGCCAGGCAAGGGGTGGAAGCCGGGCCAAAGCGGCCGGACCGCTCCGGTCGAGGTCGTCACCGGCGACGTGGACCCGCGGCGCGGCCGCGCGGAGGGCGTCGGCCCGGGCCTGGACCGGCATGAGGACGCCGTCCTCGACGAGCTGCTGGACGGCGACGCTGCGCGCGAACCCGCCGGTCAGCAGGGCTGCCCCGCTCTGGGTCGCGCGAAGTCGGAGGACCTCGCGGACGTGAGGGTATGGCGCTCGCGGCTCCTCCAAGAGGTCGTCGCCGTCGTCCCACCAGGCCACCAGGCCGAGGTGGTGGAGCGGAGCGAAGGCGGCGGCGCGGGTACCGACTACACAGCGGACGTGGCCGCGCAAGACCTTGAGCCAGACCGTGTAGCGGGCTTGCGGGCCCTGATCGGCAGTCAGTCTCACGTGCTGGCCGGGGCCGAGGAGGGCGCCGAGCTCCGCATCGACGCGGTCGACGTCGCGGTGGTCGGGAACGACGACCAGGGCACCCCGGCCGCCGGCCACCGTGGTCGCAGCGGCGACGGCGAGCGCGCGCGGCCAGTCCTCTTCGGGTGCCCGGCCGGGCAGGGCCAGCCACGCGGCTGCCGGAGCCTCACCCGCCGCGATGCGTCGCAGCAGGGCTTCCCCAGCGGGGTATGCGGACCACGGCCACGGTTCGGGCGCAGGAATCATGGCCAGCGTGGGGGGTCCGGACTTGTCGAGCGCACGCTCGGCGGCGGCATGGCGCTTGGGCACGGCAAGCCGCAGGACGTCGCCCAGGACGCCGGCATGGTGGTCGGCGACGGCGCGACAGAGCGTCAGGATCTCGGGCGTGAGAACGGGTTCCGAGCTGACGACTCGCCGGACGGCGGCGAGCCGGCCGGGGTGTTCGGCATACGGACGCCGCTGGACGACGAAGCCGTCCAGGTCGCGCCCGGCGAAGCGCACCCGCACCCGGCACCCGGGCTGCGCCGCGTCGGACAGCTCGGCCGGTACCGCGTACTCGAACACCCGGTCGAGGTGCGGAAGCCCGGTGTCGACGACGACGGCCGCGACCGGCAGGGTCACGAGACGGGTGGCGTCGTCGGCGGTGGACACGGCCGCAGGTCTAGCAGATGAGGGCGACGGCCCCGACGTGCGGAGCCGACCCCGTTGACCGCGACGTCTGCGCACACGCCACGGTCAGAACGCAGACGGTGCACGGTCTGCGCGCTGGCCACGACGTGCGCGCAGACCTTGTGCTACCGGCCCCTTCAGACCGGCCGTGGCGGTGTCAGCCGTGGACGGCAGCCTGCAGGGCCTCGACCTTGGTGGTCTGCTCCCACGTGAAGGCGTTGGTCACGCCGTCGGCGTGGGTCCGCCCGAAGTGTCCATAGGCGGCTGTTGGCTTGTAGATCGGCCGCAGTAGGTCCAGCTGCTCGATGAGCGCCGCGGGGCGCAGGTCGAAGACCGACGTGATTGCCGCCTGGATCCGGTCCACCGGCGCCGACTCCGTGCCGAACGTCTCGACGTAGAGGCCGACCGGCTTGGCCGTGCCGATGGCATACGCCACCTGGATCTCGCAGCGCGTGGCCAGCCCTGCGGCGACGACGTTCTTGGCCACCCAGCGCATCGCATACGCGGCCGACCGGTCGACCTTCGACGGGTCCTTGCCGGAGAACGCGCCGCCACCGTGGCGAGCCATGCCGCCGTAGGTGTCGACGATGATCTTCCGCCCGGTGAGGCCGGCGTCACCCATCGGGCCGCCGATCTCGAACCGCCCCGTCGGGTTGATGAGCGTCCGGTACTCGGACGTGTCGAGCACGGTGCCCGTGTCCTTGAGCTCCTCGAGCACGGGGTGGATGACGTGCTCGCGGATGTCGGGCTGCAGCAACGCCTCCAGCGAGACGTCGGCGGCGTGCTGCGTCGAGAGCACGACGGTGTCGAGGCGCACGGCCCGGTCTCCGTCGTAGGCAATGGTCACCTGGGTCTTGCCGTCAGGGCGCAGGTACGCCAGGTCACTGGCCTTGCGCACCGCCGTGAGCCGCTCGGCGAGCCGGTGGGCCAGGTAGATCGGCAGGGGCATGTACTCCGCCGTGTCCTCGCACGCATACCCGAACATGAGCCCCTGGTCGCCAGCGCCCTGCTTGTCGAAGGGGTCGACGGTTCCGGTGCGGCTCTCATATGCGGTGTCGACGCCCTGCGCGATGTCGGGCGACTGCTGACCGATCGACACCTCGACGCCGCACGACGCGCCGTCAAAGCCCTTGGTGGACGAGTCGTACCCGATCCCGAGGACCGTCTCACGGACGATCGAGGGGATCTCGACGTAGGCCTCGGTCGTCACCTCTCCGGCGACGTGCACCAGACCGGTGGTGACCATGGTCTCCACCGCGACCCGGGCGCCGGCGTCCTGCTCGAGCATCGCGTCGAGGATGGCGTCGCTGACCTGGTCGCAGATCTTGTCCGGGTGTCCCTCGGTGACGGACTCGGACGTGAACAAGCGTTCTGGCACTCAGGTCTCCTGGCTGGCGAGCGGGGCAGGTTCGGTGCATGAGGTCCCCGAACCGCGGGCGAGTCTAACGGGGATCGAGGATCGCCTGTACGCCATCCCACACCTCGGCGGCGATCGTGACCTTCGGAGCAGGGCCGGCGCTGCGATCCCGAGGAGCCCCGGGCAGGCCGTCGCGGAACAGCAGGTGGACGGTGTTGCCCTCGGTGCCGAACCCCTTGTGCAGGCCGACCTCATTGGCGACGAGCAGGTCGCAGCCCTTGCGGACGAGCTTGGCGCGGGCGAGCTCGAGAACGGTGCCGGTCTCGTCTCCGGTCTCGGCGGCGAAGCCGACGATGACCGGCCGCTCCGCGGCACCGCGCGCCTCGACGAGCCCGGCGAGGATGTCCGGGTTCCGGACCAGCTCGATGGTGGGCGCCGACTCGTCCGGGCTGCCGTCGGCCTCGACGGGATCGTGGTAGGTCTTCTTGATCTTGGCTTCGGCGTAGCTCCGCGGCCGGAAGTCGGCCACCGCCGCGGCCATGACGACCACATCCGCGTCCTTGGCGGCCTGGGTAATAGCCTCCTGAAGCTCCAGGGCGGTACCGACCGGCACCAGCTCGACGCCGTCGGGCGCGGGCAGCGAGGTGTTCGCCGAGACCAGCGTCACCGACGCCCCGCGAGCTGCTGCGACCTGCGCCAACGCATACCCCTGTTTGCCGGAGGACCGGTTCCCGAGGTACCGCACCGGATCGAGCGGCTCCCGCGTCCCGCCCGCGCTGACGACGACGCGCCGCCCCGCCAGCGGCTTTCCCGCTTCCAGGCTCACGTTGTTATCGATTCGAGCAGGCCCGGCAACCGAAAAGCGATGAGAAGGTGAGTCCGGAAGCGAGAGGAGGCGACGGCAGACCGCGAAGATCTCCTCCGGCTCGGGAAGTCGCCCAGGACCGGTGTCCTCGCCGGTGAGCCGCCCGGACGCCGGCGGGACAAGGTGAGCGCCGCGCGACGTGAGTGTGGCGACGTTGGCTTGGGTGGCCGGGTGCTCCCACATCTCGGTGTGCATGGCCGGCGCGAACACCACGGGACAGTGCGCCGTGAGCAAGGTTGTCGTCAGCAGGTCGTCGGCCAGCCCGGCGGCGGCCCGCGCCAGCAGGTCGGCGGTGGCCGGCGCGACGACGACGAGGTCAGCGTGCTTGCCGATTCGGACGTGCGGAACCGCCGGTACGTCGGACCAGACGTCGGCGGACACCGGCTTGCCGGACAGCGCCTCCCACGTGGGCGCGCCGACGAACCGCAGCGCCGATGCCGTGGGCACCACGGTGACGTCGTGGCCCGACTCCGTGAACAGGCGCAGCAGCAGCGCAGCCTTGTATGCGGCGATGCCGCCGCCGACGCCGAGGACGACGCGCGGCTTCCCAGGCTCACCGGTCACGGCTGCGTCGATCCCTGCGTCGCTCCCGGTGTCACTCCTCGGGAGCGGCCTCGGCGGTCACCAGGCCGTGATTGATCTCCCGCAACGCGATCGACAGCGGCTTCTCGCTGATCTCGGTCTCCACCAGCGGGCCGACGTAGTCGAGGAGGCCCTCCTGCAGCTGGCTGTAGTAGGCGTTGATCTGGCGGGCGCGCTTGGCCGAGTAGATGACGAGCGCATACTTGCTGTCGGCCGCCTGGAGCAGGTCGTCGATCGGCGGGTTGGTGATGCCGATGGGGTTGGCCACGGTTCCGGACATGGGTTGGCTCTCGTCTCCTCGATAGGGCAGCGTCAGAGTTCCCGCTGACGCGATCGCATCCATGATACGAGCTCTTCGCTGGCCCGACGAACGTCGTCGTTGACGATGACCACGTCGAACTCCGGCGCGGCCGCCAGCTCGTCCCGCGCCGTCTGCAGACGCCGCTCCCGCTCCTCGTCCCCTTCGGTACCTCGCCCCACGAGCCGGCGGACCAATTCCTCCCACGACGGCGGCGCGAGGAAGGCGAACAACGCGCCCGGCATGGAGTCGCGCACCTGACGGGCACCCTGCAGGTCGATCTCGAGCATCGCCAAGCGGCCCTCGCGCAGAGCTCGCTCCACCGGACCCCGCGGAGTGCCGTACTTCGCGCGGCCGTGCACGATCGCATACTCGAGGAACTCCCCCGCCGCCACGAGCCGGTCGAACTCGGCGTCGTCGACGAAGTGGTAATGGACTCCGTCGACCTCACCCGGTCGCGGTGGCCGCGTCGTCATGGAGACGGACAGCCACACCTGCGGGAAGTGCGCTCGGATGTATGCGGAAACGGTTCCCTTGCCGACGGCCGTCGGCCCGGCCAGGACGACGAGGCGGGAGGGCGGCGCCTCGGGCTCGGCGGCCGGCTCGGTCACTCCCGGTCGAAGCGGGCGATGAGCGCTGCGGCCTGGTTTGCGCCGAGGCCGCGCACGCGACGCGACTCCGAGATCCCGACCTCGTCCATGATCTGGCGCGCCCGAACTCGGCCGACTCCGGGCAGCGACTCCAGCAGCGCCGAGACCTTCATCTTCCCGATGACCTCGTTGTCCTTGCCCTCTTTGATGACATCCGCGAGGGAGCCCTGCGAGTACTTGAGCCGGTTCTTGGCGGCGGCCCGCTCCCGACGGGCGACCGCTGCTTTGGCCAGAGCGGCGGCTCGTTGCTCCGGGGTCAGCGGCGGGAGGGCCACGGGTGCTCCTTCGGCTCTGCGGACGGTCGGCGGCGCTGCCAGCGAACCTACCCATCGCCCGAGTCCCCGTGCAACGAGATGGCCGGTGCCGCGGGGCAGACTGGCGCCATGAGCCTTCCAGTCGAGCGGCTCACCGCGCGCGTATGCGTCGCCGGCGGCGGTCCCGCGGGCATGATGCTCGGACTTCTGTTGGCCCGCGCGGGGATCGACGTCCTCGTCCTCGAGAAGCACGAGGACTTCTTTCGCGACTTCCGTGGCGACACGGTGCATCCGTCGACGCTCGATCTCATTGACCAGCTGGGCTTTCGCGACAAGCTCGAGGCCATCTCCCACACTCGACTGCGCACACTCGACATCGTTGTCGGGTCCATGCGGCTCCACCCGATCGACTTCGGACGACTACGGGGGACGAACCGCGAGGTCGCCATGATGCCGCAGTGGGACCTCCTCGATCTGCTCGCCGCGGAGGGTCGCCGGTACGCCGACTTCCGACTGGTCATGGGCGCCGAGGTGATCAACGTGGTCCGAACTGCGGGACGGGTCACCGGCGTCGTCGCGCGGACGGACGACGGAGAGATCCACGTGGGCGCGACCTTCACGGTGGCCGCGGACGGTCGCCACTCCACGGTGCGGGATCGGCTCCGGCTCGTCGCCGACGAAACCGGCGTGCCCATCGACGTGCTGTGGCTGCGGCTGCCGAGGCCGACGGTCCTGCTGCCCGACACCCTTGCGTACATCCGCGCCGACACGATGGTCGTGACCATCCCGCGTCCCGACTACCTCCAGTGCGGCGTCCTCATCCCGAAGGGGACGTTCGACGACATCAAGGCTGTTGGACTGCCGGCCTTCCGAGAGCGCATCGCCCGATGCGCACCGCCCCTGTCCGAGAGCGTCGACGCCCTCGCCGACTGGGACGCGGTCAAGTTGCTGACGGTCCAGGTCGACATGCTGCCTCGGTGGTCGGTGCCGGGGGCGCTGTGCATCGGGGACGCGGCGCACGCGATGTCGCCGGCGCTCGGCGTCGGCATCAACTACGCCATCCAGGATGCGGTGGCTGCGGCCAACCGGCTGGTGTCGGTGCTGCGCTCACGTCCCGACGACGACGCGGCGCTGGACGACGCCGCTCGGCAGGTCCAGCGGCGGCGCCAGCGGCCGACGGCGCTGATGCAGCGGATCCAGATCGCCGCCCACCGGTTCCTGCGCAGCGGTCGGGAGCTGGTGCACGACCCGCCGAACCGGTTCGAGCGCACCGTTCCCAGCGCTGTGCTCACCGCGCTACGACCAGTGACCGCGCGGTTCATCGGCTACGGGTTCCGTCCCGAACGGATCAACGACGAGGTCTTGAGCTCTCCCCCGCCCTGACCAGACCGCACTCGTAGGCCTGGACGACGGCCTGGGCGCGCGTGTCCGCTCCGAGCTTGGCCAGGATCCGGTTGACGTGCGTCTTGACCGTCACCGGGCTTACGCCGAGCCGGCCGGCGATCTCGTCGTTGGTCAAGCCGCGGGCCACCAGACGGAGCACGTCGACCTCGCGGGCGGTCAGAGATGACAGGGCCGCAGGCGTCCCGGTCACCGGCTCCGGACCGCGCACGTGCTCTTCGATGAGGCGCCGGGTGAGCGAGGGCGCGAGCAGCGCCTCACCGGCGGCCACGAGCTCGATCCCGGCGACCAGCCGATCGGGGGCCGTCGTCTTCAGCAGGAACCCGGCGGCACCCGCCCGAAGCGCCCCGTAGACCAGCCCGTCGAGGTCATACGTCGTGAGGACCAGAACGCGCGACGGCAGCCGCTCGCGCACGATGGTCGCGGTGGCGGCGATCCCGTTGACCACCGGCATCCGGATGTCCATCAGCACGACATCGGGCCTCAGCCGGCGGGTCTGCTCGACCGCCTCCACGCCGTTCGCCGCCTCCGCCACGACGCCAATCCCCTGCGACTCCAGCACCATTCGCAAACCGGACCGAAT
>JBKPKI010000195.1:0-22298 GCA_046731055.1 Actinomycetota bacterium | reverse complement strand
GTCTCGAACCAGCTGCAGCGAGCGTTCCGCAAGCGCGGCATCGTCTTCCGCACCGGCGTCCGGTTCGCCGGCGCACGGCAGGAGGGTGACGTCGTCACGGTCGGGCTCGAAGACGGCGAGCCGGTCGAGGCCGACCTGCTGCTGGTCGCCGTCGGCCGCGGCCCGACGACCGAGGGCCTTGGCTACGAGGAGGCCGGCATCACCGTCGAGCGCGGATTCGTGCCCACGGGTGAGCGGCTGCGCACGAACGTGTCCAACGTGTATGCGGTGGGAGACATCGTGCCGGGACCCCAGCTCGCGCACCGCGGGTTCGCCCAGGGCATCTTCGTCGCCGAGGAGATTGCCGGGCTCTCCCCCGCGCCCGTCGTGGATCAGGGCATCCCGCGAGTGACCTACTGCGAGCCGGAGATCGTCTCAGTGGGTCTCACGGAGACTGAGGCTCGAGACGCATACGGAGAGGTCGAGACCTACGAGTACAACCTCGGGGGCAACGGCAAGTCCCAGATCCTGCAGACCCAAGGCTTCGTGAAGCTGGTGCGGGAGAAGGACGGCCCGGTCGTCGGCGTGCACATGATCGGTTCGCGGATGAGCGAGCAGGCCGGTGAGGCGCAGCTTCTCGTCAACTGGGACGCGTTCCCTACCGACGTGGCGAACCTCGTGCATGCGCACCCGACCCAGAATGAGGCCCTCGGCGAGGCGCACCTCGCCCTCGCCGGGAAGCCGCTGCACGCCCACGCCTGACCTGTGCCTCCCACGAGGCCGTGCAGTCGGCCAAGATGGGGCAACTGACCGATCGTCAACCCGCAGCCAGCCGAGGAGTCCCAACTCATGTCCGACCGCGTGACCATGCCGGCCCTGGGCGAGTCCGTCACCGAGGGGACGGTCACCCGATGGCTCAAGAACATCGGCGACTCCGTCGAAGTGGACGAACCCCTTCTCGAGGTGTCGACGGACAAGGTCGACACCGAGATCCCGTCGCCGGTAGCGGGGACGCTGCAGGAGATCCTCGCGCAGGAGGACGAGACCGTACCCGTCGGCGCGGACCTGGCCGTGATCGGCGAGGGCGCGGCGTCCGGTGAGTCGGGCGGCTCGGAGGGAGGTGCGGCGGCCGAATCGAGCGAGGCCGCTCCGTCGTCGCAGCCCGCTGGCTCCGACGATGCGTCTGCACCAGAACCGGAGCAGCCCGAGCCGGAAGCTCCGTCGACCGAGCAGCCGATGGCCCCGCAGACCTCGGAACCCGAGGCTGACCAGGCGCAGGGCGGCGATGGCCAACAGCAGTCGAGCGGCGGCCAACAGCAGTCGAGTGGTGGCCAGCAACCGTCCGGTGGTGGGTCGGGCTCCGGGGGGTCGGCGGGTCAGACGGTCACGATGCCGGCGCTAGGTGAGTCGGTGACCGAGGGAACCGTCACGCGTTGGCTGAAGTCCGAGGGCGACACGGTCGAGCTCGACGAGCCGCTGCTCGAGGTGTCGACCGACAAGGTCGACACCGAGATCCCCTCCCCGGCGGCCGGCGTCGTCTCCAAGATCCTCGTCCAGGAGGACGAGGTCGTGCCCGTCGGCGGCGATCTGGCCGTCATCGGCGGTGAGGGCGGCGGGGGCGGCGAGGCGGGCGGTGGCGACCAGGCGGCCGCTGCCCGAGCGCCGGCGCAGCCGTCCGCGGAGCAGGAGGCACCGTCCGCGGAGCAGGAGGCACCGTCAGCGGTCCAGCAGGCACCGGCGGCCCAGGAACCGGCGCAACCGTCCGCGGAGCCGGGGGCGGCGAAGCCGTCGTCCGAGCAAGAGGCACCCGCCCAGGCGACGGCGGAGCAGGGCACCCAAGCGGCCAGCCAGGCCTCGAGCTCCGGAGACGGCGCCGGCGGAGGCGCGACCACCGCCCCGGCCGACGCGAGCGCTCCGGAGGCTGCCGCACCGGCAACCGCCACCGCTCCGGCCAGTTCCACGGCCACCCGTGGCAGTGACGACGGCGGCACCGACGAGAGCTCCGCCTACGTCACCCCACTCGTCCGCAAGCTGGCCGCCCAGCACTCGGTCGATCTTGCGAGCCTCACCGGGACGGGGATCGGCGGCCGCATCCGGAAGCAGGATGTACTGGACGCGGCCGACAAGGCGAAGGCAGCGGCTGCTCAACCCGAGGCACCAGCTCCTGCGGCGCCATCCCCGCCGAGCGCGCCGGCAGCCTCCGGCACCCCGTCGGCGCCGGCCGCGGCTTCACCCAAGCGCGGCACGACCGAGAAGATGTCCCGTCTGCGCAAGGTCATCGCCCAGCGGATGGTCGAGTCGCTCCAGGTGTCGGCCCAGCTGACGACCGTGGTCGAGGTGGACTTGACGAAGGTTGCCCGGCTGCGGGCCCGAGCCAAGAGCGAGTTCGAGCGCCGCGAGGGCGTGAAGCTCAGCTACCTGCCGTTCCTGGCGCTGGCCGCCGTTGAGGCGCTGAAGACGCACCCCAACGTGAATGCGAGCGTCGAGGGCGACGAGATCGTCTACCACGGCCAGGAGAACCTCGCGATCGCCGTGGACACCGAGAAGGGACTGATCGTCCCGGTGGTGAAGAACGCCGGCGACCTCAATATCGCCGGGCTTGCCCGGGCTATCGCCGATCTCGCGGACCGCACCCGCAGCAACAAGATCACGCCCGACGACCTTGCCGGCGGCACGTTCACCATCACCAACACCGGGAGCCGCGGGGCGCTCTTCGACACCCCGATCATCAACCAGCCGCAGGTCGCGATCCTCGGCACCGGAGCCCTGGTCAAGCGACCCGTCGTGGTGACGGACGCCGACGGCGGCGAGACCATCGCCGTGCGGTCGATGATGTACCTCGCGCTGTCGTACGACCACCGGATCGTCGACGGGGCGGACGCCGCGCGCTTCCTCGGCGCGATGAAGACCCGGTTGGAGGAGGGTCGGTTCGAGGCGTCTCTCGGACTCTGAAAGCGTTCGGACACCACGCCGTTCGAGTATTCGCGGGATCGTCAGTCCCCCGGTCGCAGATCGGACCGGTGGGTGCACGCATACGGTGGCAGTTCCGTCGTGGTCGCGAGCGCGCCGGAACGCGTCATCGGCTCCGTGCGGGTCCGTCCCCGTGTGATTGGCTGGCGGGATGAGCCAGCGCGTTGCGATTTCGGGAGCTTCCGGCCTCATCGGACGCGCCCTGTCGTCGTACCTCGTGGACCGCGGTGACGACGTGCGTCATCTGGTCCGCCGGGACGCACGCACCGGCTCCGAGATCTCCTGGGATCCGGCCAACCGCCGGCTCGACCCTGCCTCACTCGACGGCGTCGATGCCGTCGTCCACCTCGCCGGCGCCGGGATCGGTGATCGCCGCTGGTCGCCCAGTCACAAGCAGGACGTCCTCGCCTCCCGCACCGACGGCACCACGGCGGTCGCCACCGCGGTGGCGGCCTATGGCGACCGAATCCGGCTGGTCAATGCCTCGGCGGTCGGGTGGTACGGGAACAACCGCGGCGACGAGATCCTCACCGAGCAGAGCCCGGAAGGCACCGGGTTCCTCGCCGAGGTCGCCCAGGCGTGGGAGGCGTCGACCGCTCCGGCCAGCGCGGCCGGTGCTCCGGTGGCCATGTCACGCACGGGCTTGATCATGTCCCGTTCAGGCGGCTCGTTCGAGCCGTTGGTCCGGCTGGGCAAGCTCGGCCTGGCCGGGTCGCTGGGCTCTGGACGTCAATGGTGGTCGTGGATCACCCTCGACGACGCCGTCCGGGCGTTCGCCTTTCTCGTCGACCATCGCGACGTCACGGGTCCCGTGAATACGGTCGCACCCGAGCCCATGCGGCAGAAGGACATCGTGAACGAGATCGGCCGCCAGCTCGGGCGGCCCACGATCCTGCCGGCACCAGCGTTCGCCCTACGCGCGGTGCTCGGGGAAATAGCGGGTGAGGTGACCGGCAGCCAACGCGTCGTTCCCACCCGACTCCGCGAACTCGGATTCGAGTGGATCCACGGCACCATCTCCGGGGCGGTCGCGACGATCGTCTGATCCGACTCGCCCCGCCGACGTCGATCGACATCACGGTGAACCAACCTCGGTGAGCCGCCAGCCGCCGTCGGCCAACGACAGCGCGTACCGAAGCGGGGTGCCCGGCGCCGCGCCCACCTGTTGCGTCGCGCCGGCCTCGTCCGCGACCTGGTATGCGGATCGGTCGATCACCGCATTCAGCACCACACTCGCCGGGGTGGCGCTGACCACTTCCACCGACCGGACCGTGAATGCCAGCTCCACGTAGCGTTGGCGTTGCTCGCGCAGCCGGGTGATCGTCTTGAGGTCGCTGTCGTAGACGCTCGAACCCGCGGACTCGGTACCGACGAGGAGAACCGGGTCGGCCGCCACCAGTGCCGCCGCTCGCTGGTCGGCCAGACGCTGCAGCACGCCGACCGGGTCGCAGGTGACCTCGTCGCTCGGTGATGCGGGCGCTGTGGCTGAGCGACTCGCTGCGCCGGAGCACATCCCGGTCACCCCAGGTGCGGGGGCCCCCTCCGCCCCCTCCGCGCCCAAGCCAGCCGCTGGGGAGGCAGTCGCCGATGCCACCGTTGCCGACACTGCGCCGGTCGCCCCCGGCCAGGCCGCGCCGTTTGCCGAACTCGCAGCTCCACCGTCCGTCGGCTCGGAGTCGGCGCCAGCAGACACAGGTACGGCCTCGTCCGTCGACGTCTCTCCCATGGCAGAGAAGGACACGTCGAGGTGCCCGCCGCTCATGACGAGAAGGCCGAGCATTCCTCCAGCCAGAATCACGCCAACCAGCGCCACGACGACGAGGCGAACCCGCCACG
The DNA here is from genome assembly GCA_046731055.1 of Actinomycetota bacterium. Lineage (GTDB taxonomy): Bacteria > Actinomycetota > Actinomycetes > Actinomycetales > Dermatophilaceae > Lapillicoccus. The sequence continues at coordinate 17,513 of JBKPKI010000195.1, read as the reverse complement.
AGCCGGTCCGCGCTCCGCCGGACGGCGTCTCTCGTCCGCGGTCCCCGGGATGCAGCAGTCCGCGAACCCGCCGCCGTCGCGCACCTCGCCGGGCCCGGCGCTCCTCGTCGCGCCGCAGGGCCCGCAGCTCGGAGCGCGAGCGGATCTCGGCGGCGTCACGCCGGATGCGGGTGGTCACCGCCGCGGCCGGGTCCGGGTGCCGGCCGACCAGGCCAACCGGCTCGGGCGCTGCCGCTCGATACAGCGCCAACGCCACTTCGGCGGCGGATGGACGCACGTCCGGGTCGAGGGCGAGCATCCGGGTCAGGAGCGGCGACAACTCGGGTCCGACGGCTGCCACGACATCCTCGACGGTTCCGTGCTCCTCGTCTCCATCCGGGTCATCGAGGTCGCCGACCGCCCCAGCCCAGGGCAGGTCGCCCAGCCACCGCGGCGGCGTGAGCCCACCGGTCCGTGCGTACCACGCCAGCGCTCCCAGTGACCACACGTCGCTCGTCGGAACCGGAGGCTGAGCGAGAGCGACCTCAGGCGCGGTGAATCCGGGCGTGCCCCGCGACCGTGTCGGCCACCCGTCCTCGGCGAGCCAAGCCGAGGACAGGTCGGCGAGCATGGGTCGGCCGTCGGGTGTGAAGAGGACGTTGGCGGGCGCCACGTCCGCGTGGACGACGCCGGCCTCGTGCAGCTCCGCCAGCGCCGTGGCGAGGGGCGTCAGAGCCGTGACGACCTCGCCGAGCGGGAGCGCGCCCCGGATGGTCACGACGTCACGCAGACTGCCCCCCTCGGCCAGGTTCATCACCAGGGCCACCCGGCCGTCCTCGAGGGCCACCCGGCCGCGAACCGTGACGAGGTGGGGACCGACCACCCGCCGGCCCAGCGCCGCTTCGCGCTCGGCGACGTCAGGGCCGAGGCCCTCCACACCGTCCGGCTCGATCACCTTCAGCGCAACTCGGGTCCCCGTCTCGTGGCACCGCGCCGCCCAGACGATCCCCGTGGTTCCCCGCCCGAGGAACTCGCCAACCGTGTACCCCGGGACGGCGGGCGGACCGGCATACCGAAGTAGCGTCGGAGCGAGAAGGGTCACCCGGTCATCGTGGCGAAATCCGGCGACGACCCTTCGACGTTGTCCACAGCTCAGGGAGCCTGGCCGGGGGTCACGACCTCCACGACCCGGCCGGTTGCCGCGCTGGTGCGGGCCGCGTCGATCACCGCGAGCGTGTGGACGGCGTCCCGCGGGTCGACCGGCCAAGGCGCGTCGGGGTGGGTTAACGCGCGGGCCACCTCCCGGTAGAAGTCCGCCTGGTCGCCCGGGACTCGAGACACGGCCTCCCGGCTACCGTCGGCACGCACCAGCCAGCCGAGGTGCCCCTCGTCCGCGGGTTGCCACTCGGCAAAGGCGGTCGGTTCCTGGTTCAAGCCCCCGACCACGTATGCGCCCTCGCGCCCGAGCAGCCGCAGCCATGGTCCGGGGGCGGCAGCGAGCGACGTCGAGCCGAGGTGCGACACGACCCCGGAGGTATGCCGGCAGCTGAGGAACGCGGTGTCTTCGCCCACCGTCGTGTAGGCGAACAGCTCCGCGTACACCGTCTCGACCGGGCCGAACAGGACGCAGGCCTGGTCGAGGAGGTGGGGAAAGAGGTCGAGCAGCAGGCCGCCGCCCTCCTCCGGCGGGGCGTTCTCCCGCCAGCGCTGCTTCGGAACCGGTCGCCACCGCTCCCACCGCAGCTCGGCGCGGATGACATCACCGGCCAGCCGGTCGGAGACGACCCGGGCCAGAGTGCGGAACTCCGGGTCGTACCGGCGGTTCTGGAACACCGTCAAAGGAACGCCCTGGTGTTGGGCGGCATCCACCGCTTCCAAGGCCGACGACGCGTCGACGCCGAGCGGTTTGTCGACGACAAGGGGCACGCCCGCGTCGACCACCTCGTGGACCTGGGCGACATGGACTCCGGTCGGCGACGCGAGCACCACGAGGTCGAGACCTCCCGCCCCGAGCAGGGTCGCGAGGTCCGGGACCACCGCGGCCCCGGGCAGGTCGCCCCGAACCTGGGCCGCGCGCTCCGGGTTGGCGGTCACGACGGCTGCGACCTCAAGCCCCGCCGCGCCGAGCAGCGGCGCGTGGAAGGCGCGACCGGCGCCGCCGTACCCGACGAGCCCGACCCGCGGCGTACCGCTGCTGGGGGCAATCATGTCGCCAACGTATCCAGTGATTCGCCTCAGTCCCGGGCGGGCTCACGGCCGGGCTCGACCGGCTCGCTCGCCTCGTCGATGAGATCGTCGACGTCAGCGGCCATCCTGTCCTCGTCGTGGTGGCTCGCGCGCAGCGTGGCCTGCTCGTGCGCGCCGGCCCGACGCAACCCGAACGGCCACCACACCCGCTCGCCGAGGTCGTAGGAGACGGCCGGCACGAGCAGGCTGCGGACGACGAGCGTGTCGAGGAGGACGCCGAAGGCGACGATAAATGCGATCTGCGCCAGGAACAGGATCGGGAGCACCGCCAGCGCGGAGAACGTCGAAGCGAGGACGATGCCGGCGCTGGTGATGACCCCACCGGTGACGGCGAGGCCGACAAGGATTCCGGGCCGGGTACCGCGGATCCGCGACTCCTCGCGCACGCGGGTCATGAGGAAGATCGAGTAGTCGATGCCGAGCGCCACGAGGAAGACGAACCCGTACAGCGGCGTGGACGGGTCCGACCCAGGGAAGTCGAACACGTGGTTGAACACCAGTGCCGACACTCCGATGGTGGCCGCGAAGGACAGGACGTTGGCGACGACGAGGACGATCGGAGCTGCCACAGACCGGAGCAGGAGGAAGAGGACCACAAAGATGACGCCGAGGATGGTGGGGATGATCACGCGCAGGTCACGCTCGCTGGCCTGGCGCACGTCGAGGTTCACCGCGGTGCTGCCGCCGACGAGGACCTCGGTGCCCACCTCGTCGAGTCGCGCGCGGATCGTCTCGACGACCCCTTCCGCGTCGACACTGTCTGCCGGCGCCACGAGGGTCGCCTGGACGAGCACCTGCCCGTCGACCACCTTCGGCGGCTGCCCGGGAATGTTGCCCACTTGCGGGTTCTGGACGCCCTGGATGGTGCCGAGGACCTGAACCACCTGGTCCGCCTTGCCTTGCGGCGCAACGATCTGCACCGGCGAGCCTGAACCGGCCGGGAAGTGCCGCCCGAGAACCTCCTGGCCCGTGACGGAGTCGACGGTGGTGAGGAACAGGTCCGACTGGGTCACGCCCTTGGCCTCGAACGTCGGCACGAACGCCGCGCACGCGGCCAGCACGACGAAGGTCGCGACCCAGGTCCGCCGCGGATGCGCGCCGACCATGCCCGCCACGCGGCCCCAGATGCCGCGGCGTCCGATCGAGTCCTCCGCGTGGACGTGGTCCACTCGCGGCGTCCCGGGCCAAAAGACGCGCCGGCCGATGAGGAGCAGCACCGCAGGGAGGAACGTCAGGGACGCCACGAACGCGCCGGCAATCCCGAACGCGCCAACCGGCCCGAGTCCCCGGGTGTTGCCGAGGTCGGAGAGGCGGAGGCAGAGCAGGCCAAGGATCACGGTGGCCGCACTGGCGGCGATCGGCTCGACTGCGGCTCGCCACGCGATCTTCATCGCGGCCCAGGTCGACTCCTGGTCGTGCAGCTCCTCCTTGAACCGCGCCACGAGGAGCAGCGCGTAGTCGGTCGCTGCGCCGACGACGAGGATCGACAGGATGCCCTGGCTCTGTCCGCTCAGGTCGATGGAGCCGTTCTTGGCCAGCGGGAAGATGACGAGCGCCGCTAGCGACAGCCCCAAGAGCGCGGTGACGAGCACCGCGATAGGCAGGATCGGGCTGCGGTAGACGACGAGGAGGATGACGAACACGACACCGAGGGCGACGAACAGGAGGATCCCGTCGATGCCCTCGAAGGCGGTGATGAAGTCCGCGAAGAACCCGCCCGGGCCGGTCACGTGCAGAGCCATCCCCGCCGGTGCGAGTTGGGCTGTGCCGGCGGCCCGCAACGCCTGGGCAACCGCATACAGGACCGACGTGCCGGCGACAGTGTCCTGAGCCCGGTCGGCGAGGAACGCGACGGGGATGAGGACCGCCTGCTGGTCCTGACTGGGGATCGCCGCCTGAGGCGGTGCCTCCAAGAACTCGCCGATGGTGCGGGAACGGTCCTCCTCGAAGGTGAGGTTCGGGATCGAGGCGACGTATGCCTGCACCGCCTGCCGGTCGGCCGGGGTCAGTCCACTCGTCTTCTCGACGACGACGAGGTAGGGCAAGGTCTGCGTGTCGGTGGTCTTCTGCACGAACTCGTTGACCGCAGTCGACTCGGCCGACGCGGGCAGGAAGTTCGCGTTGTCGTTGGTCTGGACCTCGGAGAGTCGGCCGACCAGCGGTCCGCCCACGGCGCCGATGGCGAGCCAGGCCAGGACGGCGAGCAGCGCAACCCAGCGGACCCCTCGCCTCATGTGCTCATCATGAGGGGTGTTTCGTGCGGCGTAGCCTCGGGGGATGCACGTCATCCGTCTCGGGTTCGCTCCGGACTACGTGGACTACCAGCGGGCCTGGGACCTCCAGCGCGAGGTCCACGCCAAGGTGGTGGCTGGTGAGGAGCCCGACACGACCCTCCTGCTCGAGCACGCGGCGGTCTATACGGCGGGCAAGCGCACCGAGCCGCACGAACGCCCGCTCGACGGGACGCCGGTCATCGACGTCGACCGCGGCGGGAAGATCACCTGGCATGGCCCGGGCCAGATCGTCGGGTACCCGATCGTGCGGCTGCCGGAGCCCATCGACGTCGTGGCCCACGTGCGGCGGCTCGAGGACATGATGATTCGGGTCTGCGCCGATTTCGGGGTGTCGGCCAGGCGGGTAGAAGGCGCCAGCGGGACCTGGGTGGCCGGTGCGCCCGACCGGAAGATCGGGGCCATCGGGATCCGGGTCAGCCAGGGGGTGACGATGCACGGGTTTGCGTTCAACTGCGACAACGACCTCGGCTGGGCCGACGTCATCATTCCGTGCGGCATCGTGGGAGCGGGCGTGACGTCACTGTCGAAGGAACTTGGTCGTGACGTCACCGTGCACGAGGTGCTCCCGCACGTCGAGAAGCATCTGACGGACATCCTCGGCTGAAGATGTACCATTTGGTACATCTCCATCTACGCCACTGCTGACATCGCCGCCTCCCCCGAGACCGTCTTCGATCGCATCTCCGACGTCCGCCGCTGGCCGGACTGGCTGACCACCGTCACGTCGGTGACGCCGCTCGACCCCGCAGGCCCCGACAGGGTGGGGGCGCGCTACGCGGTGGTCCAGCCGGGGCTGCCCAAGGCCACGTGGCAGATCACCGACTGGCAGCCCGGGCACAGCTTCACCTGGGAGTCGTCGGGCCCCGGCCTGCACGCGACGGCCACCCACGTCGTCCAACCACAAGCAGCCGCCAGCCGAGCCTCGCTCGGCATCGAGTGGAACGGTGCTCTGGCGTTCCTGGCCCGCGCGCTGTGGGGACGGCGCGGGCAGCGGTACGTCGAAACCGAAGCGGCTCTCCTCAAGGAGCGGTGCGAGGCGGCGTGAGCGCCGCCCGCGACGAGCTGCTCGCTCGCTGCATCACCTGGTTCGCCGAGCACGGGGTCGGTGACACCAGCCTCCGCACGCTGGCCGCCACCGTCGGCAGCAGCCACCGGATGCTGCTCTACCACTTCGGGTCGCGGGAGGGCCTCCTGGCCGCCGTGGTCGAGTCGGTCGAGCAGGGCGAACGCGACTTGCTGCAGCGCCTGCTGCACGACGTCGACGACCCATATGCCGCCGGGCTGGCCTTCTGGGACCACGTCGCCGACGCCGCGGGGACCTTCGCTCCGCTGTACTTCGAGCTGTCCGGCCACGCCATGCAGGGCCAGCCGTGGGCGGCCGGTTTGCGGACGTGGCTCACGTCCGGGTGGACCGAAGCGCTGACCGATCTCTGGATTCGGCTGGGCCGTCCCTCCGATGAGGCAGTCGAGCTGGCCCGCGTCAACGTGGCCGTGGTGCGCGGCCTGCTGTTCGACTTCGCCCTGACCGGCGACCGTGCCGCGGCGGACGAGGGTATGCGTGTCCTCGCCGCCGGCCTCGGCCTCCGCGCGCGGGCCGACGAGACTCAGATCTTTCCACCGGCCGCCCGACCGGACTAACACGTTTCCGTGGTCTGAACGGCTCGCGTCTGAATCCACGGAAGCTTTTGAGTTCGGTCGCGAGGAAGCCGGAACCATCTGCGTTCGGTCGAAGCTCGACGCCGCCGACGACCGTGGCCGCGGAGGAGGGCACAGCAAGCCGCCACCACTGCTGACGTAGCCTGGGACGCGCATACGACCTGACTCAGAGAGGCAGCACCCGTGACCATCGCTCCGGAGGGCCGGCGCCTGCTGCGCGTGGAAGCGCGCAACGCCCAGACCCCCATCGAGCGCAAGCCGTCGTGGATCCGCACAACGGCGAAGATGGGGCCCGAATACACCCAGCTCCACGCGATGGTGAAGTCCGAAGGACTGCACACCGTCTGTCAGGAAGCCGGCTGCCCCAACATCTTCGAGTGCTGGGAGGACCGCGAGGCCACCTTCCTGATCGGCGGCGAGCAGTGCACGCGGCGCTGCGACTTCTGCCAGATCGACACCGGCCGGCCGGCGCCGCTCGACCGTGACGAGCCCCGCCGCGTCGCCGAGAGCGTCCGCCGGATGGGCCTTCGCTACTCCACGATCACTGGAGTGGCCCGCGACGACCTCGTCGACGGCGGGGCCTGGCTCTACGCCGAGACCATCCGGCAGGTGCACGCCCTCAACCCCGGCACCGGCGTGGAGATCCTCGTCCCCGACTTCAACGCCATCCCGGAGCTCGTGGGCCGGGTGATCGATGCGCGCCCCGAGGTCTGGGCGCACAACGTCGAGACGGTCCCCCGCATCTTCAAGCGGATCCGCCCGGCGTTCCGCTACGAGCGGTCCCTCGACGTCATCACCATGGGCCGCGATGCCGGCCTGGTGACCAAGTCCAACCTCATCCTCGGCATGGGCGAGGATGACCACGAGATCGAGCAGGCCCTGCGCGACCTCCACGAAGCGGGCACGGACATCGTCACCATCACGCAGTACCTCCGTCCAAGCCCGCGACACCACCCCGTCGACCGGTGGGTCAAGCCGGAGGAGTTCGTGCACTGGTCCGAGGTTGCCGACGACCTCGGGTTCAAGGGTGTGATGTCCGGACCGCTGGTCCGTTCGTCCTACCGCGCCGGCCGGCTCTGGGCCACCGCGATGAACCGCTGGGGGCGTTCAATTCCCGAGCACCTTGCCCACCTGGCCGCCGCGGCCGACGCCCCTGCCCGTCAGGAAGCGGCGGCGTTGGTGGCGCGCACCACCGCCGCCGTATCCTGACCGGTATGGCCAAGGAACCGGCGACGAAGCCCCCGAAGAAGCCCGGCCGGTTCGCGCAGATCAAGCAGGTCTTCGTCGCCGCCAAGGCGGTCGATCCCGCCATCGGCTGGTGGATGGCGCTCGCCGCGCTGGCCGTCCTTGTGGTCGCGGCGATCCTCGGCATCGTCTTCAACGCCCTGGTCTACGCCCTCATCTTGGGCATCCCGCTCGCCCTGCTGGCAGCCACGATCGTCCTGAGCCGACGGGCCGAGCGCGCCGCATACAAGCAGATCGAAGGCCAGCCCGGCGCGGTCGGTGCCGCTCTCCGGTCGATCCGCCGCGGCTGGTTCATCGAGGAGCAGCCGGTCGCCGCCGACGCCCAAAGGGCAACGGACCTCTCCTCGGCCGCGCTGGTCTACCGGGCGGTTGGCCGCCCCGGAATCGTCCTCATCGGCGAGGGTCCCTCCGGTCGGGCCCAGAAGCTGCTCGCGGCTGAGCGCCGAAAGGTCGAGCGCGTCGCGTCCGGCGTCCCGGTAACCCTGATGCGCGTTGGCGAGAGCGGTGCCGAGGAGGAGATCAGTATTCGGAAGCTGGCCAACAAGGTGCAGAAATTGAAGCCGGTTCTCACCAAGGAGGAGGTGTCGGTCGTCAACAAGCGGCTGAAGTCGATCGGCGGGGTCCGACCGCCGCTACCCAAGGGCGTCGATCCCACGAAGGTCCGCATGGACCGGAAGGCGATGCGCGGCCGGTAATCCGGCTGAAGCCGAGTGGGCTCCTCGCATACCATCCGCCGTATGCCCAGCCCGTCCACCCTCGCCGCGTTCTCCCTGGCCTCGCTGCTGCTCATCCTGCTCCCCGGCCCGGCGATGCTGTTTCTCGTCGCGCGTGGCGTGGCCGGCGGCCCGCGGGTCGGCGCGCTCTCGGCGCTCGGGATCGAGGCCGCCACGGCCGTCTACGTGGTCGCGACGGCCCTGGGGCTCACGGCGGTTCTCGCCGCCTCGACAACGGCGTTCACGGTCGTCCGCTATGCGGGTGCGGTCTACCTGGTCTACCTCGGCGTCCGCACGCTCCGCGACCGCACCGACCCACGGGCGCCGGTCGTGGCGCCGGCACCACCGAGCACCTGGCGCAGCTGGCGGCAGGGCTTTCTCGTCGGCATCGGAAACCCCAAGGTTGCGCTCTTCTTCCTGGCGTTCTTTCCCCAGTTCATCCACCCCGACGCCGGACCGGTGTGGTCGCAGGTCCTCGTCCTCGGAGCGGTCACCATCGCCATCGGCACTGTGCTCGACGTGTCGTACGGCGTGTTCGGTGGTCTGGTCCGGTCGCGCCTGGCTCGAAGTGGCGGGCACGGCATGCGACGCGGGCGCATCGCCGTCGGTCTCACCTATATCGGCCTCGGCGGGTTGACCGCCGCGACCGGCCAGCGAGCGGCCTAGGTCGGCGCCCGGGCGGCCGCGAGCTCGTCCTGAACCACCTCGACGAACCGGCTCATGCGTTCGGGTACGCCCCGGAAGAACAGGTCGGGCTCGATCACCTCGAGCTCGATGAGGACCGGCGCGTCCTGCCAGTCGACCAGGTCGACGCGGGCGTAGCTGAGCCGGCCGGGCGCCGCCTCCATCGCCGCGAGGGCGACCTGCAGCTCCGCGGAGTCCGGCTGGTGGTCGAGCTCGGCGCCGCCCAGATGCCGCTGGGACCGGTAGTCCCCCGCCTTGGGCACCTTGCGCACCGCGTGCGAGAACCGGCCGCCGAGGAACACCAGCGACCGCTCCCCGTCGACGATTGCCGGCACGAACGGCTGCACGACGACGTCACCATGGTCGGTGAGCCGCTCCGCGACGCGACTGAGGGCCGGGTCGTCCCGCCGCCCGCGCCAGGCGTGCCGAGCGCCGCCGTCCACGGCGGGCTTGACGACGATCTCCGCCCACGTGACCTCCCGGATCTGCTCCGCCACGTCCGTCGACGGGCCGGGCACCATCAGCGTCGGGACCGTCGGCACACCCTTGGCGGTGAACTCGGCGAGGTAACCCTTGTGTGAGTTCCAGCGCAACACGTCGGCGGGGTTGACCAGGGCCGTCTGTCGCTCGACCCGTGCGGCCCAGGCGAGAAACTCGGTCAGCCGGGCGAAGTAGTCCCAGGGGGTGCGCACGACCACCAGCTCGTATGCGCCCCAGTCCCGGTCCTCGTCCCACGAGACGACATCGGCGGACACGTCCTCGGCGCGCAGCGCGGCTGCCGCGTCGTGGACCTCGGGCTCGAGGTACCGCTCGTCGGCGCAGGTGACGAGGGCGACCTCCGCCTCGGTTCGTCGCTGCGGCACGCAGGCCAGTCTCTCAGCCGGTGATCAGCCTCCTGGACATCCCCCGGGCATCCCCCGACATACCCTCAGGGCCGGACCGCTCACGACAGTCCCGCAGTTGCGGACTTCTTTTCCGACATAACGGACAGGGCCGTCCGACAGCTCATCACGTGCGGAGAAGTTGGCGCCAGTGAGCTGTGGCCTGCGCGTGGTGGGCGGTCAGATGCGGATGAGGACGGTTTGAGCGGCCTTGTCGTGCAGACCGCGCTGGTCCCGATCCCAGATCAGCGCCGGGACAGCCAGGCAGAGCAGGAACGTCCGCACGAGCACCTGGACCACGGTGGCGCGCCCACCGGCCAGCGACACCAGCCGCAGCCCCAAAAGTCGATGCCCGAATGTCGACCCGAGCGTCGACAGCAACAGGACGTTCTCAATGGCGAAGATCAGCAGCGGCCACCACGAGCCGGACTGACCCTGTCCGAAGCCGGTCCCGGTGAACGCATAGGCGATCACCTGGCAGAGGGTCCAGTCGATCAGGATGGCGACCAGCCGTCGCCCGAACCGGCCCACCGAGCCCGGGCCGCTTTGTGGCATACCGAGCCGTCGTCCGGGATAGTCGGTGTCGGCGCCGGGCCGCTGGGCGTTCGGACCCTCCAGCCAGGAGGCGACGTCCTTGCGGTCCACCACGCGAGCGTCTCCTGCCGTTCCTGTAACTCGTGCGAAACATTGGGGTCACGGGCGGGAAATGCCCTCCGCCTAGTCTCTCACCCCGGACCGAAGCCAAGCCCGCCCCTCAGCCCGCCCCCAGGAGGTTGGATGTTCAACAAGCCCGAGGAAGTCCTCGAGTTCATCGACAAGGAGGACGTGCAGTTCGTCGACATCAGGTTCTGTGACCTGCCCGGCGTGATGCAGCACTTCAACGTCCCGGCCAAGAGTCTTGACCTCGACTTCTTCACCAACGGCCAGATGTTCGACGGCTCCTCGATCCGCGGCTTCCAGGCGATCCACGAGTCGGACATGAAACTCATCCCCGACCCCGCGACGGCCTACATCGACCCGTTCCGGACCCAGACCACACTGGTCATGAACTTCTCGATCGTCGACCCGTTCACCGACGAGCCGTACAGCCGCGACCCCCGCAACATCGCCGCCAAGGCCGAGGCCTATCTGAAGTCCTCTGGGATCGCCGACACGGCCTACTTCGGCGCCGAGGCGGAGTTCTACATCTTCGACGACGTGCGGTTCGAGACCAAGCAGAGCGCGAGCTACTACTACATCGACTCGATCGAGGCGGCCTGGAACACCGGCCGCGCCGAGGACGGCGGTAACCGCGGCTACAAGACGCGCTACAAGGGCGGCTACTTCCCCGTCCCGCCGGTGGACCACTTCGCCGACGCGCGCGACGAGATCGTCCTCAACTTGGCCTCGGTCGGCATCGACGTCGAGCGCTCGCACCACGAGGTCGGCACGGCTGGACAGCAGGAGATCAACTACCGGTTCAACACGTTGCTCCAGGCCGGCGACGACATGATGAAGTTCAAGTACACCGTGAAGAACACCGTGTGGGGACTGGGCAAGACGGCAACGTTCATGCCGAAGCCGATTTTCGGCGACAACGGCTCGGGTATGCATACGCACCAGTCGCTGTGGAAGGACGGCCAGCCGCTGTTCTACGACGAGAGCGGCTACGGCGGCCTCTCGGACATCGCGCGCTGGTACATCGGCGGACTGCTGGCCCACGCGCCGGCGCTGCTGGCCTTCACCAACCCGACGATGAACTCGTACCACCGGTTGGTGCCGGGCTACGAGGCCCCGGTTAACCTCGTGTACTCGGCCCGCAACCGGTCGGCCTGTGTGCGCATCCCGATCACCGGGACGTCGCCGAAGGCGAAGCGCATCGAGTTCCGCGTGCCGGACCCGTCGTGCAACCCGTACCTGTCCTTCGCCGCCCAGATGATGGCCGGCCTCGACGGCATCAAGAACCGCATCGAGCCGCCGGAGCCCGTGGACAAGGACCTCTACGAGCTGCCGCCGGAGGAACACGAGTCGATTGCCCAGGTCCCCGGCTCGCTGCCGGACGTGCTGGCCGCTCTCGAGGCGGACCACGAGTTCCTCCTCGCTGGCGACGTCTTCACCCAGGACCTCATCGAGACCTGGATCGACTACAAGCGCACCAACGAGGTGGACCAGCTCCGCTTCCGCCCGCACCCGCACGAGTTCGAGCTCTACTTCGACATCTAATGCCGCGGACCTCTTGACCTGCGTGCCCCGGTCGAAACGCTGCCTGACCTGCACAAACGTCTTTCGATGCTTGTCGGCGTCAGGCGGCGTTTCTCGTTGGTGTGTGCCATAAATGTGCCATGGTTGCTTTAAGCAACCTACTTTGTAAGAACTATTGAAGTACGGCCGTGGGCGCCCGCGGTCGGAGCGCGAACGACACGACCGTCGTCGTCACCCTCCGACCCGCCCTGTGCCGCGCTGTCGGGGACGTCCGGTAGCGGGATTAGGCCACCAGCGACCTCATAATCCGTCGGTCGTGGGTTCAAGCCCCACCTACCCCACCGCTTGTGAGCTGCGGTCTTGTCACCGCAACGGCTCAGATCAGGACGCCCGAGGACGATCAAGTCCGCTTTTAGTCCGCACCGCCGAACGCTGACGGCCGCCCGTCCATCCCTGGCTGATGTTGGGCACGCCACTGCCTCACTGGCTCGGCGCCGCAGCCAACGGGGCATTCCCCGGGAACCGGACGGCGCGCTCACGTCCGACGCGGGATGGGCAGGGTGCTGGGCACCGCCAGTGGAGCATCTGAACGACGCTTAGCACGCCTCTGCCGGGGCGGCCAATCGCCTTCTCGTCCAGGCGACCATCTCGTGTCGCTAACGAGCGTGTCGGGAGGGGGACTTGCCCAGTAGGGACACATGTGTTCACCATCGAACTCACCTAGGGCGCACGTGGGGGGCTGTCCATCCATCCGAGGGAAGCAAGCCACTTGATGTCCACAGACCTGGCACCCTCAGTAAATGCTGAGACGCGATGATCGGCGCTCACCTTGAAAGGCTCGACCGTGCGAGCCGCACGGGCACCAGCGGGCGGAGTGAGCGCGGGCCTCGGCCTCGACCAGGCGAGGCGGATCCCAGCACCCCCTGGCGTGAACCGAGCCCCCTCGCTTTGACCAAAGCTCGGCGGTCAAAGACGGCGATCTCGGATCACGTTTTCGCCCCGACAACTTGGCAGCAGGGCGCTGTGGCTGGCTCATCCTCGGCAGGTGAGCCTCGGGGGCGTCGTCGAGGCGGATGATCCAGCGCGTGCGAGGGCAACGGCGCGCCCGCCGAGAGCTCCGGTGGCGAGTCCCCGACAGGTCACGTTCGGTTAGTCGGTCGTGAACGGAGAGAGGTGGTCTCTTGAGGATGCTTGCCGATGCGGTCGACCGTGACCGGTTGGTCGAGACGTTCCTCGAGCTCGTCGCTATCGACAGTCCTACCGGCCATGAGGAGAATATCGGCCGGGAGCTGGCCGACCGGCTCGGTCGGCTGGGCTGTCAGGTGACCAGGTCGTTCACCTGGTCCGGGCGGGTACTGGCAAGCGTGGCAACGAGTTTCACATCGGGAAGGTCGCGGTACCGGTCGCGCAGGCCGGCTGGAGCGTTGACCAGCAGCGCCCCAATCTGACGCCACGCCGCCTGCTGGGCCTTCACCGCCGAGCGTCGCGCCACGGTCAGCGCCCGCAACGGCTCGATGCTCGCCCGCTTGGGGTCGTGGTGGCCTCCCCGATAGGACCGATGGGGCGGCGCGGTAAGTGTCAAGACGGTCGCTTGCGCCGTTTACGCCGCTCGGCCGAGGTCCGGTAGACCTCGATGACCCCGATCCCGGCGGCGGTAACGGCGGCCGTGATCCCGACCCCGTAGCTGGAGGTGCCGTTGATACCGACCGCCTGCAACGGGCCGTGACCAATCAACCAGGCGACCGCACGTCGGTAGCCAGCCGTGGAGGTCGGGAACTCCCGGTCATCGACCTCCCGGCCCAGGCCAGTGTTGACCGCGACATGGATCGTGTCCTGGTGCGAGTGGACACCGCCGACGTTGCCCGGTTCCTTTGTCATGATGGTGCTGCCCTTCATCTCTGGTGGGTCGGCACCGGCCGGACCGGTCAGACGGGACATACACCAGGCCCCAGGACGCGCCAGGCTCGTTTAGGTCATGCCCGACCGGCCGGTGCCGTAACAAGCGCTGCCAGGGCCGGACTGATCAGTCCATCGGCAACCCAGCAGGGCGCCAGTCAGATTCCGGGTCACGACCCCCGCAGCCCTACCAGCAAGCATGTCCGCTGAACGGTGGTTCTGGCCTGGATCCTCGACTGGGTCGGCGAGGAAGGCTGGTCACCGATGACCGAGACACTGGTGGGCGTGAGCCCGTTGGAGAACGCTGCGAGGAAGAGCGTCTCGCTTGGTGAGGCGGAGCCTGCCGCGGTGCGTGAGCTGGTCAAGGGGCCCGCGCCGGCGGTGAGGATCTGATCGGCCCGGGCGGCCGCTGAACACGATGACCGCCACGGTGCTGAAGTCGGCCCTGGAGGAGGAGATGACCGAGCACCTGGGCTACGACAAGCACACCATCCGCCGGCCCAGCGGGAGGCTGGGAACATCCGCAACGGCAGTCGCTCCAAGACGGTGTTCACCGAGGCCGCCGGTGAGGTGGATATCGAGGTTTCGCGGGACCGGGCCGGCACGTTCGAGCCGGTGTTCGTCAGGAAGCGGCAACGCCGGCTGTCGGACGTGGAGGCGGTGGCGATCTCGTTGTATGCCAAGGGATTGACGACCGGTGAGAGATCAACGCTCACTTCGCGGAGATGTGCGGCGCGTCGCCAGGCGTACGCCCGCGTTTCCCCGAGGCTGGTCGGCCCGCCGGGCGGCGCGCAATCTTCCGGGGGATCGGGGTGGGGCCGCGGTGCGGGCTGCCCGAGCTGGGGGATCATGGCAAACGTGCGCGGTGCCGGGCGTGACGGCCGGTAGCCGGGTCTGCCGGTGGTTTGGGGCGCACCGGCAGTGCCGCGGCTGCGACACGGGAGGCGAGCCATGAGCGACGCGGCCCGCGTTCAGCGCACCTACCTGACTCTGGTGCTGCTCACCACGCTGTCGGCGTCGCTCATCTGGGGCATCAACACCCTGTTCCTCCTCGACGCCGGCCTGAGCAACTTCGAGGCGTTTACCGCCAACGCCTTCTTCACGGTCGGCATGATGCTGTTCGAGGTGCCGACCGGGGTGGTCGCGGACCTGCGCGGTCGGCGGGTGTCCTTCCTTCTCGGGGCGCTCACCCTGGCAGTCGCCACCCTGCTGTACGTGCTGCTCTGGTGGACCGAGGCACCCTTCTGGCTCTGGGCGTTGGTATCTGTGCTGTTGGGACTGGGCTTCACCTTCTTCTCCGGAGCCACTGAAGCCTGGCTTGTCGACGCGCTTAACCACACCGGCTTTGCCGGCCAGCTGGACTCCGTCTTCGGCCGGGCGCAGGCGGTCGGCGGTGCGGCCATGCTGGCCGGTTCGGTAGCGGGTGGCGTCATCGCCCAGGCGAGCAGCCTGGCGGTGCCCTTCGTGCTCCGCGCGCTGCTGCTCGGCGTGACCTTCGTGGTCGCATTCGCCCGGATGCGGGACCTCGGGTTCACTCCCGCACGAGGCAAGCGTCCCGGCCCCGAGATGCGCAGGATCGCCGGTGCGTCCCTGCGCTTTGGCCTTGGCGCGCCCGCCGTGCGCTGGATCATGCTGACTTCGCCCCTTGTCGGTGGGGTCAGCATCTACGCCTTCTACGCGATGCAGCCCTACCTGCTTCAGCTGTACGGGGATCCCCAGGCGTATGGCATCGCCGGCCTGGCCGCGGCCATCGTCGCCGGCGCGCAGATCGCAGGCGGTCTGCTGGCGCCTCGGGTTCGGGCCATGTTCCGTCGGCGTACCTCGGTCCTTCTTGTCGCCACCTGCGTCAGTACCCTCGCCCTGGCGATGGTCAGCGTGGTCCCCAGCCTCACCGCGGTGATCGGCTTCCTCGTCCTGTGGAGCCTCGCCTTCGCCGCCTCCACGCCGGTCCGGCAGGCCTACCTCAACGCGCTGATCCCCTCCCAGGAGCGGGCGACCGTGCTCTCCTTCGACTCGCTGCTCGCCTCCGCCGGTGGAGTGGTCGTCCAGCCGGCCCTCGGTCGGGTGGCTGATGTCTGGGGCTATCAGGTGACCTTCGCCCTCAGCGCCGCCGTGCAGGCATGCGCCCTGCCCTTCATCCGGCTGGCCCAGACCGAGCGGGTCGATGCCGACTTCGCCTCCGCGGGGCCTGCGCAGCCGGAGGGAACCGCGGAAGCCGGGCCGCACAGCCAGTGAGTCCCCACGGCTTGGCTGACATGTCCGCGGCCTCAGTCCATCGGAACGCCGCTGCCAGGACCGAGCCGACTGGGTCCATGCGCGGCGCTTAAGCCCGAGAAATGATCAAAGTCGGGTTCAGGCGCGCCTCCTGGCGGGTCTGGCGGGCTCTACAGCGCGCGCAGGAAAGGACGGCCCTCCGAATTGACGGTGCTTCAGCCGAGATTGACGGGTTGGTCGGGAGCAAGCAGTTCGCTGAGCGCCACGAGCAGGAGAGTGGCCTGTGCTTTTTCGGGGTCTGCCTTCGGCGTGACGGTGTTGTAGACGACGATCGTCAGTCCCTTGTCGGGTAGGTAGCCGAGAGCGCCCCAGTAGCCCTGCAGCGAGGGGTTGGTGAAGAGCCAGCCGTTCACGACTCCGATCCCCATCGCGTAGTACCGGCCCGGCTTATTGCCGTCGAGCCCCACCGTCGTGGGCGCGAGTTGGGCGGTGTGGCTGGCCTTGGAGAGCAGCGTTCCCTTCCCGACCGCTTCGATGAAGCGACGTAGGTCATCTTGGTTGGAGCCCATGCCGCCGTCGTACCACGTCCACGACGGGTCCCAGAAGGTGGCGTCTTCCCACACGCCGCGTTCGTCCGTGTAGGAGTGCAGGACCGGTTCAGGGAGCTTGGCGGTGATTGGCGGGGTGGTGTCCTTCATCTTGAGCGGGTCGAGGACCCCGGTCTGGATCAGCTGGGCGACAGGTCGACCGGTCGTCTTCTCCAGGACCTGGGAGAGAATGACCAGGCCCGTGTCGGAGAACTTCCAGTTCGTCCCGGGCGTGAAGAGCGGACCTCCGGCGACGCCGTAGGCGATCAGGTCGTCGGGCTTCCACAGCTTGAACGGGTTTTGGTACAAGGCCTTCTTGAAGGAGTCGAGCTCCGGGTAGTGCTGGTAGCCCGACGTGCTGTGCGCCAACATGTCGAGGGTGATGGCGTCGGCCGACGGCAGGTTCGGATACCACTTCGAGAGCTTGTCCGACATGGACAGCTTGCGCTGGTCAACCTGCTGCAGCAGCGCCGTCGTGAGCATCGTGGCGGTGATGTTGCCGGTTCGATGGTGCATGTCCACGGTGGCGGGCACGCCGGTCATCGACTCACCGAGTGCGCCGACGAGCACTGGCTTGTCGTTGCTCCAAATCCCGACGACCACCGCCCCGAGCGACGCGTCCTGGAACGTGGAGCGAACCATCTCGGCGGCTTGGGTTGCCGTCGGACCCGAGCCGACACAAAGCCCGCCGCCCGCGGTCGTGCCGCGAGGACAATGCTCCCGAGCGCTCCCCCCTCCGGCTACCGTCGACGTCGACGCCGTCGCGGCCGGAATCAGCGCGAAGGCCACCATCACCATCGAAAAGACCAGGACGGCGGGAACGAGGCGACGAGGCATACAGAAGCGTAGAACCTGCCCATCTGGTGCACAACGAACAACGCTCGGCCATCAAGCTTGCGGACCTTGGTGCCCCGCACCACCATCCCCTGGCTGCCA
>JBKPKI010000194.1:0-9371 GCA_046731055.1 Actinomycetota bacterium | reverse complement strand
GTACTGATCAGCTACGAGAACGAGGCGATCTTCCTCGAGCGCGACGGCGATCCGGTCGAGCACGTCACCCCGCCGACGACGTTCAAGATCGAGAACCCCGCCGCGGTCCTCAAGAACAGCACCAACCTGGCCACGGCCCAGGCGTTCAACGAGTTCCTCTACACGACGCAGGCTCAGACCCTGTTGGCGCAGGCCGGATTCCGTCCGGTCGACGAGGCTGTGGCGACGGAGTATGCGTCCAGCTTCCCGACCCCCAGCAAGCTCTGGTCGATCGACGACCTCGGCGGCTGGAAGACCGTGGACAAGGCCCTGTTCGCCAAGGACACCGGCAGCATCGCGGTGATCTACGACTCGGCGACCAAGTGACGTCATGGCGCTGACCGCCACTCGCTCCCGGGCCGGGGACACCGGCCCGGGAGCACCGGCGCCGTCTGTCGAACGGACCGCCCGAACGCGCCGGGTCACCGGCACCATCGGCCCACTGGGCATCGGGGTGGCGGTGCTCTGGCTGAGCGTGATCGTGCTGCTGCCCCTGGCGGCCATGACGTTCACGGCGTTGTCGGGCGGCGTGGGCGACCTGTGGGAGGCGATCACCGCGCCGGCGGCCCTGGCCGCCCTCCGGGTCACGCTGATCGCCTCCGCCGTCGTCGCCGTCGTCAACGTGGTCATGGGCACGCTCGTCGCGTGGGTCCTGGTGCGCGACGACTTCCGCGGCAAGGGCCTGGTCAACGCCCTCATCGACCTGCCCTTCGCGCTGCCGACGATCGTGGCCAGCATCGTCCTGCTGTCGCTGTATGGGCCGTACAGCCCGATCGGGGTGCAGCTCAACGCGACGACACCAGGATTGGCCGTCGCGCTGGCGTTCGTCACGCTGCCGTTCGTCGTCCGTGCGGTCCAGCCGGTCCTTCTCGAAGCCGACCGGGAGGTGGAAGAGGCGGCGGCGTCGTTGGGCGCGAGCAACCTGACCGTGTTCCGGCGCGTCGTCCTGCCGACCCTGCTGCCCGCCGTCGTCAGCGGTGGCGGTCTGGCCTTCGCCCGGGCTATCGGCGAGTACGGCTCAGTCGTCCTCATCGGCGGGAACATTCCAGGCCTGACCCAAGTCGCCTCGCAGTACATCCAGCAGCAGATCGAGATCGACCGTCCGGTCAACGCGGCCGCCGTGTCGGTGGCGCTGCTGCTGGTGGCCTTCGTCGTGCTCTTCCTGCTGCGCCTGCTTGCCGGGGTCCAGCGGCGGCGCGAGGAGAGGGCGCCGTGAAGCTCGGCACGGGCGCCCGGCTGACCGCGCGGACTGTGGCCCTCGCATACCTCACCGTGCTCGTCGCCCTGCCGGTCGCCGTCATCCTCTGGCGCAGCTTCGGAGAAGGAATCGGGGCGTTCGTCGCCTCGGTCACGACGCCCGCCGCCATCTCGGCGTTCAACTTGTCCCTGCTGATCGTCGCGATCGTCGTCCCGCTCAACGTCGTCTTCGGCGTGACCGTCGCCCTGGCGCTGGTCCGCGGCCGGTTCCCCGGCCGCGGCGCGCTGCAGGCGGTGGTGGACCTGCCCTTCGCGGTCTCGCCCATCGTCGTCGGTGTCGCCCTGATCCTGCTGTGGGGCGTCGGTGGCTGGTTCGGCGGGGTGGAGGCCCTGGGGTTCAAGGTCATCTTCGGGCTGCCGGGGATGGTCCTCGCGACGATCTTCGTGACCATGCCGTTCGTCGTCCGCGAGGTCGAGCCGGTGCTGCACGAGATCGGTCAGGAGCAGGAGCAGGCGGCGGCGACGCTAGGGGCGTCCGGGTGGCAGACGTTCTCGCGCGTCACGCTGCCGGCCATCCGGTGGGGGCTGACCTACGGCGTCGTCCTCACCGTGGCGCGGTCGCTCGGGGAGTTCGGCGCGGTGATCATGGTTTCGTCCGGCTTCCCGGGCGTGTCCCAGACGCTGACGCTGCTCGTCCACGGCCGGTACATCGACGATCACAACACCTTCGGCGCCTACTGCGCGGCCACCCTCCTCATGGGCATGGCGGTCGTTGCCCTCGTGTTGATGACCCTGCTCGACCGGAAGAGGTCCACTCGATGATCACCATTGCTCACGCGTCCAAGGCTTTTGGCGACTTCCTGGCGCTCGACGACGTCTCGCTCGAGATCCCGACCGGCTCGCTGACCGCCTTGCTCGGGCCGAGCGGATCCGGGAAGTCGACGCTGCTGCGGGCGATCGCCGGGCTGGACGACCTTGACGCCGGGGTCGTCGCCATCGGCGGCACGGACGTCACGCACGTCGTGCCGCAGAAGCGCGGCATCGGGTTCGTCTTCCAGCACTACGCGGCGTTCAAGCACATGACGGTGCGCGACAACGTCGCCTTCGGCCTTTCGATCCGGCGGCGGCCCAAGGCCGAGATCCGCCGCCGCGTCGACGAGCTGCTGGAGGTGGTCGGGCTCGAGGTGTTCCAGAACCGGTACCCCGCCCAGCTGTCGGGCGGCCAGCGTCAGCGGATGGCGCTGGCCAGAGCCCTGGCGGTCGACCCGCAGGTGCTGCTCCTCGACGAGCCGTTCGGCGCGCTGGACGCGAAGGTGCGCGCCGACCTGCGCCGCTGGCTGCGGCGGCTCCATGACGAGGTGCACGTCACGACGGTCCTGGTAACCCATGACCAGGAGGAAGCGCTTGACATCGCCGACCGGATCGCCTTGCTGCACAAGGGACGCATCGAACAAGTAGGGACTCCGGAAGACCTCTACGACCGACCGGCCAACGAGTTCGTCATGTCGTTCCTCGGTTCGGTTTCGCGTCTGAGCGGGCGTCTGGTCCGCCCCCACGACATCGTCCTCGAGCGGGCCGCGGGGGCGACAGTCGAGGACGGTGGAGTTCCGGCGACGGTTCGGCGGATCGTGCGGCTGGGGTTCGAGGTCCGGGTGGAGCTGCAGGACGACGACGGCACCGAGTTCACCGCCCAGCTCACCCGCGGTGACGTCGACGCCCTCGCCCTGCGTGAGGGCGACGCCGTGGTCGCCTCGTCGGCCCGAGGCACGCCGTTCGAGGAGCCCTCCCTCGCGATGACCGTCGTCACTTGAGCGGAACCGGTTCCCAACGGACGTCCCGCGGAGGATTCTGGTGCGGTGACCGCAACCGAGGCCCGACCCAGAAGCATCGCCGTCCCCGTCACCGCGTTCGTGGTCGGCGCGGTGGTCGCCGTGCTGGTGGGAGTGTTCGGCAAGATGCACGACCCGACGACGCAGGGCACCACGGCCCTGTGGTTCCGCACCGTCATCGACATGAAGGTCGCGGTGGCGACGGTGATCGGTGTGCTCGCGATCTGGCAGATCATCGGGGGGCTGTGGATGTACGGCCGGCTCGGCCGTCCGGCACCCTCGTGGGTCGGCGGCGTCCATCGCGTCACCGGGGCCATCGCTGTCGTCCTCGCGTTGTTCGTCGCGTACAGCTGCCTCTGGGCGCTTGGTCTGGAGAGCGGCACGTTGAAGGACGGCGAGCCGGTCGGAACCCGCACCGTCGTCCACGGGGTGCTCGGCTGCGCGGTCATCGGAGCCTTCGTCATCAAGGCCGCCGCGGTGCGCGCCCGCCGCGCACCGGGGTGGTTCCTGCCGGTGGCCGGCGGACTGCTGTTCGCCCTCCTGATCGCCGCGATCCTGACCTCGGCCGGCTGGTACCTCAGCACGAGAGGCTTCCCCAGCCCGGCCTGACGCACGAGGAGCCGGCCTAGCGCAGGCCCTGCTTCGACGCCACGCTCCCGGCACCAGGGCGCTGCAACCGGTCGAGGACCAGGTCGGCGTCCTGGTAGTGCCCGGCTGCTTCCAGTCCGGAGACGCGGCGCGCGACCGCGTGGGCCTCGTCGCCGGTGAGCGGGTACTCGGGGACCCGCGGCCGCCAGTGCACGAGAACCATTTCGCCGTCGTCGCTGAGATGCGCGACGGCGGACCCGACGAACCGCTCGGCCTGCTCGACGTCGAAGTAGTAGAGGATCTCACTGACAACGACGAGGTCGAAGGACTCGTCGGGCCAGTCGTCGCGTGCGGCGTCCCACTGCCGGACCTCCACCTGTCCCGCGGCGATCGGCAGCGTCGCCGTCCTGGCGCGGCACTGCCGGACGGCGGCGTCGACGAGGTCGACCGACAGCAGCCGGTCGCACCTCAACGCGAGCGCTTCGGTGAGGACGCCGATGGAGCAGCCAGGTTCGAAGCCTGACCGGTACCGCGGCCGGGACAGCGCCGCGAGCGTCAGGGCGTACTTGCGGCGCTCGTACCAGCGCGTCGCGAACCCCCACGGGTCCGGGTTCGCCGCATACATGCCCTCGAAGTACTCGCGTCTCACGGGGAGACGACCTCGTGGACGCCGACCAGCCGGCCGAGGCCGGCCAGGTCGCGTTCGGCGTGGCTCTGCCGCAGGTAGACGAGCAAGTCGGCAACGGCTTCGGTGTGCGACGGGTCGGTCGCCAGCGGCGCCGCGCCGAGCGCCCGACCGACTCGATCGACGGCCAGGGTGGCGGCCGCCTCGACGACCGCGCGGAACCGCATCGCCCGGACCCGTGCGGCCTCGAGGTCGTCGGGGCGGAAGTCGACCTCGGCCGCCGCGCCGTGCAGCGACCATCGGGCCGAGGCCAGTGCCGCGTCGACCGCTCCAAGATGGGCGGCGGCGTGGTCGTCCAGGCGGGCACCGGCCCGGCGCAGCGTGTCGGCAACCCGCTCGGCGCCGCCCAGCCAACAGGCAGCGACGCCGGCTCCGCCGTGCCAGAAGCCCGGCCGCTCGAGGTAGTCCGCCGACGACCCGACAGGTTGGGCGGGGACCGAACGAAAGGTCACCGTCCCGGTCGCACTGCGGCTCATCCCCGCGGCCTTCCAGGAGGAGAGGTCGACGGAAACGCCGGCGTGTGAAAGGTCGACGGCGAACAGCGGCCGTTCGTCACCGACCCGCACGGTGACGAGCGCGTGGGTGCAGAGGCCGGCCCCGGAACACCACGCCTTGACTCCGTGGAGGACCCACGCGTCTGCGTCCTGGGTGGCCGTGACCACCGACGTCGGCGGTTCGGCGGCCCAGACGCCCCACCACTGGCCTGGGGCCACCCGGGTACCGGCGACCTCGGCGAGGATGGCGTCCGCGTCCGCGTGCGCCTCCACCAGCCGTCCGATGACGACGTCGTCCCGGGCCGCGGCGGCCAGCGCCTCCCAGCGGGCGGCAGTGTGGCCGGAACCGGGTAGCGGCAAGGGAGTGCCGAGCCGCGCGCGGACCCGCTCGGCCAGCTCGGTCACCCGGTCCGCCCACCCTCGTCCTGGATGGCGACCACCGCGATGACGTCCCAGACGTCGAGCAACGCGGGAGTGGCAAGCACGCCGCGGCGATACCCGCGAAGGCTCGGGGCGAACCGGCCCGTCCACGAGCCGGACGTTCGAGTAGCCGGACCGTCTCCGCGTTGCCATTCTCGAGGCATGACGAACTTCGGCTACTTCCTGTCGTGTGAGGAGTACTCACCGGGCGAGTTGCTCGAGCAGGCCCGCCTGGCCCAAGAGGCGGGCTTCGACGCCCTCTGGATCAGCGACCACTTCCACCCCTGGACCAACGAGCAGGGCGAGAGCCCCTTCGTGTGGTCCATGATCGGGGCGATCTCCCAGGTCTGCGACCTCCCGGTGACGACTGCCGTCACCTGCCCGACCATTCGCATTCACCCGGCGGTCATCGCCCAGGCCGCGGCGACCAGCGCATTGCTGCTCGGTGACGGCAAGTTCTGCCTCGGTCTGGGCAGCGGCGAGGCCCTGAACGAGCACGTCCTCGGCGACGTCTGGCCGGCGGCCGACACCCGGCTCGAGATGCTGGAGGAGGCGGTCGAGGTGATCCGCGCGCTCTGGACCGGTGAGGACGTCACCCACCGGGGGCGCCACTACACGGTGGAGAACGCTCGCATCTGGTCCCTACCCGAGACCCTGCCACGGATCTCGATCTCGGGCTTCGGCCCGAAGGCAACCGACCTCGCGGCCCGGATCGGCGACGCATACACGACGACGACCCCCGACACCGAGCTGCTCGAGCGGTTCCGCCGACAGGCCAAGAAGGGAGCCACCGCCCAGGCCGGCTTCAAGGTCGCGTGGGCGGACACCGAGGACGAAGGGTGGGACCACGCCCACCGGATCTGGCCGAACGCCGGACTGCCTGGTGAGCTGTCCCAGGTGCTCCCGACCGTCGAGCACTTCGAGCAGGCCTCGACGCTGGTGACCCGGGACAGCACCAAGGAGTCGGTCACCGCCGGACGCGACCCGGGGAAGCACGCCGAGGCCTTCGCGCCCTACCTGAAGGCCGGCTTCGAGGAGATCTACGTCGCCAACATGGGTCCGCACTACGCAGAGATGCTCCGCGGCTACGGTCGGGAGGTGCTGCCACGGCTGCGGGAGGCCGCATGACCAAAAGGAGCGGGTATGGACGCCGCGCAGGACCCTGACGGCGACCAGCGGGACGAGACGGCCACCGAGCGGGCGGACCGCAACTGGGACGAGCTGCTGCAGGAGCTGCGGGTCACCCAGACCGGCATCCAGATCCTGTCCGGGTTCCTGTTGACCCTGCCCTTCCAACAGCGCTTCACGGCGCTCGACGATGGACTGCGGACCCTGTTCCTCGTCGCCGTCGCGCTCGCAACGGTGTCGACCGGGCTGGTCGTGGCGCCCGTGGCGTCGCACCGGTTGCTGTTCCGGAAGCACCAGAAGATCGCCCTGGTGGAGACGTCGGACCGGCTCGCCAAGATCGGCCTGGCCTGCGTCGGCCTCACCGTCGTGGTGGTGCTGGCGCTGGTGTACGGGTTCGTCCTCGGCGCCACCGCGGCGCTCCTCGCGGGGGGCGCCGCGCTGGTCGTGTTCGTCGTGCTGTGGCTGGTCGTCCCGATGGTGGTGCTGCGTGCGGCGCGGCGAAAGAACGTGCAGCCCGACTGAACCGATGCCTCGAGCCCGAGTGGCGCTTACCTCGCTCCAACTTCTCCGCACCTGATGACGTTTATTCCGGCATTCCGGACAGGCGCCCCCAAGAAGTCATCACGTGCGGAGATGTCGGCGAGGCGTGGGTGCGGCTGACGGGCGTTCCTTCGTCGGGCGCGGGCGCGAGCGCGGGTGACGTCGCCGCGCGGCGTCACGAGGCCAGTCGGAACTGGGCGGCGCTGACCACCTCGTCGGTGGTGATGCGCAGCAGCGCCGGATCCGGTTGCTCGCCGAGCGGGTCGCCGCTTCCGTCTCCGTGCCAGAGGACGGTATGCGGCCCGTCCGGTGGCGGGCCCCAGCGCCCCGGCGGCGTGGGGCCGAACAGCAGTACGGACGGCCGCCCGTAGGCGGTGGCCAGGTGCGCCACGCCGGTGTCGCCGGACACGACGAGCCGGGCCGCCGCGACCAGTGCCGCCAGGTGGAGCAGATCCGTGCGGCCGGCCAGCACGGTGACGCCCCGACGGCCGGAAAGTCGCCGAACCCGGGAGGCGAGCGCCCGCTCGGCCCGCGACCCGGTCACGACGACGTGCGCGCCAGAGTCGGCGAGGCTGCGGACCACGGCGGCGAACCGGTCGGCCGGCCAGCGACGCGACGCATGCGCGGCACCGGGGTGCACGACGACAGCCCCGGGGACGGGCGACCGGACCGGAGGCGACGGCAGGCGCAGGTTGGTCGGGTCGGCGCTCCAGCCGGCGGATGCGGCGAGTCGGCACCACCGCTCGACCTCGTGCTCCTCGGGGTCCCAGGCCGGTCCCGACGCGCCGACGCCGTCAGCGGCGTACGCCACCAGCCACCACGGGTGCAGCGCCTGGAGCAGCTGGTGGCTCTGCGGTCCGCTGCCGTGGAGGTTCACCGCGACGGCCGGCGGCGGCTCGCTCCATGGCACCGGTTCGAGGCCGGTCGTCGGGATAAGCCGGTCGGCGACGCCGGCGAGGCGGACCAGTCCGGCCAGCGCCGGTGGAGCGGCCAGGGCGATGTGGTGCTCGGGGAGGGCTCGCCGAACTGCCCGGAGCGCGGGGACCGCGGTAAGGAAGTCACCGAGCCCGAGCGCCCGCAGGACGACCGCCTCCGGGGGGCGGGTCAGGGCCACGACCCCTCGACGGACGGGGTGACGACGAGCTCGCGCACTTCACACCCGGGCGGCTGGGACAGGGCGAAGACGACGCACTCGGCGACGTCCTCCGGCTGGTTGAGCCGAGCGTCCGGTGGCGGTTTGTACTGCTCCGCCCGCCCGTCGAAGAACCCGGTATGCATGCCGCCGGGTACCAGCATCGTGACGCCGACCTGCCCCTGCAGCTCTACGGCGAGCGCGCGGCTGAACCCCACGACCCCGAACTTCGAGGCGCAGTAGGCGGTGGCGTCGCTGAGGGCCCGAAGCCCGAGGGTCGAGGCGACGGTGACCACCGTGCCGCGCCGCTCGAGCAGGTCGGGCAGGGCGGCGCGGACCACGGCCGCGGTGCCGATGAGGTTGACCATGACGACGCGGTCCCAGTCCTCCCCTGGAATATCGGCGAGCCGGCCACAGGCGTCGATGCCCGCGCAGGTGACCACCGCGTCGATCCCCCCGACCTGCTGGGACGCCGACCGGACCGCCTCCTCGGCGGCGCGGGCGTCGGACAGGTCGACGACGACGTCGTCCTCCTGCCCGGTGGGGACGCGGTCGAGGGCGACCGGCCGCCCGCCGTGCTTGGCGACGGCCTGAACGACAGCGGCGCCGAGGCCGCGGGCCCCGCCGGTGACGAGAACGGTGCCGAGACTCATGAGCTACCTCCGTGGGTGGACGGTTGATGGGTGTGACGGGCGGCGTGGACGAGCTCGCTCGTGGAACGGCCCGGCAGGTACGGGAGAACGACGGCCTGGCCGCCCCATTCGGTGAGGACGGTGGCCTCGGGGAGCTCCGATCCGGCGTAGTCGCCACCCTTGGCCCAGACGTCGGGTCGGAGCCGGCGCAGCACGGCGTCCGGGGTGTCCTCGTCGAAGACGACCACCGCGTCGACGTCCTCGACGGCCTCGAGCACGCGGCGCCGGTCGGCGGCGGCGACGAGCGGGCGGTCCGGTCCCTTGAGCCGCCGGACCGAGTCGTCCGAGTTGAGGCAGACGACGAGCGCGTCACCGAGGCGGCGAGCGGCGCGCAGCGTGGCCACGTGCCCGGCATGCAGGAGGTCGAAGCACCCTCCGGTCGCGACGAGGACGCCGCCGCGCGCGCGGACCCGCTGGGCGACCTGCTCGGCCGACGACCCCGGTGCGCGCGCAGCCGGGTCCGAGTCCAACGAGGCCGGACCGCCGGCCGCGACGTACCTCGACGCCGCGAGCACCGCCGCCTGGACGGCCTCGGTCGTGACCGCACCGGAGGCGAGCGCGAGGGCCGCGGTGGCGGCGAACCGGTCGCCCGCGCCGCACGGGTCCGCGGCGGGGACGGACGGAGCC
>JBKPKI010000193.1:0-4112 GCA_046731055.1 Actinomycetota bacterium | reverse complement strand
ATGCCGCCGGCCACCTCGGTGGTGTCGCCCTGCGCGATGCGCCACGCACGGGCGCGGACGACGGGGCGGTGCCCCGCAACGAGGGTCGCCTCGACCAGCTCGATGGTGCGGCCGGGCCGAATCGTCTCTACGGTGACTGGAGTCGGCTCGGCCGGGATGATGCCGACGATCTCGTAGCAGATCCGGGCGAGGACCATCCGCGACCGGGGCTCGTGCCGGTCGATGGCGTGCGCGACCAGTCCCGACACCGGGCCCATGTGCTGTTCGTGGTCGTTCCACGCCCCTTGGACGTGCTCGGTCGGCTGGAACCGGCCGTCGGGCAGCGGGATGTAGTAGCTCCCGGCCGGCTTCCGTGGAGGCACGTCCGCCACCCTAGGCACCGGCCCGCTCGTCGTAGTCCCGGGCGACGCTCTGCGGCACGACCATCCGCCACGCGTCGACGACGATCTCGCGCATCTCGTCGACGTCGAGGGCGTCCATGCGGGCGACCACCCAGTGGTAGCGCAGGTCGCCACCCTCCGGCATGAGGAAGGTCTCCGGTGCGCTCGCGACGAGAGCTTCGCGCTCCTCCTTGGGAAAGGCGAAGCCCATCGTCGTCTCGTCGCGGGAGAAGGCCAGCCAGACGATGCGGCCGACCCGGAACTTCACCCGGTCATGGACGACAACCTCGTAGGCCCGCGGCAGCGGTGCCGCGACGGCACGGACGTCGTCGACGGTGACGGGCACGCTCTAACTCCAGCACCGAGCACCGTCAGACAGCCCCGGCCACGCGGGCCGCGATCTCGGCGGCGCACAGCTCAGGCTGCCGCTCTGGAAGCCAATGGCCCTCGTCGACCTCCACGAACCGGTAATCCGCGAGCACCATGGCCCCGGTCGCCTCCGCTGCCTGCCGGCCGAGGGACGCGTCGTGGCGGCCCCAGACAAAGGTCGTCGGGACGCGGCAGCGGTGCAGTGCGCCGCGCGCGTGGCGCAGAGCGCGGTACCAGCCCAGCGCCCCGGTGAGCGCCCCCGGCTCGCGCAGGCGACCCGCATACCGCTCCGCGTCGGCGCGCGGGAGCCCCGAGCCGAGCAGCGACCGTTCCAGCCCCCACTCCAACACCTGCTCCGGCAGCCAGGGGAGCTGGAAGAACAGCATGTAAGAGGAGTGCGCGAACTGCCACGGCGTCGTGCTCACGGCCCGGCGCACGGCGGCGGGATGTGGCGTTGACAGGGCTGTCAGGGTGGCGACTCGGTCCGGGTGACTTCCGGCCGTAGTCCAGGCCACCCCGCCACCCCAGTCGTGCCCGACGAGATGCGCCCGCTCGACGCCGGCCGCATCGAGCAGCGCCACGACGTCGGCAACCAGCTCCTGGAGGGCGTAGGCCTGGGGGTACGGCTCGGTCGGGCGCGCCCGAGGGCTGTACCCCCGCTGGTCGGGAGCCAGGGTGCGGAGGCCGCCGGCGACCAGCCGCTCGGAGATGGGGTCCCACGACTGCCGGTTCTCCGGAAAGCCGTGCAGGAGGACGACCGCCGGGTCGGCCGGGTCCCCGCGGTCCGTGACGTCGAACGTCAGCTCGCTGCGCGAGTACTCGGTGATCGTGCCCACGGCGCCCATCGTGGTGCCATCCTCGGAGAGTCGCATCCGCGCCCAGACCAGGGGGTCGCTCGTGGCCGTGTTCCTCAAGCTCGATGGCATCGAGGGGGAGTCCACGGATGCCCGGCACGCCAAGGAGATCGACGTCACGGCCTGGTCGTTCGGCGTGAGTAATCCCGGCGGGTCGCACAGTGGCGGTGGCAGCGGAATCGGGCGAGCCAGCTTCACCGACGTCGCGGTCACCAAGGTCCTCGACAAGGCGAGCCCGGCCCTGATGCTCGCCGTGGCGAGCGGTCGGCACATCGCCAAGGGTCGCCTGACCGTGACTTCGGGCGGTCCGCGACCCGTCGAGGTCCTCGTCGTCGACCTGCAGGACCTGCTGGTGACCACGTGCCTGCTGGCCGACACCGCCGACGAGAGCCGCCCGGTGGAGAACGTCGCGTTCTCCTTCACGAAGCTCCGCGTCGCCTACACCCAACAGGCCCCGACCGGCGGCGCCGGCCAGGTTTCGGAGTTCAGCTGGGACGTCGTGGCCGGACACGCCTGAGCGTCCACTTCCCCTTGCCGAGCGCGCTTTCCCGCGCGATTCTTTCGGTGATGGGCAGATCCAGGACGACGTCGTCGGTAGCCAGTGCCCTCCTCGGGCTGATGGCTCTGCTCCTGAGCGGCCTTTGGACCGCTGCGGCGAACGCCGCACCGCCGGGACCAGGAAGCCTGGACCTGGGCCCGAACGTCAAGGTCTTCGACCCGAGCATGCCGACGAGCGAGATCCGGGCGGTCGTCGACGCGGTCTACGCCCAGCAGGTCGACGCGGAGATGGGCACGAATCGCTACGCCCTGCTGTTCAAGCCGGGCGTCTACGGCTCCACCACGCATCCGCTCATCGTTCGGGTGGGCTACTACACCGAGGTGGCCGGACTCGGCGCCTCCCCCGGGGAAGTGACCATCAACGGGCACGTCGACGTCTATAACCGCTGCCTCGCCCCGGACAACTGCATCGCTCTGAACAACTTCTGGCGCTCGCTGTCCAACCTCACCATCAACGTCGTCGGTGAGAAGGAGTGCCGCTCATCCGCCAACTTCTGGGCCGTGTCCCAGGCCGCCCCCATGCGCCGGGTAGACGTGCGCGGCGGCAACCTCAGCCTCATGGACTACTGCACGGCCGGCCCGCAGTATGCGAGCGGTGGCTTCATCGCCGACTCCCGGACGCAGTTCGTCATCAACGGCTCGCAGCAGCAGTTCCTCGTCCGCGACAGCAGCATCGGCGGATGGTCCAACGCGGTGTGGAACCAGGTGTTTGCCGGCGTCCAGGGCGCGCCCGCCCAGTCGTTCCCCAACCCGCCCTACACGACCTTGGCCACCAACCCGGCGAGCCGCGAGCGGCCTTATCTGTGGATCGACACCAGCGGCACCTGGCAGGTCTTCGTGCCGGCTCCCCGGACCGAGTCTTCGGGTCCGACGTGGACGGCCGGGCCGACCGCCGGTCGCTCCGTTCCGTTGTCGGAGTTCTTCGTCGCTTCACCGAACACGCCGCTCGTCAAGATCGACGCGGCCCTGGCCCAGGGCCGCAACCTGCTCTTCCTCCCCGGCGTCTACTCGGTGGACCGGACCCTGGACGTCAAGCGCGCGCATACCGTGGTCCTCGGGTTGGGCCTTCCCACGCTCACGTCGGCCGGAGGCGCGGTCCCGCTGCAGATCGGGGACGTTCCGGGCGTGGACGTCGCGGGGATCATGATCGACGCCGGACCGGCGGGTTCCCCGGCTCTGCTGCGCGTCGGCACCGGCCGCGGCGGGCCCGGCAAGGACCGCAAGGCCAGCGACCCGGCGAACCCGACCGCGCTGCAGGACGTCTTCTTCCGGATCGGCGGGCCCCACGCCGGGTCCACCACGGTCGCGCTCGAGGTCAACAGCGACCACGTGATCTTCGACGACATCTGGGCGTGGCGGGCCGACCACGGCGTGCCCGGCAGCTTCGGCTGGACGGTCAACCCGTCCGACACGGGGGTCGTCGTCCGCAGCGACGACGTCACGGCGACCGGCCTGTTCTCCGAGCACTTCCAGAAGGAGAACGTTCTCTGGTCCGGCGAGCGGGGCAGGACCGTCTTCTTCCAGAACGAGTTCCCCTACGACCCGCCGAACCAGGCCGCCTGGCAGCACGACGGGATCCTCGGGTATGCGGCGTACAAGGTCGCGGACACCGTCAAGCAGCACGAGCTCTGGGGCGGCGGCGCATACATCTACACCAACGTGGACCCGACCCTGCACGCCACGCACGGGTTCGAGGTGCCGGTGACGCCCGGCGTGCGGTTGCACGACCTGCTCACCGTCTCGCTGAACCACGCCGGCACGATCGACCACGTGGTCAACGACGTCGGCGAACCCGTGACGCCGGACATGGTGGGCGTCCCGAGCTACGTCGTGTCGTATCCATAGTGCCCGTTCAGATTCCAGGTGGGCGCGCCACGAGATGCTCGACGTGGACCGGTCCGCTTAGAGTCGGGTATGCCGTCCGTCCCGCTCTTCCCGCTGGGCGGCCCCC
>JBKPKI010000192.1:0-2147 GCA_046731055.1 Actinomycetota bacterium | reverse complement strand
CGCTGGGGGTGCATCTAGTGCTTGCGACGCAGCGTCCGGCTGGCATCGTGTCGGCCGACATTCGGGCCAACGTCAGCCTGCGGATCGCCCTCCGGGTGAGAGACCGGGCGGACTCCCTCGACGTCGTGGATGCGACCGACGCGGCGTCCATCGAGGCGAGGACGCCGGGGCGGGCGAGCATTCGAGGAGCGACGACGCCGCTCACCCGATTCCAGTCGGCAAGGGTGACCGGCACGCCACGGGCGAGGGCACGGCTGATCGTGACACCGGTTGCGTCGGCGCGGGTCCCAGCGGTTGCGTCGGCGCGGGTCCCACCGCTTGCAAGCCCGGTGGCGCTCAGGGCCGTTGAGGTGGGCGTCAGCTCGGCAGTCGAGGTCGAGGCGTCCGCCGGCAGCCGCGATCTCGACCGGATCGCGACCGTCACCCGTGAGGCCGCCAGAGCGCTCCACATCGCGGATCCACGGTCGCCGTGGCTGGCTCCGTTGCCCGACGTCCTCGAGTTCGGGTCTCTCCCGCCCGCGAGGAAGGGTGCTGTGCCCCTCGGCCTGGAGGACCACCCGACCGAACAGGCTCAGACCCCGTGGTGCTGGTCCCTCGACGATGGACACCTCGGCATCGCCGGTGGCGGGCGGAGCGGTCGGACGACCGCGGTGTTGACGGTGGTCACCCAGTTGGCCGGTTCCTTCTCGCCGACGGAGCTGCACCTGTACGCGATCGGTCCGCCGGCTCTGGCGCCGCTGACTTCAGTACCCCACGTCGCGGTGATGGCGGACGTGGAGGATACCGACCACGTCCGGCTGGTCGTGGAACGTTTCCGCCGCATCGCCGGAGTCACGGACGGCGCGACGGCCAGGCCCGTTCTCGTCGTCGACGGGTGGGAGCGCCTGGCCGCCCACACCCACGGCGGGCTGGCGGCCGAGGTGCGCGCCCTGCTCGAGGCTTCGACCCGCAGCCCGCTGCGGGCGCTGGTCACCGGCGGAAGAGCGGTCCTGGCCGGTCAGCTGGTGCCGCTGATGGCCCAGCGGCTGGTCCTCCGCCTCGACGACCCGGTTGACCTGGCCATGGCGGGAATCCCGGCCAGAGCCGTTCCTCAGCACCAGCCACCGGGCCGCGCACTGGACGTCAAGACCCAGCACGAGGTGCAGATCGCCACCATCGGCGATCAGCCGAGCCACGTCCTGTCGCAGGTCAGTCGTCGCTGGATCACCCCAGGGGACGATGCGCAAGTTCCGACGACCAGTCGACGTGGGTGGCCACGTCCGGTTCGCCGGCTGCCCGAGCGTGTCGTGTTCACCTTCGGCGGTACGCCTTCCGGTGTGCTCGAGGTTGGGGTGCGCGACGGTGATCTCGAGTGGGTGGGTTTCGATACTGGGCGCGGCGACCGCCGGATCCTCGTCGTCGGGCCGCCGGGTTCCGGTCGAAGCACCACCCTTGACACCATCACCGCGGCCCTGGCGGTAAGCGGGCAGCCGGTGGCGGTGCTGAGCGCACGTTGGGGCGGCGTGAGGGCCGAGCAACCACGGAGCCACTCCGACGCCGTTCTCACGCTCGCCGGCGACGGCGACGAAGATCGCGACGCGCTCATCCAGGTCCGCCGGGACCATCCCGATCTCGCCGTCGTCGTAGACGACGTCGACCGGCTGGCCGGGCTACCGATCGAACCTGTGCTGCTCGAGATCGCACGGCGGGTCGACGAGGACCGCGGCGTTGTCGTCGCGGCGACGTCAACCCTGGCGCTGGACACCCGCGTTGGCGCCGTGGCGACGGACCTGGCCCGTGCGCATACCGGCGTCGTGCTCTGGCCGTCGCCCGGTCAGGCCGTCCTCGGCGCCCAGCCACCGGCCGCAGCCGCACCCTCACGCCTACCCGGTCGCGGGCTCCTGGTGACCCCTCGAGGCGTCGAGGGAATCCAGGTCGCCACGGTCAGGAGACCGAGATGACCACCTTGCCGAACACCTCGCCGTCGACGATCCGGGCGAAGCCATCGCGGGCGTCGGCCAGGGAGTGCACCGAGTCGACGACCGGCTCGATGCCGCGGTCCGCGACGAACCGGGCCAGCCGCTCCAGCTCGGTCCGGTTGCCCATCGTCGAGCCGATCACCCGCAGCTGGCGGAAGTAGATCTTGGTCAGCTCGGCCTTTGGGGGCG
>JBKPKI010000191.1:0-6168 GCA_046731055.1 Actinomycetota bacterium | reverse complement strand
GCGGCGATCGCCGAGCTGGCGGAGAGCTTCCGCGGCTCGAGCGCGGCGGTGCTCACCGAGTACCGCGGCCTCACCGTCAAGCAGCTCTCCGAGCTGCGCGGGTCGCTGCGCGGCCACGCCACCTTCGCCGTCGTGAAGAACACCCTCACCGAGCTGGCGGCCAAGGAGGCCGGCGTCACCGCGTTCGACGGGCAGTTCATCGGGCCGTCCGCCATCGCCTTCGTCACCGGCGACCCGGTCGAGGCGGCGAAGGGCCTGCGGGACTTCGCCCGTAGCCACCCGCTGCTCGTCATCAAGGGCGGCGTCCTCGACGGCAAGACGATGAGCGCCACCGAGATCTCTCGGCTCGCGGACCTCGAGTCCCGCGAGGTCCTGCTGGCCAAGCTCGCCGGCGCCATGAACGCGTCGCTGACCAAGGCGGTCTACCTCTTCGCCGCGCCGCTGTCCCAGAGCGCCCGCCTCATCGAGGCCCTCCGGGCTAAGCGCGAGGCCGAGGGCCCACAGGACGCCGTGACGTCGACGCCACAGGATGCGCCACTCCCGGCCGATGAGACCACCCCCCAAGACGTCGCCACGAGTGGCGACTCCTGACACCCACGCCACTCACGGCACAGACAGGAAGGAACGCCACCATGGCGAAGCTCAGCACCGACGAGCTCCTTGACGCCTTCAAGGAGATGACCCTTCTCGAGCTCTCCGAGTTCGTGAAGCAGTTCGAGGACACCTTTGGGGTCACCGCGGCGGCGCCGGTCGCCGTCGCTGCCCCAGGCGCAGCCACCGCCACCGGTGGCGGCGCCGAGGCCCCGGCCGCCGAGGAGCAGGACGAGTTCGACGTCATCCTCGAGGCCGCCGGCGACAAGAAGATCCAGGTCATCAAGGAGGTCCGTGCGCTTACCAGCCTGGGTCTCAAGGAGGCCAAGGACCTCGTCGACGGCGCCCCCAAGCCGGTCCTCGAGAAGGTCGACAAGACCGCTGCGGACAAGGCCAAGGAGCAGCTCGAGGGCGCGGGCGCAACCGTCACCCTCAAGTGACGCCCCGCCTCTGACGACGCCACCCCTCGGACGGGCCCGACCGCACCAGCGGTCGGGCCCGTCTCTCTCGGCGCCTAGAGTCGGTTCCTGATGTACGAGCCGACGCCGCCGCAAGACGAAGGGTGGCTCGACGTCGGGGACGGGCAGCGGCTCTTCTACGAGGTTCGTGGCAACCCGGCGGGCATGCCGGCTGTTGTCCTCCACGGCGGCCCGGGCTCCGGCTGCAACCCCTGCTGGGCTGGGTTCTTCGACCCGGACCGGTACCGCGTCATCCTCGTCGACCAGCGTGGTTCCGGGCGGAGCACGCCGTCCGTCAGCGACCCCACGACCGACCTCTCGGTCAACACGACCGCGCACCTCGTCGGCGACCTCGAGCAGTTGCGCAGCCATCTCGGCATCGACCGCTGGCTGCTCCTCGGCGGCTCCTGGGGTTCGACCCTCGGGCTGACGTATGCGACGACGCATCCTGAGCGGGTCCGGGCGGTCGTCTTCGGAGCCGTCACCCTCACCCGCGCCCGCGACGTCGAGTGGATCACGCGTGGTGTCGGTCGGTACTTCCCGGAGGCCCACGAACGCTTCCTGGCCGCGCTGCCACCGGAGGAGCGCGACGGGAATCTCTGCGCCGCATACGGGCGCCTTCTCGCCTCCAGCGAGCAAGAGGTGAGGTATGCGGCGGCCCTCGCCTGGTGCGAGTGGGAGGAGGCGATCGCGAGCCTCGAGAGCGACGCCGTCCCCGGCGTCTGGAGCAACCCGCGGTATGCGGACGCCGCCTTCCGGTACGGGTTCGCCCGAACCGTGGCGCACTACTGGGGACACGCCGCCTTCCAGCCGGACGACGCCGTCCTCGGCCGGCTGAACCGGCTCGCCGGCATCCCGGCCGTGCTCTGTCACGGGCGGCTCGACCTCGCCGGTCCGGTCGACGTCGCCTGGGAGGTGGCGCGCGGGTGGCCGGACGCCGAGCTGCACATCATTCCGGGAGTCGGGCACCTGGGATCGGCCGCGATGAACGCCCTCATGGTTGCGGCGACGGACCGCTTCGCAACGCTCTGACCAGCACAAATGCCGTCGACGAGCCGACTCCGCTTGACGCGCGGGCACCGAGGGTCCATAGTCGTGGCGTTCTCGACAGGTTCGTCCTGGCTGGAGCGCCGCCCCCTCGGGGGCGGGCGTTCGCTGACGCGACTTGACTCGACTGGACAGGCATGCCCTTTGCGCGTAGACTGTCGCTTTGCGCTGCCTCCTGCCCGCAACCTCCGTCCTCTCGAGCGCTTCGTGGTGCCCCGACCGGTTCCCCTGCCGGTTGTCCGGGGCGAGCCCTCACGGTGAGATCCGTGAACCGACCACGGTGCCGTCCCGAGCCCGCCGGAGGTCACGGGAGCGGGCAACGCTGACAACTCAAGTTCAGTAAGGCCCGTGGAAGGACCCTCCTTGGCTGCCTCGCGCACCGCGTCCCAGAATGTGCCCCTCAGCACGAACTCAGGACGGACCGCCTCTGGCCGTCTGTCCTTCGCAAAGATCCGCGAACCCCTCGAGGTCCCCGACCTCCTCGCCCTCCAGACGGAGAGCTTCGACTGGCTGCTCGGCAACGAGCGGTGGCAGGCCCGGGTGGCTGCCGCCAAGGAGGCCGGCCGCACCGACGTGCCCGACCGGTCCGGACTCGAGGAGATCTTCGAGGAGATCTCCCCGATCGAGGACTTCTCGGGCTCCATGTCCCTCTCGTTCCGGGACCACCGGTTCGAGGAGACTCGCAAGACCATCGAGTCCTGCAAGGAGCGCGACCAGACCTACGACGCGCCGCTCTTCGTGACCGCCGAGTTCATGAACACCAACACCGGCGAGATCAAGAGCCAGACCGTCTTCATGGGCGACTTCCCGCTGATGACCGAGCGGGGCACGTTCATCATCAACGGCACCGAGCGGGTCGTCGTCTCGCAGCTGGTCCGCAGCCCGGGGGTCTACTTCGAGCGCACCGCCGACAAGACCTCCGACAAAGACGTCTACACCGCCAAGGTCATCCCCAGCCGGGGGGCCTGGCTCGAGTTCGAGATCGACAAGCGCGACATGGTCGGCGTGCGCGTCGACCGGAAGCGCAAGCAGTCCGTCACCGTCCTCCTCAAGGCGCTCGGGTGGACCGAGGACCAGATCCTCGCGGAGTTCGGCGACTACGAGTCGATGCGGCTCACCCTCGAGAAGGACCACACCTCCGGGCAGGACGACGCCCTCCTCGACATCTACCGCAAGCTGCGTCCAGGCGAGCCGCCGACCAAGGAGGCCGCACAGACCCTGCTCGACAACCTCTACTTCAACGGCAAGCGCTACGACCTGGCCAAGGTCGGCCGCTACAAGCTGAACAAGAAGCTGGGGCTCGAGGCACCGCTGGCCGACTCGACGCTGTCCATCGACGACATCGTCGCAACGATCAAGTTCCTCGTCATGCTGCACGCCGGCGAGGCGACGATGAAGGGCCGCCGCGACGGCCACGACGTCGACCTGCGGGTCGAGGTCGACGACATCGACCACTTCGGCAACCGCCGCCTGCGCAGCGTCGGCGAGCTGATCCAGAACCAGGTGCGCACGGGCCTGTCCCGGATGGAGCGCGTCGTCCGCGAGCGGATGACGACGCAGGACGTCGAGGCGATCACGCCGCAGACGCTCATCAACATCCGGCCGGTCGTGGCGAGCATCCGGGAGTTCTTCGGGACCTCACAGCTCAGCCAGTTCATGGACCAGAACAACCCGCTGGCCGGTCTCACCCACAAGCGGCGCCTGTCCGCGCTCGGCCCGGGTGGTCTCTCCCGTGACCGCGCCGGCATGGAGGTCCGTGACGTCCACTCGTCGCACTACGGCCGGATGTGCCCGATCGAGACTCCCGAAGGCCCGAACATCGGCCTCATCGGCTCGCTCGCGTCGTACGGCCGGATCAACGCCTTCGGGTTCGTCGAGACCCCGTACCGCAGGGTCGTCAAGGGCAAGGTCACCGACCACGTCGACTATCTGACCGCCGACGAGGAGGACGAGCACGTCATCGCCCAGGCGAATGAGCCGCTCACCGCCGACAGCCACTTCGCCGAGCAGCGTGTCCTCGTCCGTACGCGGGGCGGCGCGGAGGTCGAGTACATCCCCGGTGCCGACGTCGACTACATGGACGTCTCGCCGCGGCAGATGGTGTCGGCGGCCACCGCGCTCATCCCCTTCCTCGAGCACGACGACGCCAACCGCGCGCTGATGGGCTCGAACATGCAGCGTCAGGCGGTGCCGCTGGTCCGGTCCGAGGCCCCGCTTGTGGGCACCGGCATGGAGCTGCGCGCCGCGGTCGACTCCGGTGACGTCGTCGTCGCCGCCAAGTCCGGTGTCGTCACCGAGGTGAGCGCCGACCTGGTCACCGTGGCCAACGACGACGGCACCAACGTCACCTACCGGATCGCCAAGTTCGACCGGTCCAACCAGGGCAACTGCTTCAACCAGATCGTCCGTGTGGACGAGGGGCAGCGGATCGAGGTCGGCGACGTCATCGCCGACGGGCCGGCGACCGAGCGGGGGGAGATGGCGCTCGGCCGGAACCTGCTCGTGGCGTTCATGCCGTGGGAGGGCCACAACTACGAGGACGCGATCATCCTCAGCCAGCGCTTGGTGCAGGACGACGTCCTCTCCTCGATCCACATCGAGGAGCACGAAGTCGACGCCCGCGACACCAAGCTCGGGCCCGAGGAGATCACCCGCGACATTCCCAACGTCTCCGAGGAGGTCCTCGCCGACCTCGACGAGCGGGGGATCATCCGGATCGGCGCCGAGGTTCGCGACGGTGACCTGCTGGTCGGGAAGGTCACGCCCAAGGGCGAGACTGAGCTCACCCCCGAGGAGCGGCTGCTCCGCGCGATCTTCGGCGAGAAGGCCCGCGAGGTCCGCGACACGTCCCTGAAGGTGCCGCACGGCGAGACCGGCACGGTCATCGGCGTCAAGGTCTTCGACAAGGACGAGGGCGACGACTTGCCCCCGGGCGTCAACCAGCTGGTCCGCGTCTATGTCGCGAACAAGCGGAAGATCACCGACGGCGACAAGCTGGCCGGCCGCCACGGCAACAAGGGCGTCATCTCCAAGATTCTGCCCGTCGAGGACATGCCGTTCCTCGAGGACGGGACGCCGGTGGACGTCGTCCTCAACCCGCTCGGCGTGCCGGGCCGGATGAACGTCGGCCAGATCCTGGAATTGCACCTCGGCTGGGCCGCCTCGCGTGGCTGGAGCGTCGCGGGCGATCCGGACTGGGCCAAGGCGCTGCCCAAGGACGCCTACGAGGCGCCCGCGGGAACCCGGGTGGCCAGCCCCGTCTTCGACGGCGCAGGGGAGGACGTCATCACCGGTCTGCTCGACGCGACCCATGAGACGCGCGACGGCGTGCGGCTCATCGACGGGTCGGGCAAGGCCCAGCTCTTCGACGGCCGCTCCGGTGAGCCGTTCGCGGAGCCGGTGGCGGTGGGCTACATGTACATCCTCAAGCTGCACCACCTCGTCGACGACAAGATCCACGCGCGCTCGACCGGCCCGTACTCGATGATCACCCAGCAGCCGCTCGGCGGTAAGGCGCAGTTCGGCGGCCAGCGCTTCGGTGAGATGGAGGTCTGGGCGCTCGAGGCGTACGGCGCGGCCTACACGCTCCAGGAGCTGCTCACCATCAAGTCCGACGACGTTCCTGGGCGGGTCAAGGTCTACGAGGCGATCGTCAAGGGTGAGAACATCCCCGACTCCGGCATCCCCGAGTCCTTCAAGGTCCTCCTCAAGGAGATGCAGTCGCTGTGTCTCAACGTCGAGGTCCTCTCCACCGATGGCCAGACCATCGAGATGAAGGAGGCCGACGAGGACGTCTTCCGCGCGGCGGAGGAGCTCGGCATCGATCTGTCCCGGCGCGAGCCGAGCAGCG
The DNA here is from genome assembly GCA_046731055.1 of Actinomycetota bacterium. Classification (GTDB taxonomy): domain Bacteria; phylum Actinomycetota; class Actinomycetes; order Actinomycetales; family Dermatophilaceae; genus Lapillicoccus. The sequence goes on along the minus strand of JBKPKI010000191.1, from coordinate 222 downwards.
TCGAGGAAGTGTGACGAGGAAGTCTGACGAACGAGGCGGTATGCGAGTCCGCGCGACTCGCATACCGGCCTCACCACTGTGTGTAGAGACTCACGAGAGTTAACGAGAGAAGGAACCACGTGCTCGACGTCAACTTCTTTGACGAGCTGCGTATCGGCCTGGCCACCGCTGACGACATCCGCCAGTGGAGCCACGGCGAGGTGAAGAAGCCGGAGACCATCA
>JBKPKI010000190.1:0-11395 GCA_046731055.1 Actinomycetota bacterium | reverse complement strand
GGGCGAGCGGGGTGCTGAAGCCGAACCCTGGCATCGACGGGACGACGACGTGGAACGCGTCTTCGGCGTGGCCGCCGTGGGCGACCGGGTCCGTAAGCGGGCCGATCATGTCCAAGAACTCGGCGAACGAGCCGGGGTATGTGTGCAGGAGGAGCAACGGGGTGGCACCCGCCTCGGCCGAGCGGACGTGGACGAAGTGGATCGTCTGCCCGTCCACGTCGGTGAGGAAGTTCGGGTATGCGTTCATCCGCGCCTCCTGCTCCCGCCAGTCGAACCGCTTCCAGCGCTCGACCATGTCGCGCAGGTAGGAGACCGGCGTGCCGTAGGTCCAGGCGTCGCCAGGCGCCTCGACGGGGTAGCGGGTGTTGGCGAGGCGAGCCTGCAGGTCGTCGATGGCGTCCTGCGGGATCTCGATGGTGAAGGGCCGGATCGCAGTGGTGTCGGTGGTTGTCATGACCGCTACGCTAGGGACAGTTCAGGAACGTTTCGTTCCTGTTAAGCGAAGGAGTTTTCGACGTGCTCGAGAGCTCCGCTCGACTGCTCGCCTTGCTGGGTTTGATGCAGTCACGGCGCGACTGGACCGGTCCTGAGCTGGCCGAGCGGCTCGGCGTGACCGACCGCACCGTCCGCAAGGACGTCGACCGGTTGCGGCTGCTCGGCTATCCCGTCGACGCGGTCCGCGGGCGGCACGGGCGTTACCGGCTCGGCGTCGGCGCCTCGCTGCCACCGCTGCTGCTCGACGAGGACGAGGCCGTGGCGGTGGCGGTGGGCCTGCGCGCGGCGACCGGGATCACCGGGATCGAGGAGACCAGCGCCCGCGCCCTGTCCAAGCTCGACTCGGTGCTGCCGCACCACCTGCAGCGCCAGGTGTCGGCGATGCACGACGCGGTGCTCAAGGGGCCGGAGAACACTGGGTCCAACGTGGCAGACCCCGTGGTGGACGCAGGACTCCTCAAGGCGCTGGCCGCGGCGATCCGCGACCGCGTCGAGGTTCGCTTCGACTACCGCGGGCGGCACCCGGCGGACCGGCGACAGGTCGAGCCGTACCGGCTGGTGTCCTGGCAGCGGCGCTGGTACCTGGTGGCCCGCGACGCGCATACCGATGTCTGGGCGCCGTACCGCGTGGACTGGATGACACTGAAAACCCCTGGGGGACGGCGCTTTTCGCCGGTGGCGTTTCCGGGAGAGGACTACACCTCGTTCGTGCTGCGTGAGGTGGCGTTCGCCGGGTGGGCGGTGCACGCGCGCGTCCTCGTCGACGCGTCGGCCGACGAGGTGCTCCGCCGGATCAACCCGACGGTCGGCGTGGTCGAGGCGGTCGACGACGCGCACTCCGTCCTCGTCACCGGCGGCGACAGCGTCGAGGTCGTCGCCGTCTGGATCGGCATGCTGGGTCTGGATTTCCACGTCACCGAGCCGCCGGAACTGGTCGAGGCGCTGCGCGTCCAGGCGCGCCGGTATGCGGCGGCGGTCTCGTCAGGCCCTGTCGCGACTTGACTCAATGTCACGGTGCTTGACTCACCGTCGAAGGCGAGTCAAGCCGGTCGGCCGTCAGTCAAGCCGGGGCCGAACGCGGGAGCGAGACGGTCTAGGCGTTGATCTTCTGCTGCTTCGCGAGTTCCGCTGGCATGTAGTCGTATCGGAGCAGGGCCCGGGTGAACAGCCCGGTCCCGTGCGAAACCGACCGGAGGTCGATGGGGTACCGCGACAGCTCCACCTGCGGCACCTCGGCGTGGACCACGGTGCGCCCTGACACGTCCGCCGGCTCGGTCCCGAGCACCGCCCCTCGGCGGCCGCGCAGGTCGGACATCACCGAACCGACATAGTCGTCGTCCACGGTGATGTCGACCCGATCGATCGGCTCGAGCAGCGACACCGTCGCCTCGTTGGCCGCCTCCTTGAGCGCCAAGGCGGCCGCGGTCTGGAAGGCCATGTCCGACGAGTCCACCGAGTGGGCCTTGCCGTCGAAGAGCGTGATCCGGACGTCCACGACGGGATATCCCGACAGCACCCCCTTCTCCAGCTGTGCCCGCGCACCCTTCTCCACCGACGGGATGTACTGACGCGGCACCGCGCCACCGACCACCTTGTCGACGAACTCGATGCCGGACCCACGGTCGAGCGGTTCGATCTCGATCTGGCACACCGCATACTGGCCATGCCCGCCGCTCTGCTTGACGTGCCGCCCCTGAACCGTGCACTTGCGGACGAACGTCTCCCGCAGCGCCGTCCGGAACGGCTCGGCCTCCACGTCGACGCCGTACCGGTCGTGCAGCCGGTTCAGGATCTCCTCGACGTGGGCCTGGCCCATCGTCCAGAGCACGACCTGGTGGGTCTCGGGGTTGTGCTCCATGCGCATCGTCACGTCCTCGGCGACGAGCCGCTGCAGCGCACCGGCGAGCTTGTCCTCGTCGCGCTTGCTGGACGCGTGGATCGCGATGGGCAGCAACGGTTCTGGCAGCACCCACGGTTCGATGAGGGCCGGCCGGTCCTTGGCCGACAGCGTGTCCGACGTCTCCGCGTGCGCCAGCTTGCTGACGAGCACCACCTCGCCCGCGATGCCGCGGTTGGTCGGCCGCGTCGCGTCGTCGAGCGGCGAGCTCAGCGGTCCGACGCGCTCGTCGTGGTCGTGGTCTGTGTGGCCCTCGACCGGGATGCCGCCCCGTCGTTCGACGAACTCGCCGAGGTGCCCCGAGACGTGGACCACCTCGTCCGCGCGCAGCGTGCCGGAGAAGACCCGGACCAGGGAGAGGCGCCCGACGTACGGGTCGCTGGTGGTCCGGATGACCTCGGCCACCAAGGGGCCGTCGGGATCACAGCTGAGCGGCGGGAGGGTGGCACCGACGGGACTGTATGCGGTCGGCGCCGGCCGGGTCGCCGGTGACGGGAAGCACTGCTCGATGACCTCGAGCACCTCTTCGAGGCCGACGCCGGTGGCCGGTGAGATGGGGACCAGTGGGAAGAACGTCGCCTTGGCGACGGCGGTCTTGAGGTCCTCGATGACCGTCTCGGTCGAGATGTCCTCGCCCTCGAGGTACCGGTCCAGGAGGGTGTCGTCCTCGGACTCCTCGATGATCGCCTCGATGAGCGGACCGCGCCGCTCCTCGATGGCAGCGGCCTCGTCACCAGAGGGGTCGCGCTCGACGCGTGAGCCGCTCGACGAGTCGAACACCCGCTGGCTCAGAAGTCCCATCGACCCGACCACGGCCTTGTCGGCATTGTGAACTGGGAGGTAGAGCGCCTGGGCGTCGCCGAACGCCCGCTGGCACCGGGCGATCGTGTCGTCGTAGTCGGACCTCGGCATGTCGAGCTTGCTCACGGCGACGGCCCGCGGCACGCCGACCGCGGCCAGCTCCTGCCAGAGCAGCGCGGTCGCGCCGTCGATGTCGTCGGCGGCCGAGATGACGAAGATCGCCGCGTCGGCGGCACGGAGGCCCGCGCGCAGCTCGCCGACGAAGTCGGGGAACCCCGGGGCGTCGACGAGGTTGATCGTCAGGCCGTTGCTCTCGAACGAGGCGACGGCCAGCCCGACCGAGCGGTCGCGTTCGCCCTCATGGGGACGTCGCCCCGGCACCCGGGCCGCGACGAGATGGTCGAACAGTGTGGACTTGCCGGCTCCGCCCGGACCGACGAGGACGACATTGCGGATGTCCTCGGGGGTCCGGGGCTGGGGCGCAGGGGATGACTCGGTTTTCGCAGCGCCTTTGCTCACTCCCCCACCCTGTCAAGCGCCCGATACGGGCACAAGGGCGGGGTGGGGGAGCCGCCGGGATCAGGCCTTGGTGGCGATGACGATCAGGTACTCCCACGGCATGTGGCCGCCGTCGACGTACCGATCACCGAGATCGGCGAGGATCTGGTCCAGCTCCGCGACCTTCGTGGGGTCGTCGGCGATGTTCCGGTATGCGGCGATGGTGGGCCCGTAGTAGGTCTTGAAGAAGTCGCGGAACTCGGCGCCAGTGGCGAACCGGTCGACGTCGCAGATCTCCCGCGTGGCGGTCAGTGAGGAGACCCGGTCACCGAACAGCTCCCGCACGTGCTGTTCCGTGCCCCACAGCGGTCCGGGAGAGGCCCCGGGCGGCGGCGGCGCGGCATACGGCTTCATGGCGGCGAACATCTGCCCGATGAAGCCCTCCGGAGTCCAGTTGGCGACGGCGATCGTGCCGCCGCGCTTGGTGACCCGGGTGAGCTCGTCAGCGACCGGCTGGTGGAACGGTGCGAACATCACACCGATGGCGGACAGGACGGTGTCGAACGACTCGTCGCCGTAGGGCAGATGCTCGGCGTCGGCTTCCGCCCACTCGAGATCGAGGCCCTGGGCGGCGGCGCGCTGGCGGCCGGTCTCGAGCAGCTCTGGAGTCAGGTCGGTGGCGACGACATGGGCGCCGGATCGAGCGGCCGGCAGGCTCGCGCTCCCCGAGCCCGCAGCGACGTCGAGGACCCGTTGGCCGGGGCCGAGCCGGGCGGCGTCGACGAGCCGCGCGCCGACGTCGGCCACGATCTCGGTGGCGACGGCGTCGTAGTTGCCGAGCGCCCACATGGCGCGGTGCTTGGTCTTGATGGGGTCAAGGGCGAGGGGTGTGGTTGTCATGTCTGAGACGGTAGGAACGACGGGTATGCGTCGGCATCGGTGCGCACGCGCAATCCGTAGGCCGACGGGCCGGTTCGCAGCGGCGGTATGCGCGTAGTCCCCGACGCGTCCGGCCGTCGCCTACGCGGAGGTGAGCAACCGGGCAACCGCCGCGGCGCGCGCCGACTTCCCCTGGACGTCGAGCTTGACGTAGACGTTCTGGAGGTGTCGTTCGACGGTGCGGACGCTGAGGTGCAGCTCGCCCGCGATGTCGTCGTTGTCGAGGCCTTGGGCGGCGAGGGTGAGGACCTCGCGTTCACGGGGGGACAGGTCGAGGGCGGACCTGGTGGCCGGCGGCGCGGCCGCGACTTCTCGGTCGGGTTCGAGGAACGCCTCCACCTCGCGGACGAAGACGGGCCAGGCCGGCTCGTCCTCGAGGACGATGTGGTTCTCGCTGTCGAGCGGGACGAGCTGGGCACCGGCGATCTCGGAGGCCAGGAACCGGCCTTCGTCGAAGCCGTTGATCCGCTCGCCGGTCGAGTGCAGAACGAGCGTCGGAACGTCCAGCCGTGGCAGGCACTCGATGGCCCCGTGGTGCCGGCGCTGCCGTCGGGACGTGTACGCCGAGGTCGCCGACGCCGAGGCCCGCATCAGGTCGTCGAGCCACCCCTTCTGCTCCTCGGTCGCCTGCGGGATCAGCAGCGACGTGAAGACGCGCCGGAAGGTGGAGTCCGGGCGCGCCCAGCCGACCTTGATCATCCGATCGAAGGTGTCCTCGATCTCGGCGCGATCCGGAGTCAGGTCGCGCGCCGCGTCGGCGTAGCTGTTGTAGAAGAGCAGCCGGGTGACCCGCTCGGGGTGAGCCACCGCATACCGGATGGCGACCGGGCCGCCCTGCGCCATGGCCATGAGGGCGAAGCGTGGGTAGCCGGCGTCGTCGGCGACGGCCTCCAGGTCGGCGATCCGCATCTCGAGCGAGAAGTCCTCGACATCCCAGTCGGAGAGGCCGTAGCCGCGCTCGTCGAATCGGATAATGGTCGCGACCCGTCCGAGATCGGCGAGGAAGTGGCGCCACACCGGGCTGTCCCAGTCGAACTGGAGGTGGCTGAGCCAGCACGTCGAGATGAGGAGCGGCGGGCCGGAGCCGTGCACGGCATACGCGATCCGCACGCCGTCGGCGGACCGGCAGAACCGGACCTCCTGCGGCGGCGAGGTTGAGGCGCGACCCAACGCCGGCACGTTGGGGATGGTACCGGCCCTCAGTGGGCCGGCCCTCGGAGTTTGCGGTCAGAACCCCATCGCGCCCGACGGTGCGACCGGCGTCCGCATCGCGAACGACAGCTCGGCGGCGGCGCCCGGGCGTTGTTCGACGAGGAGCCCGGCGCGATGCTGGGCGACGAGGTTTCCGCCTCCGAGGTATGCGGCGCCGAGGGCCTGGACGGGCAGCTTGAGGTCCGCGTCGCTGGTCGTTCTCTCCACGGCGGCCTGGCCGGCGTGGTCGACGTGGATGCGCCAGCGGCCCTGGTTCCACGGGGCGCTGGTGTCGTCGACCTCGACGACGACGTCACAGGCTTGTGTCCACGACCGGTCCTGCAGCGCCTCCGGCAGGTCGACCAGCCGGGTCCATAGGCTGTCGTAGGTCCCGACGTCCGACGTCGACCGGGGACCGCCGGCCCACAGGAGCAGCGGGTCCTCGACCCCGACCTTGCCCACGGTGACGCGGCCCATGAGGTCGAAGTCGACGAGCCGGCGCATCAGGACGAGCTGGGCGGTGGGGTCCCCGACCAGCATCCATACGTTGAGCTCGCCGGCGGGCCGCCAGTGCTCCCACTTCTCAGTGCGGCGGAACATGGCGAAGCCCACGTCCTCGCCATCACGCCGCACGAAGAGCACGCGCCAGGGCTCCTTGTCGCGCAGGCTCTCAGGCGACTGGTAGCAGACTCGCTCGTAGTAGCTGGCGTCACCGACCACGGCGCCGAGCGCGGCGGAGCGCAGGTGGCACGCGTGCATCCGCGAGGGAACATCCGGGTCCGAGACGGTCGACAGTTGGGTCGTGGTGGCGCCGGCCGCGTCCTCGAGCTCGGGCGCGGTGAGGGTCGTCCCCCGGCCGAGCTCCACGTGCAGCTCCAGCGACGCCAGGCCGTAGCCGTACCGCCCGTAGATGGCCGGTTCGCTGGCGTGCAGGGCGGAGACGTGGAGGCCGTCCTCCTCGTGCACCTGCTCGAAGTGGTGTCGCATCATCGCGGTCAGTACGCCGCGGCGCCGGTGGTCCGGGTGCACGCCGACCCAGCTCAAGCCGGCGCAGGGCACCTGCCGGAGGCCGGCGGCCGGCCCGGGCACCGACAGCGTCATGGGAAAGACGCCGTAGATCCCGGGGTAGGCGGTGGCGTCCGACCCGTCGATCTCCGCGGCGAAGCGGTGTTCCTCGGCCAGCCCGGTCAGCTGCCGGTCGATCGGCGCGGCGGAGATCCCCTGGAACCACACCATCTGGTCCGTAGCCAGGTAGCGGTCGGTGTCCGTCGCTCGGCCGACGCGGATCGGGCTCTCAGTCATGGGAGGCAGCCAACCGCTCGCCGGCGCGCCACCTCAAGCGATATCCGCCGATCGGTGGACACGGCGATCCTCCCGCGGAGCCTCCGCTCGGGCGACGGTGGCGAGCGCTCGGCACCGCGAGACTCGAGACGTCGTCAACCCCCCACAGGAGATCTGCTGTGCGTCACCCCTTTCGTCCCAGCTCGCGTGCCGTCGCGGCGTCGACCACCGCGCCAGGCCCGAACGAAGCCGCCGCTGACGTGCTGGGACTCGGGTTCGACCAGGTCGTCCGCCTCCGTGGCTCTCGCGTCGAGATCGTGGCCCCGCCCTCGCGTGGCCGGGTGCTGGCGTCCTTCGACGCCGCGACCGGGGCGACGTGGCCCGGCTGTGACCGGCCCGTCCACGGCCAGGACGTCTTGCGCGCCGTCGGCCACGACGCCAGTCGGGTCGCGGTCGTCGGGGGCCGTATCGCGGTGAGTGTGGTCCGCTGCTCGGCGGATCAGTCGACGTTTCCCTGGTCCGACGGGCGGGGATGGTCGGCGGTCGAGCTCTACGAGCCGGACGGGACGTTCGTCACCCGCCGCACCTTCGCCGACGGGGTTGCCGTCACGGCCCTCGACGGCATCACCGTCGGCGGCGTCAGCTATCTGGCCGTCGGGCTCAGCACCTCCGGCGTGCGAGTCGTGCGCGCCGACCAGCCCGGTCTGCCGGACCACCACTCGGTTCCCGCCGACTGGCGGCGAAACGTCGGGCGCCGTGACGACCGGGAGATCGTCGTGGCGGTCCGGTTTGGGTTGACCGATGACGGACGGACGATGTTGGTCTCCGCGGCGATCACGTTCGACGGTGCGGCGATCGTTGCCACCGACGTGCTCGACGGTCGGCTGTTGTGGAGCGACAACCACCGCACTTCCCAGCCCCTGCGTGATCGCCCGACATCGGTCGCGGTGGGCCGGTTCGGTCCGAGCGGCGTACCGACTGTCTCGGTGGCCTGGTCGTCGGGACGGCTGACCCTGCACGACGCCGCCCGGGGAACGCGGCCCTTCGCGGTCGAAGGGCACCCGGAGAAGTCCGTCGTCGCTCAGCGTTTCGTCACCACTGAGAACGGAGGGCGACTCCTGACGATCCGCCGCCAGGTCGGTGTCGTCGTGCTGGCGGCCGGCGCCGGAGCGGGCGGGAAGCTCCACGAGGTCCGTACCGGCGCGACGACCGGTCGGTGGATGAGCCGGAGAAATAAGGCGGTCCTAGGGGCTCACTAAGGTGCCGCGCCTGATGTGCGCGACCGTGCCGGCCGTCACCCTTTAGGTACCGATTTGGGCGGAGATACGCAGTCCTGCGCATGTGGGCGCCGGCGATCTCCAGCACCGTGGAGTAAAGGAGGGCGGTGGGATGTCGGCACCTCAGCCAGCCGAGCGTCAAGCCGGTTTCAACCACGGTGCCAAGCCGCATCCAAGGGGCTTCCGAGGGCGATCCGGTGACGTGGGATCGCACTCATCGCGACGAACGGGCTGGCATACCCAAGACCGGCTCGGGACTGCAAGGAGGATGTCATGAGACCGACGGACTCGATGCGGGTCCGGGCACACGGAGGTTCGCCGTGGAGCAGGCCACAGGACGCGCGCGCGGACGATCGACTGCCCGCTCCGGTCGCCCCCGACCTTGTCTGGCGCGCCGTCGTGACCGGGGACCGTCGAGCATGGAACCAGCTCACCGACCAGTACGCGCCGATGCTCTGGTCCGTGGCTCGGTCGATCGGACTGACCGAGACGGACGCCGCCCGGGCGATCCAGCGGACCTGGCTGAGCTTGATGGACAACAGTGACCGCCTACCCGATGCCGCCGACCTCCCGACGTGGCTGGCTCGGACGGCACGGCGCGAGGCGATGGCCGCCGCGCGAACCGCGCTGCCGACGGCCTCCGTCGTCTCGGACCGCGAACGAGACGCCGAACTGTTGCTGGACGAGGGTGACGCGCAGCTGTGGGACGGCTTCAAGCAGCTCTCCGCTGAGTGCCAGGAGCTGCTCCGGGCCGTGGCGGCTCCCGACCGGCCGGGCTACGCCGAGGTTGCGGCTGCGCTCGGTCGGCCGGTCGAGTCCATCGAGTCGTCGTGCCGCGACTGCCTCCAGCGGCTGCGGCAGCTGCTCGAGGCGTCGTCAGGTCGTTCGAATGGGCATGCCGTCGGCGCGGAATAAGGTGCACCGCCTCATGTGGGGCATCGCCCCCGCGGCCTTTGTTAGACCTCGCTGACTGACGCAACGGAGGAAAGTTGACGTGGACAGGTCAACTTTCCTCCGTTCCAGAGTGCGGTCGCCCGCGCGACAGGTCAGGTGAGCTCGACGAGCACCGGCGCGTGGTCGGACGGGTTCTTGCCCTTGCGCTCCTCACGGACGATCTCGGCGTGACGGACCCGCGCGGCGAAGGCCGGCGAGCCAAGGACGAAGTCGATTCGCATACCCTCCCGTCGCGGGAACCGGAGCCGCTGGTAGTCCCAGTACGTGTAGGTGCCGGGACCGGGGGCAAACGGACGGACGACGTCTGCGTATCCCGCGCCGACGACGCCCTGGAAGGCCTCTCGCTCTTGCGGCGAGACGTGCGACTTGTCCTGGTAGAACTCCATGCTCCACACGTCCTCGTCGAAGGGCGCGATGTTCCAGTCGCCCATCAGCGCGATCGGGGCGTCCGGGTCCTTGTCGAGCCAGGTCTTGGCCGCGTCGCGAAGCCGGTGCAGCCAGTCGACCTTGTAGAGCATGTGCGGATCATGAATATTGCGGCCGTTCGGGACATAGACCGACCAGATGCGCACGTCGCCGACCGTGGCGCCCAGGGCCCGGGCCTCACTCTCCACCGGCTCTCCCCAGCCGGGCATGTTCTCGAACCCGACCTGGACGTCGTCCAAGCCCACGCGTGAGGCGATCGCGACGCCGTTCCACTGGTTGAACCCGACGTGCGCGACCTGGTAGCCGAGCGCCTCGAAGGTGAGGTAGGGAAACTGGTCCTCCCGACTCTTGGTCTCCTGCATGGCCAGGACGTCGAGGTCGGCGCGCTTCAGCCAGTCCTCCACGCGGGCGATGCGGGACCGGATCGAGTTGACGTTCCAGGTCGCGACGCGCACCACCGCAACCTATCCGCATACGCTGGCGCTTATGACGACCGCGTTGGTGACCGGGGCGACGTCTGGGATCGGGTATGAGTTCGCGCGCCACCTCGCCGAGCGCGGTCACGACGTGATCCTCGTCGCGCGCGATCGGGTCCGCCTCGAGAACGTCTCCGACGAGCTGCGCCGCGACTACAAGGTCCGCTCCGAGGTCCTCGTCGCCGACCTGTCCGACCGGGCCCAGATCGGCAAGGTGGCCCAACGGCTCTCCGACGAGGCCCGGCCGGTCGACCTGTTGGTCAACAGCGCGGGGCAGGCTCTCCGTCGGGGGTTCGTCGCGAACGAGATCGAGGTCGAGGAGGCGGCCTTCGACCTCTACTGCACCGCGATCCTCGTGCTCTGCCACGCCGCAGCCCGGGCCATGAAGGCTCGCGGCCGTGGCGGCATCATCAACGTGTCCTCGATCGCCTCGTATGCGGCGATGGGCAGCTACTCGGCGGCCAAGGCCTGGGTCCGGTTCTTCTCGGAGGGGCTGTCGCGGGAGCTGGCCGGCTCGGGGGTCACCTGTATGGCGCTGTGCCCCGGCTTCACGCACACCGAGTTCCACGAGCGCGCCCGGTTGAACATGTCCCACCTCCCCGAGTTCATGTGGCTGGACGCTGCCGCGGTCGTCCGGCAGGGACTGGATGATGCGGCGAAGGGCAAAGTCGTGTCGGTTCCGGGCGTGCAGTACAAGATGCTGGTCGGTGTGATGAACGCGGCACCGCGGGTTCTCGTCCGCGACATCTCAAGCTCGCTGGCCCGCCGCCGTCGTCCCAAGTCCTGAGGCGTGGAGCTGCGGCTCGAGTGGGGGCCGACCGGAGCGAAGGCCCTTGCGCCCGAGTGCGACGTCGCGGTCGTCGTCGACGTGCTGACCTTCTCTACGACGGTCTCGGTTGCGGTCGACGAGGGCATCCAGGTCAAGCCCTACGGCTGGGCTGACGCCTCCGCGAGCGACGCGTCGCTCGCCGCGGGAGCGACCCTGGCGGTCCCTCGGCCGGACGCCGCGGCCGGTGACTTCAGCCTTTCACCGGCGACGTTCCGTTCCGCGAACCGGCTGTCGCGGGTTCTCCTTCCGTCGCCTAACGGATCCACGATCTGCGCGGACCTCGCGGAGGCCGGCGCGACCGTCGTCGTGGGCTGTCTGCGGAACCGCCAGG
>JBKPKI010000189.1:0-4315 GCA_046731055.1 Actinomycetota bacterium | reverse complement strand
GTCTCGAACCGCATATCCGCAGTATGGCGGACCGGAAGTTCCACCCCAGCCCGCTGTGGTGGGCCTTCCAGATCGCCGGTCGCGTTCGCTCGGCAACGCTGTGGACAAGCTCCGCTCGGACGGACGAGCACTCGGCACGCTGTGCCGATGATCCTCAAAGACCTGGCGGATCTCGCCGCCCTGCAGGACGGCGTTGTCACCAGGAGACAGGCACTCGCCGCCGGCCTGAGCGTTCGACAGGTCGAATGGCGCCTCACGTCCGGACGGTGGGTGCGCGCGCATGCGGGCGTCTACCAGACCCAACCCGGCCGCCGCGACCAGGCGAGCGCCGAGTCAGCGGCGGTACTCGCGTGTGGCACTGGTGCGGTGCTGTCGCACTGGAGCGTCGCGCACCACGTCGGTCTGGCGCGGTCGGCACCAAAGCAGATCCACGTCAGCGTGCCGTCGGCTCGGAGGGTCGTAAATCCGCTCGGTGTGACCGTCTACCGCACCGTCCGCGCCGTGGACGCGTCCCAGCCGTGGCAGTGGCCTCCGCGGACGTCGGTCGACCAGACGGTCATCGACATCGCCGCGCTGGGGACGGCGGACGACGCGGTCGCGATTGCCGCGCTCGCGTGCCAACGAGGCCTGACGTGGCACGAGGCGCTCCGCGCCGAGCTCGAGCGCCGCGTCGCCCATCGCTGGGGAGGCGTTCTGCGAGAGGCGCTCGACGACATCGGTGCCGGTTCGCACAGTGCTCTCGAGGTGAGGTTCGTCCGGGACGTCGTTCGGGCCCACGGCTTGCCAGTGCCACGACTTCAGCGGACAACGGTCGCCGGTATCCACGACGCGGGTTTCGACGAGCAGATGGTCCTCGTGGAGCTCGACGGGCTCGCCTTCCACGGTGATCCATCCGCCCGGCTGAGCGACACCCGACGCGACCGGCGCAGCGCCGGCGTCGGATGGCTCACCCTCCGCGTCGTCTGGATCGACGTCTCACTGCACCAGTGCACGACGGCCCTCGACATCGCGACGGTTCTCGGGTCGCGTGGATGGGCGGACACGCCTCGACCGTGCCGGCGCCGCAGCTGCGCCCTTCGCCGCGAAGGCTGTTGAGTCGGAAAGGAGACCACAGCCCGCTGCGGTCGTCCTTCCACTCGGGCGGCTCTCAACACTCAGGTGGCGCGGCGTTCCTAGAGCCCCGCCCCTGGCTCGATCGGCCGGACCTCCAGAACCCGCCCGAGCAGTGCGATCGACACCGCCGGCAGGATGACCACGGACAGCATGCCGGCGGCCACCATGGCGGCGGCGTCCGCCGAGCTGATGTAGCCGTTGTCCACCGCGATGGTGGTGATGACGACGATCAGCGGCAGCCCGGTGGCCGACATGACGGCGAGAGCCCGGCGTTGATTGCGTTCCAATGCCTTGCGGTAGCAGATGAACGTCGGTATCGCCCGGACGACGAGCATCAGCAGGAGGAAGCCTGGCACCGCGAGCAGGGCCGTGGGATTTTCGAAGAGGGACGCGAGGTCGATCCGGGTGCCGCTGACCACGAAGAAGATCGGCACGAGCATGCCGAAGCCGATCCCTTCGAGCTTGAAGCCGAAGATCGACGAGGCGTCGGACTCGTCCTCCTCATCGTCGTACTTGGCCGCCGGGATGCGCACGACGACTCCAGCGGCGAAGGCACCGAGCAGGACGTCGATACCCAGCCGGTTCGCCATGGCGGCCAGGACCAGCATGAAGAGCAGAGTGATTCGGATCGGCAGCTGGGAGCTCGACTGAAGGCCCTTCCCGATGAAACCGACGATGCGCTCCCCCCACGGCCGGTTTGCCAGCCGGGCAGCACCGAGCACGAACAACCCGAAGAATGACAGCACGAGGACCGACTGGGCGGTGTCCGACCCGGTGAGCAGCAAGGCCACCAGCACGATCGGTCCGAACTCGCCGATACTGCCAAGGGCCATCGCATACCGGCCGAGCGGGGTGCGCAGTACACCGGCGTCGCGGAGGACCGGCAACAGGGTGCCGAGGGCGGTCGTCGTCAGGGCGAGCGGGATGACGATCTCTCCGTGCCCGCCGGTCACAAAGTGCACGACCACACCGACGATGGCGGCGAGGGCGACGGACATGCCCCAGCTGATGCTGGCCAGGGTGAGTGGCCGTCCGCGGATAGTGTCGAGCTTCAGCTCGTACCCCGCGAGGAACATGAGCATTGAGAGGCCCAGCGTCGAGAGACCGTCGACGAGGCCGGTTGGCTGGATGAGGTCCAGGACCTGCGGCCCGAGGATGATCCCGAAGGTGATCTCGAGCACAACGGAGGGAATGGCGAACCGACGGACCGTCGAGACGAGCAGCGGCGCGACGACCGCGGCGAGGGCGACCAACGTCAGCTGGTAGACGTCCTCCGGGGTCATGATCCGACGCTACCGGCCGGATTCCCCTGGGTACGGCGATCTGCGTCGGTCTGCGAAACGTCGGGTCGGCGGACGGGCGAGCGGTCAGTCGCCGAGCGTGTCGTAGAACGCCGCCTCCGCGTCGAGGGCAGCGACGATCCGCGGCGTCATGGCGCGTTCCACCGCCCCGCCGAACAGCGGCACGTCAACACGAAGGGTGAGGTCCGCATCCATCCGGCTGCCGGAGCCGGCCGGCGCCAGCCGCGCGGTGCCCTCACACGCCACCGGCAGCCCAGAGAACTCGAACGTCAGCGGTGACCGTGCGTCGGCTCCGTCGCGGGTCCACTCCTCCATCCGCTCGACGGTCGGGGGCGCTCCCAGCCGCGACGTGACCGCCGACGGCAACCAGTCGAGGGGAACGTCGGTCGTCACGACGATGCGCACCGCGTCGCCGGTGACCTCGTGCCGGACCACGCGTGTCCCCAGCCCGTCGGCCTCCGAGCGACGCCGCACGCCGTTCCCGTCGGCGAGCCCGGCGAGGACGGCGGCCACGGACGACCTCAGGTCATAGGACCGTTGGATCCGTTCCGTCACGCAGCACCTGCCCTCGATCGGTGGGTGGGCTCAGCGTACGTTGGCTCCGTGAGCTGCCGGGTGGTCGTCATCGGCGCCGGCCTGGCCGGTCTCAGTGCGGCCTGCCATCTGGCTGGAGCCGGTTACGACGTCGTCGTCGTGGAGCGGGAGGCGATCCCGGGCGGCCGGGCGGGGCGAATCGTGCGCGACGGCTACACGTTCGACACAGGGCCGACGGTCATGACGATGCCGGAACTCCTCGCCGACGTCGTAGGCGCGGCCGGTGCCCGGCTCGAGGACCTGCTGCCCATGGTCCGGCTCGACCCCGCCTACCGCGCCGTGTTCGCCGACGGCAGCGAGATCCTCGTACGTGCGGGACACGACGCCATGCGCGAGGAGATTGCGAGTACGTGCGGACCGGCGGACGCGGCGGCCTTCGACGACTTCGTCGACTGGCTGCGCGACCTGTACGAGCTGGAGATGCCCAACTTCATCGACCGCAACTTCGACTCGCCGCTCGATCTCATGTCGTCTCCAGCCGTCGCGGCTCGGCTGGTGGCGATGGGTGGCTTCCGGCGGCTCGGACCGGTTGTGGCGCAACGCTTTCGGGACGAGCGGCTGCGCCGGCTGTTCAGCTTCCAAGCGATGTACGCGGGTCTGCCGCCCAGTCGCGCCCTGGCCATCTACGCGGTCATCACGTACATGGACTCGGTCGCCGGCGTCTACTTTCCCGAGGGCGGCATGGGCGCGATCCCGGTGGCCATGGCGCACGCTGCTGAAGCGGCCGGTGCTGAGTTTCGTTGGGGGACGACGGCATACGAGGTCCTCCGTGGCCCGAACGGTCGCGTCGCCGCCGTGGACGTGGGCGGCGGAGAACGGCTGCGGGCTGACGCCGTGGTGTGCACGCTCGACATCCCGACGGCATACGAGAAGCTGCTGCCGGGCTTGCGCGGTCCGCGAGCGGTCCGGCGCGGCCGCTACTCGCCGTCCGCGGTGGTGTGGCACGTGGGTGTTCAGGGGAGCCCGCCTCCGATGGCGGCCCACCACAACATCCACTTCGCTCATGAGTGGGACTCGTCCTTCGACGCGCTGATCGGGCAGCGGCGACTCATGCCGGACCCATCGCGCCTCGTGACCATCCCCTCGGTCACCGACTCGACGTTGGCGGCATCGGGCGGCTCAACGCTCTACGTCCTCGAGCCGGTTCCGCACCTCGGCGGCTCCGTCGACTGGAACCGCGAGCGTCATCCGATACGCGAGCGGCTGATGGGTTTCCTTGCGACACATGGCTATCCGACCGACGTCGTCACCGAGGAGCTGGTCACACCGCTGGAGTGGCAGGCGATGGGTATGGCCTCGGGTACCCC
>JBKPKI010000188.1:0-2923 GCA_046731055.1 Actinomycetota bacterium | reverse complement strand
GTCTTGTTGGGCAGGAGCCGGAAGTCTTGGAACACCGTGCCGATCTCCCGGCGCAGCTGGGGGACCTTGCGGTCGGGCAGCTTGGCCAGCTCACGGCCGGCGACGAAGACGGCGCCGGACGTGGCGCTCTCCTCCTTGAGGGCCAGGCGCAGCAGCGTGGACTTGCCGGACCCGGACTGGCCGACGATGAAGACGAACTCGCCGCGCTCGACCTCGAGTGACACGGCGTCGACGGCAGGCCTGGTCGTCCGCGGGTACTTCTTCGTGACGGTGTCGAACAAGATCATCCGGCGTGTGCCTTCGGCTCTCGGTGGGAACCCGAATGGGCCCCCTCGGGGGCTGTCGCGGCTGCGAGCGTCCTTGGGAGCGTAAACCGGACACCCGTGAAACACCTGTTACTGGTGTGACTCGGGCGTGGCGTCCGGTGTCCCCCCCGGTGCGGAGTTCTGGATCAACTCCGCAGAAACACGGTAAGTGGGTGTCGCCAACGGGAAAGCCGTTTCGACGGGATGTCACCCCAACGGGCTAGACCGACCACCCGCTCGGGGAGGATCCGACCCGGGTGGCGCGCTCTGGAAGAGGACCGGTGCGGTCCACTCCGCCGCGAGGCGTCGCCTCAGGACCGAGGCGTGAGGATCGATCCGCTCACCGGTGGCCCCCTGCGTCGACCGCTTCGGCCGCGGACCGCCTGGCGTCCCGGCTGCCGAGGACGGCTGCGGGCGGCCGGTCGTCGGCGTCGAGCCACTCGGCCACCGGCGGCTCGCGCCGTCGCAGGGGGCCACCGGTGGTCGCCGCCGTCTGCAGGAAGGCCCACCACGCATTGAGCGTGGCCCACCGGCCGAGCGTGGCGACCCGGATGGGGTCCTGCTCACGGTCGAGGTCGCGGTCGTGGCCGAGCGCGATCCAGGCCAGCGCCAGGGCGGCGGTGACGCCGAGGGCCAGCGCGCCGTTGCGGAACGCCGAGTCGACGGTGCTGTAGACGACCAGGCCGGCGGTCACCCACACCATCACCCGACTGGCCCAGAACCGGGTGCCTTCGGTGACGCCCAGGAACAGGCCGGCCCAGATGAGATACCACGGGTGGACGACCGGACCGGTCACCACGATGATCGTCACGACCCAGGCGAGGGCGCGGAGCGGCGCCACGGGACCGAGCCGCCACGCGATGCGGGCACAGAGCAGGATGCCGAGGACCTGAGCGATCCGCTGGACCACCGTGACCGTGGTGTCAAGGGTGTTGGGCACCTGGAGCCAACCCAGGAGGTTCTCCAGGCCCATGCCCGCGACGGTGACGGGCGAGAGGACCGACCGGACTGCTCCGGGCACGCCCAGCGCTCCCAGCCAGCCCAGACCGAGGCCGCAGGCGACGGTGATCGCGAGGAACGCAGCCACGCAGGCGCCGCCGATCCGGGTCACCTCACGGAACACCTCGGGCACCGTCGGCACGCGGCCCCGGCGGCGCCGCGCCTCGAGAGCGGCCACGAGGAGAATGGCGACCAAGCCCGGGGCCTTGACGGCGCCGGCGACGGCGATGGCGACGGCCGCCAGCCACGGCCGCTTCTCGATGGCCAGGTAGATACCGAGGACCATCAGGCCGAGCATCAGCGCGTCGTTGTGCGCGCCCCCGACGAGGTGCATGACCACGAGTGGGTTGAGCACGGCAAACCACGTCGTCAGCCCCACGTCGTATCCGAACCGGCTCGCGATCCGCGGCAGCAAGAAGGCGATGAGGGCAACCCCGACCAGTGCGGGCAGGCGCATGGCGACCGCCGCCGCATACGGGTGGTTCGGCCCGGCGATGTCGACGATGAGGTGCTGGATCTGCAGCTGCAGCGGCCCGTAGGGCGCGGGTGTGTACAGCCACATCGGGTCGACGTTCTGGGAGTACTGCTCGGCGATGGCGGCCGGACCGTAGCGGTAGGGGTCCAGGCCGATGTGGACGATGCGGCCCTGACCGGCGTAGCTGTAGGCGTCGCGGCTGAACAGCGGCGGCGCGAGGAGAAGAGGCAGCGACCAGAGCCACAGAATGTGGCGGGTCGGTTGTGGACGGCCGGCCCGGGGTCGAAGCCGCAGCCACGAGTCGAGCATGAGCAGGACGCCCGCCATCAGCACGGCGGTCGCGAGGATCCGGCCGGGCACGGTCTGCAGCCAACCGAGGACCGGGACGTCGAGGAAGGGGTTGACGTCGGGGAGGAACGCTGGCGTGAGGCTGCCGACGAGGATGAGCAGACCCGCGAACGTCCCGCGCTGAACGGCGGGAATGCGCCACGCGTCGGCGACGCCGGTCACCTCTCGGGCGATGCCGATCACCATGGGGGCGACGGGGCGCCCGACCCCCTGGTCCATCGTCATCTCGTTCGTGCTCCCGTTCACTACCCGTTGCGTGCCGAGACCGTCTCGGCCCGGCACCTCTATCCCCCGTCGACCTCGCACGAGGTACGACACATCACGACCCAGCGGCTTCGACGGTGACGCGCCGACCGAGTGCACTGCTCGCGCGTCCCTCGATCCACCACCGGCTGTTTGCCGAGACTACGGGCTGAGGGCGACACCCTCGGGGAGTGAACGCCATGTGGACGCGGATCGAGATTACATCGAAACCTTTGCAGTCACCTGTCCACAGAATGTCCTCAGAGGCCGATGTGGCTGGTGTGATTGCTGATGTGACAGAGGTGTGACGGTGTCGTCACGACGAACGCGGCGTCAACACCGCCACGGGGATGATTCGGTGATCAGCAGCCTTCTTGGCGTACCCGCCGAACCCGGGATACCGCTCCACGATCTGCCGCCACAGCCGGTCGCGCTCCTCGCCCTCCGCGATGTGGACGCTGACCTCCTGCTCACGGTCGCCGACGAGCACCATCGCCTGGTCGTTCGCGCGGAGGTTCTTGAACCACTGAGGGTCACTCGGGAGCCCATTGGC
>JBKPKI010000187.1:0-11954 GCA_046731055.1 Actinomycetota bacterium | reverse complement strand
GTCGGCCTGACCGTCTACGACACGGCGCCGGCGGTGGTCCGCGACGGGATGGAAGCCGGCGTACGAGCCGCAACCAGGTCGTCCTCATGAACGACGGTGCGTGCGGGCCGCGACATCGGGTAACCGGTCGGGTCGCCGATTCGGGCGTGATGACGACTGAATCGGTGACCCGACTGGGTACCCGAGCGCCGTCCCGGCTCGGCGCTAGCCCTCGCGGGCGCGCTCCGCCTGGACGGCTTCGGGGACGACGCCCTTCCAGTCGACCGGGGTCCACGCCTCGGATGCCACCCATTCGCTGCCGCACGCATCACAGGCGAAGAGCAGGTCCTCGCCGAGCCGCTCACCCGACGTGGACCACGAACACCGCGCCTGACACGGCGCGATGCTCAGCTGCCGGGAGAAGTCCACGTCTCGGATTCTTCCATCGGGGTGAAAGCTCCCGGTCCGCCGAACGGCTCGGAAACCCCGCACCGTACGGGCGGAACCGCTTCCTAGACTCGAGGCGATGAGCACCACGGGGGATGCCGAGCGCCTGGCACCCGGCGACGCGTCAGATTCGGCAACCCGCGCGGCCTCGGACCCGGCACCCGACGCGGCGTCGGATTCGGCTCCTGGCGCGGCGTCGGACCGGGCGCCCGACGCGGCGTCGCATTCGGCTCCTGGCGCGGCGTCGGGCGTCTTCTCCCCCGCTTACCGGCTGATCTCCGTCGCCGTCATCGCGATGGTGACCATCGTCGCCTTCGAGTTCATGGCCATCGCGACCGCCATGCCGGCGGCGGCGGAGGAGCTTGAGGCGGTCCGCAGCTACGGACTGGCCTTCTCGGTCATGCTCACCGGGCAGCTGCTGGGCATCGTGCTGGCCGGCGTGTGGTCCGACCGGTCCGGGCCGCTGCCCGCGGTTTACGCGGGTCAGCTGCTCTTCGCTGCCGGCGCCGCGATCTGCGGGATCTCGACGTCCTTCCCTGTTCTCCTCATTGGGCGAGCCGTGACCGGGCTCGGAGCCGGACTGGTCGTCGTCGTCCTCTACGTCATCGTCGGCCGGGTCTATCCGACGCAGCTGCGCCCGAAGGTCTTCGCGTGGGTGTCGGCCGCCTGGGTACTTCCGTCGCTGGTCGGGGCGCCACTCGCCGGGTGGCTGAGCACGGCCTTCACCTGGCGGTTGGTGTTCTGGGTGGTCGTCCCGCCGGCGTTGCTGACGCTGCTGATGATCGTGACCCAGCGCCGCGCGATCTCCCGGGCCGGCGACACCGGCGACAGCGACGCGTCGGAACGAGCAGCACATCGGCGAACCGCAGGTGCCGGAGTCCTCGTGGCGCTGTCGGCGGGGTTGGTGCAGCTGGGTACCCACGACCAGGTTCGGCTGCTGTCCTGGGAGACCGTGGCCGCGGTTGCCGGCGTCGTCGGTCTGCTCGTGGTCACGCCGCGGCTGCTGCCGCGAGGAACGCTGCGGATGGCCATCGGCCTGCCCTCAGTGATCTTCAGCCGGTTCCTCCTCAACGCGGCGTTCAACGGCACCATCACGTACATCCCGCTGATGTTCACCCAGGAGCGCGGGGCGACCCTCTCCGTGGCAGGCATCGTCATCTGTGTCGGGTCGCTTGGCTGGTCGACCGGATCATGGATCCAGGGGCGAGCGTCCTTCACCGGCCGGCGCTGGGTCCTCGTCTCCGCCGGCGGCGGGCTCGTCGCGCTCGGCGCACTGCTGATGGTGCTCATCACGGCGACCGACCTCGATGTGTGGTTCTTCGCGCTCGCCATGGTGTTCACCGGGCTCGGGATGGGGCTGGGCTCGACCAGCCTGTCGGTCATTCTCCTCGACCTCGTCCCGGTGTCCGAGCACAGTCCCGCGTCGGCCGCTCTGCAGCTGTCCGACGTGCTCGGCAGCGTTCTCGGGATCGCCGCGGCCAGCGCGATCTTCGCCACGCTGCACACGACGGGAGGCGACCGCCATACCTACATCGTCATCTGGTCGGTTCTCGCCGCCGTTGCCGCCCTGGTCATCGTCAGCGGACGTCGGTGCGTCGGCGCTCAGCGAACCAGCACGTGACCGTGCGGTGAGCTGAGCCGGGTCCAGCGCCCGTGCGCGGCGACGGCGCACCGTCCGGCCGGCTCCAGGAAACCCAACGTGTATGCGGCGAACGCCGCCCCCATGGGAATCGGCGGGACCGTCTCGGTGAGCCGGCTCCAGACGCGGTGGCGCAGGTCGGTCACCGCCGCCGCGCCGGAACCGGCCGCCGCGCCCCGAGCCACCTCGGCTATGCCCGCCCGCGCGGCGTCCACCAGCACGGACGCCTCGAGCGACCCGACCGTCTCCCATCCGCCACGCGGCGGTGTCATCGCCCCCAACGGTGACTGCACCACCATCGGCGGCACGTCCATCCCCTCGCGAACCTCGCGCGCGAGCCGGTCGGCCACCGCGGCGAGCGGCACCGTCACGTCGACGGCCGCGGGCTCAGCCAGCCGCATAATGCGCAGTCCCACCACGGCGCCATCTCCGAGCAAGCCTCGACCAGGCAGCACACCGACGTACGCCGCCAGCACCGTTCCCTCGGCCTGCAGCCGGACCACGCCGTCCGCGTCGAGCGTCCGGGCCCGGCTCACGAAGGTGCGAAGGTCCGCATACCCCTCGTCGTCAAGGAAGAGCCGTCCCTGGGACGTCACCGTCCCCGCCACCGGAAGGGCACCGCAGGGCCACGCATACCCTCGAGAATCCCCCGTTCGTCTGAGCGCATGCGCCGCGGCCGTGACCTAGCGAAGTCGTAGACCACCAGGCTGGTCTCGGCTCGCGCGTAGTGCCCGTCGCCCAAGTCATCGGGATCGCGCACGTCGTACCCGAGGTCGAAGCCGGCCCCACCGATTTTCGTGCACCACATCTCGACGGCGATCGGCGCATGCCGGAAGGTGAGTGGCGCAATGTACTCGATCTCGTGGCGGGCGACGAGGACCCCCTCCTCGAGCAGCGCGCGGTCCTGGCCGAACCACTCTTGGAACCCCGTTACCCGTGCGTCCTCCAACAGCCGGAGGAACTGGACGTTGTTGACGTGTCCGTAGGCGTCCATGTCGGACCAGCGCAGGGGCACGTTGACGTAGTAGGGACGGCTCGACACGGCGCTCAGTCTGGCAGCCGTGCCGCTGCGATCGTTCTGTCGGTCGGCTCCACCCCCCGCGGTCACCGGCTGACACGCCCTGGCCGGAACCTCGCGGCAACCCGGTATGCGTGTGAGAGTTGGCCCGTGCTGGCGCTGGCGGTGCTGCTGCTGATTCCCCTCGTCTGGGGGATGGTCGCCGGTCGACTGGCCCGATGGAGCATCACGGCACCCATCGCCATGGTCGCTGCGGGCGTCGCCCTGACCGCGGGCTCCAACCCGCTCTACGTCATCGACCTGGAGACCTCGGTCGTGGAGCACTTCGTCGAGGTCGTCCTGGCCGTCGTGCTGTTCGTCGACGCCACCGAGGTGGAAGGGGGCTTCTTCGGCAAGGAGCCGAGGCTGACGGCGCGGTTGCTCCTGATCGCCCTGCCGTTGTCCGTGGTCCTCGCGGTGGCGTTCGGCGCGCTCACCTTTCCCCATACGAGCTTCTGGATCCTCGCGTGCATCGCGACGGTAGTCATGCCGACCGACCTCGCGCCGGTGGTGTCGCTGATCCGCGACCGGCGGGTGCCGGCCCGGCTGCGCGACCTGCTCAACGTCGAGAGCGGCTTCAACGACGGCTTCATCGCCCCGCTGTTCCTCTTCGCCGTCGCCGCCGCCGAAGCTGCCGACAACGAGGCTCCGGACCTCGAGGCGCTCATCGGTGCGGCGCCCGCGTTCCTGATCGCGATCGCGGTCGGCGCGGCAATCGGGTTCGGAGGTGGATGGCTCATCCGCCACGCATACGACCGCGGATGGACCGAACCACCCGCCCTCCGGATCGCCGTCCTGATGCTCCCGATCCTCGCGTATCTCGTCTCGGTTGGCTTCAAGGGCAACGGGTTCGTCGCCGCGTTCGTGGCCGGCCTGCTGTTCCGGTCGGCGGCGCAACACCTGCCCAAGGACGCCTTGCACCTCGTGGAGGACACCGGAGTGTTCCTCGGACTGCTGGTGTGGTTCCTCTTCGGGCAGCTGATCAACCAGACGCTCGTGAAGGGTACCGACTGGGCGGTGGTGCTGTTCGCCTTCCTCGCCGTGGCGGTCGCGCGCACGCTGCCCGTGGTCCTCTCCCTCGCCCGCACCACCATCGAGCGGCCCGACCGCTGGTTCCTCGGTTGGGTCGGTCCCCGTGGTCTCGCGTCGATCGCGTTCGGGCTGCTCGCCTACATCGAGCTCGACCCTCCGGAGAACGCGTTCGTCGCGGAGGTCATGGTCGTCACCGTGCTGGTGAGCGTCCTCGTGCACGGCGCCAGTGTCGTGCCCCTCGCGACCTGGTATGGCCGGCGCGGTAAGGCCCGCGAGGCGGACACACTCGACTCGTCGCCGAGGGAGTCCTCCTGACGGTCAGTCCAGCGGTGCGGTCGGCGGGTCGCCCATCGGCTGGTCCTCCCGACGATGCGTCTCGGCCAGGGCACGGAGCTTCTCGACGTCGATGGCGTCGCGTCGCGCCACCGCGACCCGCAGCGGCGTCGACCCGCGAACCGTCGACGTCCGCAGCCCCGCCTCGAGAATGGCCCGCTCGCCGACGACCGCACCCGGCCCGACCTCAGCCACCGCGCGGCCGTCGACCTCCACCACCGCGACGCCGTCGAGAACCAGGTAGAGCTCGTCACCCGGATCGCCCTGCCGCGTCAGCAACGACCCCTCGGGAAGCCGCCGGATCTCCGGTCTGGCCCCGCCTCGCATGATCTCTGTGGACAGCCCTCGTTCAACCTCAGATTCGACCTCAGTCACCAACGTCTCGTTGTCGTTGTCGCTCCAGGGCGTCCGCTCCCCGAAGGAGTGCCGCATCCAACGCGACTCGTCGGTGACGGCCGACTTCCACGCCACGAGGCCGTCCGTCCCGTAGACCCAGTGCCTCGGGAACGCGCTGGCCCCCGTCATCTGTGCCTCCGACGACCCGTCCGCGCGCACGGTCAGCGCGAGCGTGGTCCACACCAGCGGGGCCTGCCACCGCACGAAGGGCGGGTGCGGAACCGGACGGGGCAGCGGGATGGCGGTCCGGCCCCCGACCGTCTGCCGGAACATGACGGCGTCCCCGCCGTCACCATCGCCAGCCACCTCGGCCGACCGCAGGACCGGCAGTCCGATGGCCTGGAAGGTCACTCCGGCGCGCGCGAGCCGCACCGTCGTCTCGCCCATGACCAGCCCGGAACGGTCGCCGAAGCCATGGCTGACGACCCGCCGGTCCTCGACCTCGAGCCAGCCCTGGAGGATGTTGGCGAACCGGAACCGGCCCCGCTCGTGCAGGGAGTCGACGTCCTCGACTCCGGACAGCCGCTCCGGCAGCGGCTCGTCCCAGTGCGACAGCCCCAGGTTGAACCCCAGCTTGAGCGGTCCCCACACCGAGTCGGACGGGATCCACGACATCGACGTCGTCGTGGCACTGACACGCATACGCGAAACCCCCTGGGCCGGCTCGACAGGTGGGGTCATGACACCACGAACTGACCTCGCATACCGTCCGAACAGCCACCTCCGGGCCGTTCGTCGTCGCGGCGCGGTGCGGTCGACCTACCGTATGCGGCATGGGCCCGGCCGGTTCGACCTCGCCGTCCTCGGGCGCCGCGACCCCCGGCGGTGACCTCGCCGCCGTCGAGCGGGCCATCGCCGCGCTGGAGGCCCAGCGGGCCACTCTCGGAGACGACGTCGTCGAGACCGCCCTGGCTCCGCTCCGGGAGCGGCGTGCCCAGCTGGTCTCCGGACAGTTCGGCGAGCAACGCCGGCTGGTCACCGTGCTCTTCGCCGACCTGGTCGACTTCACCGTCCTGTCACGCCGGCTCGACCCCGAAGACACCCGGGCCGTCGTGGACGCGTGCTTCGCCCGCTGGCAAGAAGCTATTGACGCTCACGGGGGCGTCGTCGAGAAGTTCATCGGCGACGCCGTCATGGCGGTGTTCGGCCTCCAGCGCTCCTACGAGGACGACGCCGAGCGCGCGGTCCGCGCGGGTCTGGCCATGACCGCCGCGACCGCGAAGCTGAGTGCTGACGTCGCGCGCCGGTTCGGGGTGACCCCTCGGATGCGGGTGGGGATCGACACCGGTGACGTCGTCGTCAGCACCCTGGGCGAGCGCGCGGGACATGAGTTCGTCGCCGTGGGGCCTACGGTGAACCGCGCGGCCCGCCTCCAGTCGGCGGCACCCGAGGGCGGCGTCCTCGTCTCGACCGAGACATACCGGCAGGTCCGGCGTGCCTTCAACGTGCAGCCCGTGCCGGGACTCGACCTCAAGGGACTCGACGGGCCCGTGGACGCCTACCTCGTCGTATTCCCACGGCCCCGCGGGTTCACTCTCGACCGGGTGGGCCTCGTGGAGGGCATCGAGGCCGACACTGTCGGCCGAGCGAGCGAGATGGCCTTTCTCCAGGAGCGCTTCCTCGACGTCGTCCACGACGGCCGGTACCTCATGGTCGACATCGTCGGGGACGCCGGCATCGGCAAGTCCCGGCTGTTGCGCGACTTCGACCAGTGGCTCGCCGAGCAGGAGCAGGTCGTCTGGTGGTTTCGCGGGCGCGCGTCCCAGGTCGAGCGGAACCGCGCGAACTCGCTGACCCGCGACGTCGTCGCCACACGGATGGAGATCGCGGAGAGCGACCCGCCGGCCGTCGTCCGCGAGAAGCTCGAGCACGGCTTCGCCCGGGCCTACGGGGAGGGTGAGGAGGCGGTGCGGGCATCCCACGTGGTCGGGACCTGGCTCGGCTTCGACCTCGGCCCGGACGAGGCCGCGCGCGAAGGGGTGCCAACCGAGCCGCAGAGCGTACGCGACCAGGCGACGGTCGCCCTTGGCCGGTACTTCGCGAGGCTCGCCGAGACACAACCGGTGGTCATCCTCCTCGAGGACCTCCACTGGGCCGACAGCACCTCGATCCGACTGCTCGACGAGGCGGACCGGATGTGGCGGGGCGCTCGCATCATGGTCGTGGCGACGACGCGGGCGACGCTGTTCGAGGAGCGGCCGCGCTGGGGCTCAGGTCTCGAGCACCACGTCCGGCTCAACCTCGGTCCGCTGTCACGCCGCGAGAGCCGCATCCTGGTTCGGGAGCTGCTCCAGCGGGTCGACGACCCGCCCGCGGAGCTCGTCGACATCATCGTCGACGCGGCTGAGGGCAACCCGTTCTACCTCGAGGAGCTCGTCACGTGGCTCATCGACTCCGGCGTCGTCGTCCCGGACACCCCGCACTGGCGAGTGGTTCACGACCTGGTCGGCCGCCTAGTGGTCCCGCCGTCGCTCAAGGGGCTGCTGCAGGCTCGCCTCGACGCCCTGACCCCGCCGGAACGCGCGGTGCTGCAACGGGCTTCGGTCGTCGGCCGGATCTTCTGGGACCAGGCCGTGACCCACCTCGCCTCGGACGGCTCGGCCGACCGCCCGGACGCCGTCGCGCCCTTCGACCATCTCCTCGAGCGCGACCTGGTGTTCGAGCGAGAGCTGTCGGCATTCGAGTCGGCTCGTGAGTTCCTCTTCAAGCACGCGCTGTTGCGCGATGTCGCATACGACAGCGTGCTGCGGGCGAGGCGCCGCGAGTACCACCGGCGCGCCGCGCTCTGGCTCGCCGACGTCACGGCACGGACCGGGCGGGTCGAGGAGTATGCGGCGATCGTCGCCGAGCACTTCGACCAGGCTCACGATCCGGCCGCCGCCGGTTGGTACCTGCGGGCCGGACGCCGGGCCAACCGCGTCTTCGCGCTGGACGAGGCCACCCACCTGTTGGAGCGGGCGGCGCAGCTCGTCCCGGCCGACGACCATCGGCTGCTCTTCGACGTCGCCGCCGAGCGAGAAGACGTCTTCGAGCGGCTCGGTGACCGCGCCGCCCAGGGCACCGCCCTGGCCCGGATGGCCGAGATCAGCGCCGAGCTGAACGACCCGGCGCGCACCGTCACGACCCTGCTCGCCCAGAGCCGCCGGGCGTTCGAGGCGAGCGAGTACGACGCAGCCGTTGACCTGGCGACTCGGGCCGCCGATGCCGCCCGCGGCTGCGGCCTGGACGAACAGGTTGCGCAGGGCCATCTCTGGGCCGGAAAGGCGCTCACCTGGCACGGCGAGGGTGCCGCGGCGAGCGAACGGCTCAACACCGCGCTGGGCGTCGCTCGAGCCCAGGGCCGGACCGCGATCGTCGCCGAGTCCCTGCGGTACCTCGCCATGCTGGCCAGCAACGAGGGCCGGTTCGGCGACGCGCTCGACCTGGGAGCGCAGGCCCGCGAGGAGTTCGCCAAGGACGGCGACCTCGAGGCTGAGAGCACGGCCCTCGCCCAGCACGCGGTCACACTGTTCCGCCTCGGCCGGGTGGACGAGTCCCGGGACCTGTTCGAACAGGTGCTGCCCGTGTTCATGGCTTCCGGCCACCTCTACCGCCAGGCCGTCGCCCTGGGAAACCTCGCGTCGAGCTCACTCCTCCTGGGGGACCTCTCCGCGGCGGAGCGCTGGTGCCACGAGGCGATCGAGCGCACCGACGCGCTGGCCGACGTCGAAGCCGGCGCGACGAACCACACGGTGCTGGGCCTGATCGAGCTGTGGACCAACCGTTGGCCGTCAGCCCGCGAGAACCTGTACCTCTCCTGGCGGACCGGTTTGGAGGTCGGCGCGGTCGTCGTGGCCCTCGACGCCGCGACCTGGCTGGGCATCGGGCGGGTGGAGTACGCCGAGCCCGTCGCGGAAACCCTGGCGCACACGCGCGCGGTCGCCAGGGACGCGCAGATCGAGACCGTCGGACCGCAGAACGCCGGGCAGGCCCTGCTGGCCCTTGGCTACGCCCTCCTCGCGTCCGGCGACGCCGCGGTCCTCGACGAAGCCGGCGCCGCGGCCGCCCAGGCAGCGGCCATGCTGCGCGAGAGCGGTGTCGAGACCGCGGTGCCCCAGTGCGAGGTCCTCGGCTTGGCCGTGTCTCGGGTCAAGGGTTTTGGCCCGTCGGAAGTGGGCAGGGAGGCGGCTCGGATTGCGGCCAGACTCGACCGGCAGGCGGTGGACGTGTCGATGCGGCCGCCAACGGTGCTCGCGACCCTATGGGAGGCGCTGTCCGCCGCCGGGCGAAACTACGAGGACGAGCGCGCTCGGTTGCGAGCGATGGCCCAGGCCTACGTCGACCGGCGGCTGGCCGGGGCCGAGGACGACGCGACCAAGGCGGCGTTCCTCGCGGTGCCATCGGTGGCCCGGCTCGTGGACGTCGTCGGCCTCTCCCGGCCGCGCTAGGACCCATCCGCAACAACTGCCAACCTCGGCAGTGGTTGCGGCGGAACGGCGGGTTGGGCCGCACCTGCTGACGTCTCCGGCACTTGTTGCGGTGTCACCCACCTCGACGCTTGCCGAGGCGCACGGCGGATCACCGGTAGGTTGCCAATGGTGGATCTCCATCTCGCCCGCTCCAGCGGAGGGGACCTCACCACCCGGCTCTACCGCGAGCTGCGCGAGGCCGTCCGCGACGGGCGGCTGCGGCCCCGTGACCGCCTGCCACCGACCCGTGAGCTCGCGACCCAGCTGGAGGTGTCGCGCGGAACCGTTGCGACCGCATACGAACGCCTGGTCGCCGAAGGCTTCCTCACCGCTCGCGTCGGCGCCGGGACCTATGTCGCCGACACCGTCCCGGCGACCGGCGCGCGCGGCCGGCGACAGACCGGGGCGGTCCGTCCGCGTCGAGGGTGGACGGCGGTCCCCGCTCCAGTCACGACGAACGAGGAAGTCCCCTACGACTTCAGTGTCGGTGTCCCGGATCCCGGGCTCTTCCCGTTCGACACGTGGCGCCGGCTGGTGGCGTCGGAGATGCGGGTCCGCGCGAACTCCCCAGGGCGGTATGCGGATCCCGCTGGTCACCCAGACCTCAGGGAGGCGGTGAGCCGGTACGTTGGCGTCTCGCGCTCGGTACTGTGCGACGCCGAGGACGTCCTCGTCACGAACGGCACGCAACATGCGCTCGACCTGATCGGCCGAGTCCTGCTCGAGCCCGGCGACACCGTCGCAGTCGAGGACCCCGGATATCCGCCCGCCGCAACGCTTCTAGAGGTTTCGGGTATGCGAGTCGCACCGGTCCCGGTCGACGACGAGGGCCTCGTCGTCGAGGCCCTCCCGCCGCGCGCTCGGCTGGTTTACGTCACTCCTTCGCACCAGTTCCCGACCGGCGTTGCGATGTCCCTGCGGCGGCGGATGGCCCTGGTCGAGTGGGCTCAGCACCATGATGCCCTCGTGGTCGAGGACGACTACGACAGCGAATTCCGTTTCACGTCAAGGCCGTTGGAACCGCTGGTCAGCCTCGATCCGGCCGGCCGGGTGTGCTACGTCGGATCGTTCTCCAAAACGATGCTGCCCGCGGTACGCCTCGGCTTCGTGGTCTCACCACCCTCCCTCCGGTCGGCGTTGCGGGCGGCGCGCCAGCTGTCGGACGGCTTCAGCCCGGTGTCGACGCAGGCTGCGCTGGCCCGGTTCATCGACGACGGGATGCTCGCCCGCCACGTTCGCAAGGCGTCCAGCGTGTATGCGCGCCGCCGGGCGGCCGTGCTCGCCGCCCTCCATCTGATTCCGGGGCTTCACGTCGTCCCGTCCTCGGCCGGTCTGCACGTCTGCGTCCGGATGCCAGGGAGCCCACCGGGAGTGGCGCACAGGGTGGTGTCCGCCGCGCGCCGGGTCGGAGTGGCCGTCGAGACCCTGAACGGCTACTACCTCGCAGGACAGGGCTCGGCGTCCACCGCCGTTGAAGGGCTGGCAGTGGGGTACGGCGCCGTCGCCGACGACCGGGTCGACGAAGGACTCCGACGGCTCGTCCGCGTTCTGCTGCGTGAGACGACGGTCTCGTAGAGGACCGCCGCGGCGGCGACGGCCAGCGTCCAGGCCGAGTGCGTACCGTTCACGACCAGCAGCGCGACGACGCTGCAAAAGGAGACCACTGCGCCGCGCCGGGACCAGGTTCCGCGCGGCAGCAGGCGGATTGCCGCTGCGGTGCCCACCACGTAGATCACGGTGAAGGCGCCCGTCGCGACCAGGACCACCGAGGCCACGTCGATGTGCAACGTCGCTGTCGTGACCAGCGCCGCCGCCGAGAGAACAGTGGTTGCCACGAGGGATCGGCGTGGGGCCTGGCCGGCCCGATTCCCCTCCGCGAACCAGGCGGGCAGCGAACCATCCCGGCCCAGCGCGGCACCGAGCTTTGCGGCGCCCGCGAAGTAGGCGTTCATCGCACCCACCGTTAGCAGGACGGCGACGAGTGTCGTCACGACGCGGCCCGGCGTCCCGAACGCCATGCCGAGCAGCTCGGCGAGAGGTGCCTGGCTGCTGCCGGTGCCAGGGCCGAGGACGAGGAGGCTCGCCGCGACCACCCCCAAGTAGAGGACGCCGACCACGACCACGGCGGCCATGGCGGCGCGGGTGACGTCACGGGCGGGGTCGCGGTACTCGGCTGTCAGTGAAGTGACCGCCTCCCATCCGGCGAACCCCCAGACGACGACCGCGGCCGCCGGCGCGAGCGCCGCCCAGCCGTTGGGGGCGAAGGGAGTCAGATGGCCGAGGTCCGCGTGAGGCAGAGCGGCCACGATGGCGACGACGAGCAGCGTCGCGAGCACCGCCGCCATGCCCAGCTGGATCCGGCCGGAGATGCGCACGCCGAACCAGTTGAGCACTGCCACACCGGCGATGATCACTGCTGACACCCAGACCGTCGTGGTCCGCGACCCGCCCACGAGATCGGCCACGTAGCCACCGGCGAAGGCTGCCGCCGGCGGCGCGCCCACCGGGACGACGACATAGAAGAGCCAGCCGATGGCCGTGGCCGCTCGGTTCCCGAAGGCGAGCCGGGCATACGTCGAGACTCCGCCCGCGTCCGGGAACCGGGCGCCGAGCCCTGCGAACG
>JBKPKI010000186.1:0-7363 GCA_046731055.1 Actinomycetota bacterium | reverse complement strand
TCCCACACCACGAGAACGAGCAGGCCCAGTCCCACGCGGCGGGCCTCGGGTTCGCTCGCTACTGGCTCCACAACGCGTGGGTGACCGTCAAGGGTCAGAAGATGGGCAAGTCCCTCGGCAACGCTTTGGAGGTCAACCGGATCGTCGAGGTGGCCACTCCGCTCGCGGTGCGCTACTACCTCACCGCCGCGCACTACCGGTCGACCATCGAGTACCACGAAGGCTCGCTGATCGAAGCCCGAGCCACCGTCGAGCGAATCGCCGGCTTCCTCGAGCGCGCCGATCGGATGAAGTCTCTCGACGGCGCGAATGGCGTTCTGCCGCAAGCCTTTCGGGACGCAATGGACGACGACCTCAATGTCTCCGGTGCGCTGGCCGTCGTGCACGACACGGTGCGCGCCGGCAACACCGCCCTGGATGACGGTGACGACGAGGCGGCGCACCAGGCCGCGGCGTCCGTGGTCGCGATGACGGAGGTCCTCGGCGTGAACCCGCTCTCACACGTCTGGGACAACGCCGGCGCGGGCGGCTCCGACGACGCGCTCGCCGCGCTGGGCTCCCTCGTGTCCGACCAGCTCGCCGCGCGCCAGGCGGCCCGGGCGGCTCGGGAGTTCGACGCCGCCGACGCGATCCGCGACCGGCTGATGGCCGCAGGCATTGCCATCGAGGACACGCCGTCCGGTGCACGGTGGTCGCTGGTCCGGCGAGACGGCGCCTGAGATGGCGGGCAACTCGCAGCGCCGGGGTGCGGTGCGCAAGTCGGGCAAGGGTGCGACCGTCGGATCCGGCGGTCAGCGGCGAAAAGGCTTGGCGGGCAAGGGACCCACGCCGAAGGCGGTCGAACGCGAGTACCACCCGGCGGCCAAGAAGGCACGGGCCGCCGCCAAGCGGGGCAGCGGCAAGCCGGGGTATGCGATGGGCCCGCCTCCGCAGGGCCGTCCCGCTCACGGGTCGGGCCGGTCCGCCGGCAAGCCGTCCTCGGAGATCGTGGCGGGCCGCAACGCGGTCGTCGAGGTCCTGAGGGCCGAGGTACCCGTGACGACGATGTATGTCGCCGGTCGCATCGATGCCGACGACCGTGTGCGCGAGGCGTTGAAGACCGCGAGCGGACGCGGCATCCCGGTCCTCGAGACCCCCCGCGGCGAGCTCGACCGGCTGACCGACGGAGCGGTCCACCAGGGCCTGGCGGTCCAGGTGCCGCCGTACTCCTACGTGGAGGCCGCCGACCTCGTCGACCCCGAGGTGGCGGGCATCCCCCTCATCGTTGCCCTCGACGGGGTCACCGACCCGCGCAACTTGGGGGCGGTGATCCGGTCGGTCGCGGCGTTCGGCGGACACGGCGTCGTGCTCCCGGAGCGGCGATCGGCCGGCATGACCGCGAGCGCGTGGAAGACCTCCGCCGGGGCGGCCGCGCGCGTGCCGGTCGCTCGAGTCCCGAACCTCACCCGTGCCCTCGAGACGTTCCAGAGGGCGGGATTCTTCGTCCTGGGCCTCGACATGGAGGGCGACGTCGAGCTGCCCGGCCTGGAGCTCGCCACCGAACCCGTCGTCGTCGTGGTGGGGTCCGAGGGCAAGGGACTTTCCCGCCTCGTGCGCGAGACGTGCGACCAAATCGTCTCGATTCCCATGTCCTCGGCGGTCGAGTCGCTCAACGCCGGTGTCGCCGCGGGCGTGACGCTCTACGAGATCGCCCGTCAGCGCGCGGCGGCGCGCTGACCCGCATGCCGCAGTGACTCACTGCTCGAGTCGGTCTTCGGGCACAGTGGGACCGGTTACCGTTGCGCCGTGGCCAAGAGCGCACGGACGAGCAACGTCCGACTGAACCAGCTCCGGGCGCAGCAGCAGGCGGTCGAGCGCCGCCGGCGGCTCACGATCGCCATCGCCGCGGTGGCGGCGATCGTCCTTGTCGTCGCGGTGCTGATCGGTGTTGCGCTCTTCGGCCCGAAGCAGCAGGCGGTCGCGAGCGGTCCGTTGGACCCGGCGGTCTACACGACGCTCAGCACGATCCCGGCTGCGACGTTCGACCAGGTCGGCCTCGGGCAGGGCGTGTCCAACCCGCCCAAGCAGGTCTCGGCGCCCGCCCTGACCACGGACGGCAAGCCGGGGGTGCTGTACGTCGGGGCCGAGTACTGCCCGTTCTGTGCGGCGGAGCGGTGGCCGTTCGTCGTGGCCATGACCCGGTTCGGCCAGTTCGCGAACCTCCAGGCGACCGCCAGCGGGGCCGCTCCCGAGGCGTACCCGAACACCGCGACCCTCAGTTTCCACGGGGCGACGTACACCAGCCAGTACCTGGGCTTCACCGGCGTCGAGACCCAGACCAACACGAACCAGCCGCTCGACCAGCTGACCGGCGACAACAAGACGATCTTCGACACCTACAACCCGGGCGGATCGATCCCGTTCATCGACTACGGCGGCAAGGCGACCGCCACCGGGGCGTCGGTGGACCCGTCGATCCTTGCTGGGAAATCGCAGCAGCAGATCGCCGACGATATCGCCAATCCGTCGACCCCGATCGGCAAGGCCGTGCTCGGCAGCGCCAACGTCATCAGCGCGCAGCTGTGCCAGCTGACGAACAACCAGCCGGCCGAGGTCTGCACGTCCGCCGGGGTCACCACCGCGGCGGCCACGCTGAAATAGCCGGCCGATGACCAGCGAGACGACCCTCCGCCGGCCCCAACGGGCGATCCCCGGCTGGCTGGCGCCGCTCTCGCTCACGTGGTGCGTGCTCGGCCTCGCCGTCGCCGCCTATCTCACCTACGAGCACTACACCGGCAGCACGACGCTGGCCTGCCCCGCGTCCGGCGCCATCGACTGCGCGAAGGTCACGTCGTCGGCGTGGTCGAGCATCCTCGGCATTCCGGTGGCGCCGCTCGGCCTGGTGTTCTTCGGCGTGATGCTCGTCCTGTGCCTGCCCAGCCTGTTGCGCCGCCGATCAATGGCGCTCGACGTCGCCCGCCTGGGCTTCTGCGGCATCGGCCTGCTCATGGCGCTCTACCTGTTGTGGGCGGAGTTGTTCCAGATCCACGCGATCTGCCTGTGGTGCACGGCAGTGCACATCCTGACCTTCCTGCTGTTCGCCACGCTGCTCTTCGGCCTGGTCCTCAGCGAGCCGGAGTCGTAGCGCGACGAGGAGTCGGCCATCACCCCGACGGCAGGTCGTCAGGCTCGTGGCTCGTTGGCGGGAGGCCTGCCGTGGGCTCGAAGCGTCGCGGACCGTTGCCCGGCGTCCGACCACGTGCCCGGCCAGGTGATCACGGCGAGCGCCGACGTGGGCATGGGGACAGCCTGACCAGTCAGGGTGTAGACACACTCCTCGACTCCCGGGTTGTGGCCGACCAGGACCACAGTCTCGACGTCCGCGGTCAGGTCTCGTACGACGGCCAGGAGTCGTCGGTCTGATGCCGCGTACACGCGCTCGTCGATTCGCGTCGGAGGTGGCGCGGCGAGCTCTGCGGCGACGAGCTCCCAGGTTTGCTGCGCCCGTGTGGCGGGGGACAGGACCGCCAGGTCGATGCTGTCGACGTTTGCGACAAGCCAGCGACCAGCCTTGGGAGCTTGACGTCGTCCGCGTTGGGC
Source organism: Actinomycetota bacterium (assembly GCA_046731055.1). Classification (GTDB taxonomy): domain Bacteria; phylum Actinomycetota; class Actinomycetes; order Actinomycetales; family Dermatophilaceae; genus Lapillicoccus. Next base: position 3,784 of record JBKPKI010000186.1, on the reverse strand, counting down.
CAGGGGTCGGCGGATGTCGGCCTCCATGCCGGACCAGTCCGACTTGGCATGCCGGAGCAGGATCAGCGTCCGCTCAGGCATCGGTCAGCCTGGCAAGACACGGGATGTGAAGCGCAGGGGTCATGCCAGGAGTCTGGCCCTTCGCCGACCGGCGGTGCGTCAGGATGCGTGACGAGCCCGGCGATCGACCGTGGTCGACCGCCCAGAGTCCCGAGCCGGCAACAGCAGGAGCGCGCCGACGACGATGCACACGATCTCGGCCGCAGCCGCTGCGAAGACGTAGAACCCCTCCCAGCTGCTGTGGACGCCGAGCAGGCCCACCGTGGTCGAAAGAACGAACGCGCCCAACGTGGCGGCGCCGAAGCCGAGGGTGAGGAACGCCGGCACCCAGTGCTGCCACCAGATGAGGAGAGCGGCAATCACCACGCCGGCGACCACATTGACGAGAAACAGCGGCCCGATCGACTGGTTTCGCACCCCGCTGAACCACTCGATGAGGTGAACCGCCGCCGAGACCAGCAAAGCCGCCGCACCCAGAATCCGCAGTGTCATTGGTTCCTCCCAACTGCTCGGCGAAGCAATGGTCATTGCCGCCGCACTAGTGAGGACGAGCCCGGTCACCAATCGGTTCAAACGGTGTGACCGTCGCTAGGGTCCAGCGGGACGTTCCGGGTCACCGACCCGACCGGACTCAGATGTTCCCGGGTTTCGGAGCGGTCCGGCTGAATTCTCCGGAAGGATCTGCGTTCGGTCGGAGATGGTGAACCCTCAGCTCGGACGGCGCGGATGGCCCGTCGGCCAACCGCCGTCGGGCACGGTGAGGATCTCCAGGGCGTTGCCGTCCGGGTCGTCCCAGTAGAGTCCGCGGCCTCCTTCGGCTCGCGCCTCGTCGACGCCTTCCTCTCGATGAGCCGGGTCGGCGTATGTGGTGATGCCGTGATCGGCCAAGCGCTGCCGGATCTGTTCGAACTCCGCCGGGTCCACGAGAAAGGCGAAATGCCCGGCGCGAGGGCGACCGAGGGTGTCGGCGAACGCCAAGACCGCCTGGTTGCCCAGCCGGACCATCGCGAACGGGCCGTAGTCCACTGCCGGATCGAGGTCGAGCATCTCGACGACGTGGGCGGCGGCCGCCTGCCGGTTCCGTACGTGCACGATGGTGTGGTCGAGGTCGGCGGTCATGACGTGCTCCTTTCCCTGCGAGCGAGCATAGGGAGCACAACCGGTCCGGTGAACGTGAGACGGTCCAAGGCCGCGACAAGCAGCGGTGCCATGGCGCTCGGCAACCCGAGCGGCTGAGCACCATTGTCGGAAAGAACGACCACGGCTGCGCCCTCGAGCTCGATCCGGACGCCGAGCGACAGCGAGCGTGGGGGCTGTAGCGGGCTAGCCCTGCTGCAGAATCCGGATGGCGTTTCCGAAGGGGTCCCGAACGCCCATGTCGGTGCCGTAGAAGTGCTGCGTGGGTTCCTGGGTGAAGTCGGTGACGCCGCGCTCGCGGAGCGAGTCGTACAAGGCCCAAACATCGTCGGCGATGAAGACAAGGCCGCCCAGGGCGCCCTTGGTGATGAGGTCGCGCAGGCGCTCGGCGGTCGCTTCGTCGTGGAGCGGCGGACCGGGCTGCTCGAGCGAGATCTCGGTGGGCTGGTCGCCGGGAGTCCGTACGGTCAGCCAGCGGTAGTCCCCCTGCTGCACGTCGTTGCCCTTCTCGAGCCCGAGCTTGTTGACGTAGAAGTCGAGCGCCTCCTCCTTGTCGAGGACATAGATGGTGGCGACGTTCAGCCTGCGGATCATCTGTGTGCTCCTGCGCGTTCTGTTGGGACCAGCCGACTCTACGGAGCCGTCACCGAGGCACCTTCTCCAAAACTGCTCGATCCTCCCGGCCAGCCGACGCGCTTCGAGGCCGCAGAGCGGCGAGCTGGACGCAGTGCGGAGCCACGACCGGACCGTGCCCCAACCGATAGGCGCTCGGCGTCTCGCCGATGATCGCGCGGAAGGTTCGGCTGAACGTTCCGAGGCTGGTGAAGCCGACGTCGAAGCAGATGTCGGTCACGGTGCGGTCGGTCTCCCGCAGAAGGAACATCGACCGCTCGACCCGGCGTCGCTGCAAGTAGCGATGGGGCGTCTCGCCGAAGATCGAGCGGAAGCAACGGCTGAAGTGGGCCGGTGAGATATGGGCCACCGCCGCCACGGCGCGCACGTCGAGCGGCTCGGCGTAGGCCCGATCCATCGCGTCGCGGGCGCGCAGCACGCGACGATTGAGGTTCTCGGCCTCGGCGGTCATTTGGTGACTACCGCTAGTCGTCGAACATCGCCACGACCGGCATCTCCACGGTGTCGACCCCGACAACCGACTGCTCGTCGGGCTTGGCGGGCAGCACCTCGTCGACGTAGTCACGTACGGCCAGCCGGATCGGGACGTCCGTGCCGGCGCGTTCCGACATGTACCAGCGGTGCTCGAGCACCTCGTGGAAGACCTCCGCCGGCTCGAGCTTTCCCGCCAGCTCACGCGGCACCGCGCGCACCGTCGGCTCGTAGACCGAGACCAGCCAGTCATGGGCGACGAGCTCCTCGGACTCGTTCTGACGGTCGGTCGCGGCGCGGTAGGAATCCAGGTCGTTGAGGAGACGGCGGGCCTGGTTCTCCTCGACGTCGAGCCCGGTCAGCCGGAGCAGCCGGCGCGAGTGGTGTCCCGCGTCGACGACCTTGGGCTGGATCTGGATCGTCGTCCCGTCCAGGTCGGTCGACATCGCCAGCTCGTCGAGATCGAACCCCAGGTCGTTGAGCCGGCGAATTCGCTCCTCGACGCGCCACCGGTCACCGGTCTCGAACCGCTCGGACTCGGTCAGCGCGGACCACAGCTCGCGGTACCGGTCGACGATGCGCTCCGACACCTCGATCGGGTCGGCCACCTCCTCCAGCAGGCCGCCGGCCTCGAGGTCCATCAGCTCGCCGGCGATGTTGACCCGGGCGATCTCGAGGTCGTGCTCCCGCTGGCCCGCGCTCAGGCTCGGTCGCAGCTCTCCGGTCTCGGCGTCGACGAGGTATGCGGCGAAGGCGCCGGCGTCGCGCCGGAACAGGGTGTTGGAGAGGGACACGTCGCCCCACCAGAAGCCGGCCAGGTGCAGCCGGACCAGGAGCACCGCTAGCGCGTCGATGAGCCGTTGTGACGTGTCGGGGCGGAGAGTCTGGCTGTAGAGCGCCCGATACGGCAGCGAGTACTGGAGGTGCCTGGTGATGAGGCACGCGTCGAGCGGCGTGCCGTCCGCGGTCTGCCGGCCGCTCACGACGCCGAACGGCTCGACGCAGGGCAGGTCCATCCGCTCGAGGTTGCGCAGCATCGCGTACTCCCGGCGGGCCAGGTCGACCTTGATCTCCTTGATCGCGAGAACCCGGTTCGACACGCGGACGAACCGGACGGTATGCCGCGAGAGCCCTCGGGGGAGAGCGGCGAGCCGGTCGGCCGGCCAGTCCTCGAGAGGGACGGGCCAGGGCAGGTCGAGCAGGGCCGGATCGGGCCGGGCTGCGGTCAGCTCGAGGGGCACGCCGTCATGCTCCCATCCTCGGCCCGAGACGGCAGAGGGGCGGCCCCACGTGGGTGCCGCCCCTCCGAACCGGACCGGTCAGTCGCCCATGCGCTCGCCGCTGTCGGCGTTGAACATGTGGAGGTGGCCCTGGCGCGGCCTGAGGTAGACCGTCTGGCCCTTCTCGGGCGGACGCCGGCCGTCCACGCGAGCGATGAACGGCTTGGCCTGCGCCTCACTCTCGTCGAGGTCCGCGTCGACCA
>JBKPKI010000185.1:0-3895 GCA_046731055.1 Actinomycetota bacterium | reverse complement strand
GGCCCAGGGCGGCGATGCACACCCCGACCATCTGGACCATGGTCACGACTCGGAAGACCCAGTCGTCGGTGTCGAACGCCGAGGCGAACCACGAGAAGTTGATCCAGGCCCAGACGATCGCGAAGACCCCGATCGCGAAGGCGATCAACCCGGTCCACGTGTGACCCTCGAAGACGCTGTGCGCGAAGAGGTTCGCCGCCTGCCCGACGGCGACGACGAAGGTCAGGTCGAAGAGCAGCTCCAAGGGCGTCGACGCCCGGCCGGCTTCGTCCGGGTCTCGCCCGGCCATCCGCCGCATCCGGTGGGCGAGAGACGGCGCCTCACTCATGCCGACATCCTGCCAGCGCGGTCACCGAGCCGGCTCAGCCAACCGCTCGTCGCTCAGCGCACCGCATTCCGTGTGCTGAGCGACGCAACGTGTGCTGAGCCACGGCTGTCCACAAGCCCTCGGCGGTTGGGTTCAGGATTCGGCCACGATGGGCGTCCATGAACCTGGACGCGTTGGCCACCAACGGGGTCTTCAGCGCCACCGATGCGGCCCGGGTCGGCATCACGAGCGGCGAGCTGCGGCGCCTGGACCGCGACGGCATGTGTCACCGGTTGGTTCGAGGCTGGTATGCGGTCGGGCCACTCGCCGACCCGCGTTCGGAGCACCGGCTGCGAACGACGGCCCTGGTGCGTCACCTGCCTGGCGTCTGCGCCAGCCACCACTCCCGATTGATCCTCGACGACCTCCCGACGATCAGGGCGGCCCTGGACGTCGTCCACGTGACCAGACTGGCCGACAAGCACTCCCGCCATCGACGTGGCGCGGTGATCCATCCGTGCCTCGACGGCATGGTCTCGCTGGCCCACGCCGTCGTCCAGACCGGAGTGGTCAACGGCGCCGATGACGCTCTCGTCGGTGCCGATGCCGCTCTGCACCGGCGCCTCATGACACCCGACGACCTGGCCGAGGCGCTTGAGCGGTTCCATGGACATCCGAACACGGTGGAGGTTCGGCGAGTGCTTGGCATGGCGGACGGTCGCGCCGAGTCACCGGGCGAGACCCTGGTGCGCCGCATCCTCGTCGAAGGGGGCATCCCAGTCACTCCCCAGCTGACCATCCACGATGGCCCGGTGTCGTGGCGGGCAGATCTCGTCGTCGACGGAACCCGCGTCCTGGTGGAGTTCGACGGGCTGGTCAAGTACGGGTCCTCCGACGACCTCATCGCCGAGAAGCGCCGCGAGGACCGGCTCCGCGCCCTAGGGTTCATCGTCGTTCGGGTGACGTGGGCCGACCTGCGGCGTCCTGACCACATCGTCGCCGAGGTGCGGAGGGCGGTCGCGCGCAGTCGTCCGGCGGCTTGACTGCGGCTCAGCCCACCGCCCGTCGCTCAGCGCACGGGATCCCGTGTGCTGAGCGACGCACCGAGTGCTGAGACGACGACGGTCAGTCGAGCTTGGCGGCGGTGAAGCCCTGCTCGAGGTCGGCGAGGATGTCGTCGATGTGCTCGATGCCCACGGCGAGGCGCACCAGCCCGGGCGTCACGCCGGCCAGCCGGCGGTCGTCGTCACCGCCTTGGGAGTGCGTCGTCGAGGCCGGGTGGATGGCCAGCGAACGGACGTCACCGATGTTGGCGACGTGGCTGTGTAGCGTGAGGCCCTCGACGAACTTCTTGCCGGCTGGCAGCCCGCCCTTGATCTCGAACGCGAGTACCGCCCCGGCACCGCGCGGGGTGTACTTCTGCGCGAGCTCGTAGTTGGGGTCGCCCGCCAGCGACGCCCACACGACCTTCTCAACTTGGGGGTGCGACGAGAGGTATGCGGCGACCTTGTGGGTGTTGTCGACGTGCCGCTCAACCCGGAGCGACAGCGTCTCCAGCCCCTGTGCGATGAGGAAGGCGTTGAACGGCGAGATCGCCGACCCGAGGTCGCGCAGCAGTTGGACTCGGGCCTTGAGGATGAACGCAAGATTTGCGCCCAGGATGCCGTTGACCCCGAGGTCACGGGCGAAGACCAGCCCGTGGTAACTCTCCTCCGGAGTGTTGTAGTTGGGGAACTTCTCCGGGTCCTTGCCGAAGTCGAATGTCCCGCCGTCGACGATGACGCCGGCGATCGTCGTGCCGTGTCCGCCGAGGTACTTCGTCGCGGAGTGCAGGACGACGTCAGCGCCCCACTCGAGCGGGCGCAGCAAGTACGGCGTCGCGATCGTGTTGTCGACGATGAGCGGCACTCCCGCCTCGTGGGCGATCCCGGCGACCCCTTCGATGTCGAGGATCTCCGACTTCGGGTTGGCGATGGTCTCGCCGAAGAACACCTTGGTGTTAGGGCGGACTGCAGCCTTCCAGGACGCCAACGACGTCGGGTCCTCGACGAAGGTCACCTGGATGCCGAACTTGGGCAGCGTGTACTTCAACAGGTTGAACGTCCCGCCGTAGAGCGACGGCGACGCCACGACGTGGTCGCCGGCCTCGGCGACATTGAGGATCGCCAGCGTCTCGGACGCCTGGCCGCTGGAAACCAACAGCGCCCCCACCCCGCCCTCGAGCGACGCGATCCGCTGCTCGACGGCGTCCTGCGTAGGGTTCATGATTCGGGTGTAGATGTTCCCGAACTCCTTGAGCGCGAACAAGTTCGCCGCGTGGTCGGTGTCCTTGAACACGTATGAGGTGGTCTGGTAGATCGGCAGCGCTCGCGCGCCGGTCTGGCTGTCGGGCACCTGACCGACGTGGATCTGACGGGTTTCGAACGACCAGTTCGGGGTGTCACTCATGGAAGGAAGCTCCTTGGTGCTCGTCGATGACGACGCGCGAGCGGTGGTGCTGCGCGCTTGCCGGCCTCCACGACGTCGCGGTATGCCAGCCAGGTCCTCACCCGGGGCACCCCACCGCGGTTGGAGGGTTGCCGGTCAGCAAGCCGGGGCTTGGCGCTGACACTCATGACCTGGTGACCACGGTACCTGCGGTGGCTCGCATACCGGAACGCAGGTCTTGTCATCCGGACCCGCTCGGAACGGGCAGGATGAGCGCATGACCTTCCACGTCGACGACTACCAGGCTCTGCGGACCCGCTACTCCTCGACCCCCTACCGGCGCTGCGGCGCGAGCGGACTCGACCTGCCGGTGGTGTCCCTCGGGCTGTGGCACAACTTCGGCGACGACGCTCCCATCGACAACCAGCGGGCGATTCTGCGCCGGGCGTTCGACCTGGGCGTCACCCACTTCGACCTGGCCAACAACTACGGACCGCCCTACGGCTCGGCCGAGCGCAACTTCGGGACGATCTTCGCCCAGGACTTCCGTCGGTATCGTGACGAGCTGGTCATCTCCTCCAAAGCCGGTTATGACATGTGGCCGGGTCCTTACGGGCAGGGCGGCGGCTCGCGCAAGTACCTCTTGTCCTCGCTCGACCAGTCCCTGAAGCGGCTGGGCCTCGACTACGTCGACATCTTCTACTCGCACCGGTTCGACGAGACGACGCCGCTGGAGGAGACGATGGGCGCGCTCGACACGGCGGTGCGCCAGGGCAAGGCGCTATACGCGGGGATCTCGTCGTACTCGGGCCAGCGCACCCAGGAGGCCGTCGACATCCTCCGGCAGATGGGGACGCGGCTGCTCATCCACCAGCCGTCGTACTCGATGCTCAACCGGTGGGTAGAGGAGGACCTCCTCGATGTGCTGGGCGCCAACGGCGTCGGCTGCATCGCCTTCTCGCCCCTGGCCCAGGGGATGCTCACGGACAAGTATCTCAAGGGTATCCCGGCGGGTTCCCGTGCCGCACAAGGCAAGTCGCTCGACCCATCGCTGCTGTCAGAGACCGCGATGAAGCACATCCGCTCGCTCAACCGGCTGGCCAAGGACCGCGGTCAGTCGCTTGCCCAGATGGCCCTCGCGTGGGTCCTCCGCGACAAGCG
>JBKPKI010000184.1:0-1495 GCA_046731055.1 Actinomycetota bacterium | reverse complement strand
CGCCGGACGTCGGCGGCATCACCCCAGCGCTGGAGATCATCCTCGACGAGGCGGCCTCGGCAACGACCGCCACGGGCGTGGGAGTCGCGGTCGTCGTTGCCGCCAGCCGGATCCGGCACCCCCTCGACGCGCGCACCTTGGCCCGGCTTGCGGTCAGGTATGCGGGTGATGGCCCGGGCACGGTCGTCGGTTTCGGGCTCTCGAACGACGAACGGCGAGGGTCCCTGCCGGACTTCGCGCCGGCGTTCGAGATCGCGCGCCGCGGCGGGCTCTCCCTCGTGCCCCACGGCGGCGAGCTCCTGGGCCCGGCATCGGTCGTCGACACGCTCACCGTGTTCCGACCGGACCGGGTCGGGCACGGGGTCCGGGCCAGTGAGGACCCGGCCGCCCTGGACCGCGTCGCCGAGTCCGGAGTGACGCTGGAGGTCTGCCCCGGCAGCAACGTGGCCCTCGGGGTCTACGCCGACGCCGAGCAGGTTCCGCTCCGAGCCCTCGTCGACGCCGGCATACCCATGGCCCTCGGAGCCGACGACCCGCTGCTGTTCGGCACTCGGCTCGCCGCGCAGTATGCGTTGGCGCGGGAGGAGCTGGGGTTCACCGACTCCGAGCTGGCCGCCCTCGCCCGGCAGAGTCTCGAGGGCAGCCGGGCGCCAGAGACGGTCCGCAAGGCCGCTCTGGCCGACGTCGACGCGTGGTTGGCCGACTGAACCAGCCCGTGAGGCGAGGGCTGAGGCGAAGGCTCCAAACCTGTGAATGCCGATTTGGTCGGCGCCTGAGCCTCAAGGCACGCTGAACGCCATGAAGACCGCCGTGGCCGTCGCGGGCGCCGCTGTCCTCCTCCTGGCCGGCTGCGCCTCCAGCAGTGAAGCGGACAGCCCGGCCCCGAGCGGAACCGGGGCGGTGGCGGACGCCACCACTGCTCCCGAGCCGGGTTCGAGCACGGCGACTACAGCGGCACCGACGACGTCGACCGCTACGGCGGCCGACGTGCCGACCGCGTTCCCGACGAGCTACACCGACGTCAACCAGACCATCAACGACTCCGACCTCAAGGAGTCGATCACCGTCAAGCGGGTGGCCCGGCAGCTGCCGTGGCCGGCGGGGTACAAGGCGTCGGCGCAGGCCTACGAGCTCGTCGCCCTGGAGATGACGTGGACGCCGTCCAAGGACTACACGATTCCGATCCGCAAGCAGGACCTCGCCATCACCACCGGCAGCCAGTTCCCAAACACACCCGACCCGATCGTCAACGACGCGGCCAAGGCGGCGGGGTGGACGTTGCTGCCGGACCAGATCGACAAGGGCGACGCCGTGACCGGCTGGCTGGTCTTCAAGGTGGACCCGCGCAACGCCCCGAAGATGACGCTCGAGTACAAGCGGCCAGCGGTCCAAGTGAGCGGCAGCCGCACGTCGTTCCCCGCCAAGACGTTCACCGTCGGGCTGGTCGGCTGAGGCGGCGACTCTTCGGGGTCCCCGCGAAGTATCGGAGCGGAGC
>JBKPKI010000183.1:0-13152 GCA_046731055.1 Actinomycetota bacterium | reverse complement strand
TTGCAGGCGACGATCACGCCGAGTGGCGCGACCCAGGCGATCTTCGGGACCGTCTCCACCGTCGGCGTCATCGGCACGACCAGCGGCGGCACCTCTACCTTCCCGGTGACCGTCGCGGTCACCGGCTCCCCGGCGGGGATGTATGCGGGGACCACCGCCTCCGTCGTCATCACCGTCAAGCAGATCCCCGATGTGCTCACCGTCCCCACGTCGGCGATCCACCAGGAGAACGGCCAGACCGTCGTCTACCAGATGAAGGACGGCCAGCAGGTCTCCACGCCGGTCACCGTCGGCGCCGTGTACGGCACGACCACCCAGATCACTCAGGGCCTCAACGCCGGTGACCAGGTCGTCGTCACGGCTCGCACCGGTCGCACCACCACCGGCACCGGGACCGGGGGCACGGGGACCAACGGCGGTACCGGCACCAACCGGAACGGGACCGGCGGGTTCAACCCCGGCGGCGGTGGGTTCAACCCGGGCGGCGGCGGGTTCAACCCGGGCGGCCGCCAGGCTCCCCAGGGCGGCGCCCTACCGGGGGGCAACTGATGTCGGTCACGCTCGACGACCTCGCCGCGACGGACTCGGGCGAGTCCGAGGCAACCGAGCCCGACGGCGCAGCCGAACCGACGCCAATTCTCGAGCTCGCCGCGGTGCGTAAGACCTACTCGACCGGCCCGATCGAGGTCGAGGCGCTGCGCGGTGTCGACCTGGTGGTTCCGCAGGGCGACTACGTCGCGATCATGGGCCCGTCCGGGTCCGGCAAGTCGACGCTGATGCACATCCTCGGTTGTTTGGACGTGCCGACGACCGGGACGTACCGGCTGGCCGGCGTCGACGTGGGCGGCATGGACGAGGAGGACCTCGCCGACGTCCGGAACCGGCGGATCGGGTTCGTGTTCCAGCAGTTCAACCTCCTGGCGTCACTGAGTGCGCAGCGGAACGTCGAGCTCCCACTCGTGTACGCGCGGGTGCCGCGCGCCGAGCGCCGGCGCCGGGCCGTGGAGGCGCTCGAGCGAGTCAGTCTCGGCGACCGGCTCGACCACCGGCCACACGAGCTGTCCGGCGGTCAGCAGCAGCGGGTCTCCTTGGCCCGCGCGCTCGTCACGGACCCCGACCTCATCCTCGCCGACGAGCCCACGGGCAATCTCGACACCGCCTCGACCCTCGACGTGCTCTCCCTCTTCACCGAGCTGAACCAACAGGGCCGGACCGTCGTCCTCATCACGCACGAGCGCGAGGTCGCCCGGCAGACCGCACGGGTCGTGCTGATCCGGGACGGTCACCTCTACCAGTCCCCACAGTGGGCCCACGACGCAGTCGGGGAGGAGCTGGCCGCCACCGAGGCGCTGTCCTCGCTCGAGTCGAGCCAGGGGAGCCAGCCGACTTCGGCGGCGACGCGCATACCTCTCTGGCAGCACCCGGAGGAGCAGCCGTGACCTGGGCCGACAGCTTTCGCACCGCCTACGAGGCGATTCTCGCCCGGCGGATGCGGTCGGTCCTCACGATGCTGGGGATCCTCATCGGCATCGCCGCCGTGATGCTCACCGTCGGCCTGGGCCAGGGCGCTCAGGAGCGGGTCGCCAGCGCCATCAACGCCTTGGGCTCCAACTTGCTTATCGTCACGCCGGGCAGCACGACGTCGTCTTCCGGGTTCCGCGGCGGTCAAGGGTCGGCGACAACGCTCACCATGAACGACGCGGAGATGCTGGCCAACGCGTCCATCGTGCCCGACGTCGCGGGCGTCGCCCCGGCGTCCACGTCGAACCAGTCGCTCGCCGCCGGTTCGCAGACCTGGACCTCGTCGGTGGTCGGGACGACACCCGCCTGGCTGACGGTGCGCGCCCGGACGGTGACCGATGGCCGGTTCTTCACCGACGCCGACCAGGCCGCTGCCAGCCCGGTCGCGGTCCTCGGGTCGACGACCGCGAGCGAGCTGTTCACCGGCAACCCGATCGGGCAGACGGTGACGATCAACGGCTCTCAGTTCACCGTCATCGGGGTGCTGGACACCCAGGGCGCGAGCTCGTCGACGAACCTCGACGACCAGGTGGTCCTTCCCATGACGGCATTCGCGTCGAGGATCTCGACGAGCACGAATCCCGAGGCGGTCTCGCAGATCTACCTCCAGGCCAAGGACCAGAAATCGCTGTCTGCCGCCTACCAGGAGGTCGACAGCGCGCTGATGACCTCGCACGGGGTGACCTCCACGAACGCCGACTTCACCCTCAGTAGCCAGCAGTCCCTCGTCGACACGGCCACCAACACCGAGCACATCCTCACCGTGCTCCTCGGCGGCATCGCAGCGATCTCGTTGCTGGTCGGCGGCATCGGCGTCATGAACATCATGCTCGTGTCGGTCGCGGAGCGGGTCCGCGAGATCGGGCTCCGCAAGGCCCTCGGCGCGACACCGACACTGATCCTGCGCCAGTTCCTTCTGGAGGCCAGCCTCCTCGGCCTGACCGGTGGCGTCCTCGGCCTCGCCGTCGGGTATGCGGGTGCCGCGGTCCTGCCGAACCTCATTTCCCAGCCAGTCACCATCTCGGCCCTCTCGGCGGTCGGAGCTCTCGTCGTCTCCCTCGCCTTAGGCCTGGTCGCCGGGGTGTATCCAGCCCAGCGAGCCGCTCGCCTCGCCCCTATCGACGCTCTTCGCAGCGAATGACGAAAGTGACCCAACAACGATGACCCGAAACCAGTTCGACGTCCCGTGCCCGTCTGGCACGGTGGTGCGCACAGGGTGGTACGCGGGAGTCGCGGTCGCGACGGCGCTCGCCCTCGCGGCCTGCGGGCCGACGTCCGCCGCGGGTGACTCGGGGGCTCCCGCGGCGGGGTCGACGCCGGCCCCGACCGGAGGCGGGGGGGCCGGCGGGGCCGGCGGTCAGCGGCAACCCGGCGTCAACGGTCTTGTCGCCGCGGTCAGCGGCTCGACGATGCAGGTCCAGACCCGGACCGACCAGACGGCGGTGTCGTGGAACAACGCCACGACGTTCACCAAGATCGACCCGGCGGCGCCGGCCGATGTGACCGTGGGTTCGTGCGTGACGGTGCTGGAGCCGGTGGCGACGGGTTCGACGACGACGTCGCCCTCGGGTCCGGCGACTGAGGTCACGGCGGGATCGGTCGAGGTACGACCGGCCACGAACGGCCAGTGCACCGGCGGGTTCGGCGGGTTCGGTGGTGCCGGGGGAACGCCACCCAGCGGTGCCCCAGGGGCCGGCGCCACGCCTCCAGCGGGTGCGACACCCCCGGCGAAGGCGCCGACGGGGACGGGCGGCCCGGGTGGCCGAGTTGGCGCGTTCGGTCGCGGCGCCTTCGGGCTCGTCACCGCCGTGAGCGGTGACACCATCACCGTGCAGGAGACGCTGGGCGCTCGCGGCAACGGAACCGGCACGGCCACCGCCACCCCGACGACGATCACCGTCACCGTCACGCCGACCGGGTCGACCACGTACACGGCACAGAAGGCCGCGGCCGCGTCCGACGTCGCCGTCGGCGAGTGCGTCAGCGCCTTCGGCCAGGCCGACGACACCGGCGCGGTGGCGGCCATGTCGGTCAGCTTGCGGCCGGCCACCAACGGCACCTGCACCACCGGCTTCGGCGGTGCCGGTGGTCGTCCCGGCGCCACGGGAACGGCCACGACCGGAGGAACGAATGGCTGACCCGAGCGCCGCTGCCGCCCGCCGCCGGCGCCGCTGGCGACGCCGCAGCGCGGTGGCCGCGGGCGCCGTGGTCGTCCTCGGCGCCGGCGGCTACGTGGCCTACGCCCAGGCCAGCAAGCCCGACACTGAGAGCGCCTACCGGCTGGCTAGCGCGACCAAGGGCTCGGTCTCGCAGACCCTGACCCTCACGGGGACCGTCAACCGAGTGTCCCAAGTGACGGCGACCTTCCCGGTGAGCGGCACCGTCACCGGCGTCTCGGTCAAGGTCGGCGACACCGTCACGACCGGTCAGCAGCTGGCGACGATCGACCAAACGCCCTTGCAGGCCGCGGTGACCGACGCGGAGGCGGCCCTTCTGCAGGCCCAGGCCCAGCTGACCGCGGACGAGTCCTCGACGTCGACGACGACGGGGGGTATGGGGTCCTCGGCCGGATCAGGCGCCTCGGGGTCCTCAGGTTCCTCGCGTGCCTCGACCTCGACCGGCTCCCCATCGGGGTCGAGCAATCCCACCGGGACGACCTCCAGGTCGAGTACCTCGGCTGGGTCGTCGACGGGGTCGGCCGGCGCTCAGCCTGGACCCACCGGCGCTGCGTCCAGCGCTCCGTCCTCCCGAGCCACCACGATGCCCGATCCCGGGCCGATGCAGAAGGCGCTGGACGCGATGAACGCAGCCGCGAAGAACGAGGCCGCCGCCTGCGGCCCGGTGCTGGCGGCCACGCCGATGACCAAGGCGTCGGGACCGGCACCCACTCCGACCAGTCCGGCGACCTCGACCGCCTCGCCGACCTCGACCTCGCCCACCGGCCACCCGACGACGTCGCCGACCACTTCCCCACCGACGTCGTCGCCCACAACCTCGCCGACGACGTCATACCCAACCTCGCCGACCACGTCATCCACAACCCCACCGACGTCGTCGCCCACGACCTCGCCGACCACCTCTCCGAGCTCGTCGCCGACGACCTCGCCGACGACGTCCCCGACCTCGTCGGCGTCGGCCACCTACGACGTGACCCCCGAGCAGATCGCGACCTGCGTGCCGGCGCTGCAGGCCTGGTCGACCGCTCTCACGGGTGCCCAGAAGGCGGTGTCCGCCTACGCCAGCGCTCTCACGACGGTCCAGCAGCAGCTGGCCCAGCACCAGAGCGCGAGCAGCACCGGCTCCGGGTCGAACCAGTCCGGCTCCGTCGCCAGCGGCACTGGAACGGGCTCGGGTTCGTCGACTCGGACCGGTTCCACGGGGTCTTCCGGATCGGGTGGCACCGGCGGAACCGGCAGTACGGGTGGGACGGGTAACACGGGCAGCACGGGCAGCACGTCGACCGCGGCTTCCGCGGCTTCCAAGGACGCCAGGATCCTCAGCGACCAGGCGGACATCACCGAGGCGGAGCAGAACCTCACCGCGGCGCAGAACGATCTCGCCGCCACCACGCTGACGGCGCCGATCGGTGGCGTCGTCGGGTCCGTCGGCCTCACGGCGGGCCAGAGCGAGACGTCCTCGGCCGGCATCACCATCGTCGGCGAGGGCGCGGCGACAGTCACCGTGCCGGTGCCACTGACGAAGCTCCCGTCGATCAAGATCGGCCAGCAGGCCACGGTCACGCCGCCCGGCCTCGGCCAGCTCACCGGGTCTGTCACGCAGATCTCGATGCTGCCCACGTCGTCCTCCGGCTCGACGGGGTCGACCTCCTCGACGGTCACCTACGACGTCACCGTGACCCTCCCCAGAACCTCACAGACGCTCGCGACGGGGACCTACGCCACGACGACGATCACCACTGCGTCGGCCTCGAACGTCCTGACCGTGCCGGTCTCCGCGGTGCCGGGCGTGACGTCCGGAGCCGCCCGGGTCAGCGTCCTGAAGGACGGCGTCGTCACCGACACCCCGGTCACCGTCGGTGCGGTCGGCGGCGGGCTCGCCGAGATCCGCAGCGGGCTCACCGATGGTGCGCAGGTCGTTCTCGCCGACGTCGAGGCCGCGCTGCCGACCAACAACTCACAGTTCGTCCGCGGTGTGACCGGCCCGGGCGGCGGCGCGATCCCCGGCGGCGGCGCGATCCCCGCAGGTGGCCGAGGCTGACATCGGCCGAGGCTGACGACCAGCCGGCATCCTGACCACTCCTTCGTCACCTGGCCAGCAGGGCCGCACAAGGTTGACCGACGGACTCCATGACGGACCTTCCCAAGACGGTCGTTCCGAACCGGCAGGTCTCGGCATACGGTGACGGCATGGTCGTCGTCGAGCTTGCCTTCTCCGACAGCACGGCGCGGCTGGAACTACGGCCGCGGCACCGTGAGATCCTCGCCGAGCTGCACGCAGCGGGCGAGGTGCTCACCGCCGGACCGTTCGACGACGGCAGCGGCTCGATGGTCGTCTTCACGACGACCCGGGACCGCGTCGACGAGGTCCTCGCGACCGACCCGTACTACTCCGCCGACGGTGTCACGGTGGCCGCGGTCCGCGAGCTGACGCCGCTCTTCCCGAACTAGGGGCTTCTCATGGGATTTCCGGAGAACGTGCTGACGAGCGACGAGCGGGTCGAACGCAACCTGCATCCGCACTGGCGCACCGCGATCGGCCCGGTCGTCATCGGGCTGCTGCTCCTGGGCGCGGCGAGCTACGTCGCATACCGGACCCCCGACGACACCACGGGCAACTGGTTCCAGTGGATCTGCGTCGCCCTAGCGATCCTCCTCGGCATCCCGTTGGTCATCGTGCCGATCCTCCGGTGGCGTACCACCCACTACGTCATCACGACCCATCGCGTGATGGTCCGCACGGGCATCGTGAACAAGAACGGCAAGGACATCACCCTGTCGAAGATCACCGACGTGAGCTTCAGCCAGACGCTCGTCGACCGCATGGTGGGCTCCGGGACGCTGATCATCGAGTCGGCGGGCGACAGTCCCAACGAGGCGTTCCACGCCATCCCGCGCAGCGACCGGGTTCAGCAGCTGCTCAACCACCTCATCGACCAGGACGCGAACTCCCGCGCCCATCGGATGGTCAACCGCGCCGGGTTCGAGACCACCCAGGAGGCGGCCGACCGGATGCACGAAGAGGAGCGCCGCATGCACGAAGAGGAGGAGCGTCTGGCCACCGAGCGTCGCTCGGCGCCAGACACGACGCGGACCACCAGCCCTGAGAGCGAAGAATGACGGCCGGTACGCCAGGGGACGGCGCTAGCCAGGCGACCGAGGCACTCCGGGAGGCGCGCAACCAGCTTCTGGCTTGGCGCGGTGACCACCAGGCGGCGGTGTCGAACTTCCGGTGGCCGGACCTCGGCGACCGGTTCAACTGGGGGGTCGACTGGTTCGACGTCATCGCTCGCGGCAACGAGCAGCCCGCCCTGGTCATCCTCGAGGAGGCCGACGCGGTCGAGGGGAAGCCGGCCGAGCGGTGGTCGTTCGACACCCTCGCGCGACGCTCCGACCAGGTCGCGGCCTGGCTGGCCGGTCACGGTGTCGGCAAGGGGGACGCGGTCATCGTCATGCTCGGCAACCAGGTCGAGCTGTGGGAGACGATGCTCGGCATTCTCAAGCTCGGTGCGGTGATCATGCCGACGACCACCGCCGTCGGGCCGGCCGACTTGCGTGACCGCATCGAGCGCGGGGGCGCGAGGTTCGTCGTCGTCAACGCGGCCGACACGGCCAAGTTCGACGACGTCCCCGGCGACTACGGGCGGCTGGTGGTGACGCGCGGCGGGGCGGCTCCCGACGGCTGGGAGTCCCTCGACGACGCATACGGGCTCGACGTCCCGCCGGCCGCGCACCCCGGCACGGCGCCGGGCGACCGGTTGCTGCTCTACTTCACGTCCGGGACGACCAGCAAGCCGAAGCTCGTCGAGCACACGCAGGTGTCGTACCCCGTCGGACACCTGACGACGATGTACTGGCTCGGTCTGGAGCCGGGTGACGTCCACCTCAACATCTCCTCGCCCGGCTGGGCCAAGCACGCGTGGTCATGCTTCTTCGCACCGTGGAACGCCGAGGCGACGGTGTTTCTCTACAACTACTCGCGCTTCGACGCGCCCGCTCTGCTCCGGGTCCTGCGGGAGAATGAGGTCACCTCGCTCTGCGCTCCGCCGACCGTGTGGCGGATGCTCATCAACGCCGACCTCTCCGGCGGCCCTGGCTCACTGCGGGAGATCGTCGGCGCGGGTGAGCCGCTCAACCCCGAGGTCATCGAGCAGGTCAACAAGGCTTGGGGCCTGCAGCTGCGGGACGGCTACGGCCAGACCGAGACGACCGCCCAGGTCGGCAACGCCCCGGGGTCGCCGGTGAAGCCGGGTTCGATGGGCCAACCGTTGCCCGGCGTGCCGGTCGTCCTGGTGGATCCGCTTACCGGCGAACGGGTTTCGGCCACCGAGAACGGCCCCGGTGAAGGCGAGATCTGCCTCGACCTCACCGATCGGCCGCTCCCGCTGATGACCGGCTACCAGGGTGACGACGAGCGGAACGCCGAGGCCATGGCCGGCGGGTACTACCACACCGGAGACGTCGCCACGGTCGACGGCGAGGGCTACATCACCTACGTCGGACGGACCGACGATGTCTTCAAGGCCAGCGACTACAAGATCAGCCCGTTCGAGCTGGAGTCGGTCCTCATCGAGCACCCGGCGGTGGCGGAGGCGGCGGTGGTGCCGGCGCCGGACGCGGTGCGGGCCGCGGTGCCCAAGGCCTACATCGTCCTCGCCCCCGGGAACGAGCCGACCGAGGAGACGGCCCTCTCGATCCTGCGGTATGCGCGTGAGCACCTCGCGCCGTGGCAGCGCGTCCGCCGCATCGAGTTCGCGGAGCTGCCGAAGACCATCTCAGGCAAGATCCGCCGCGTCGAGCTGCGTGGCCGGGAGGACGAGCTCGCGACCGCTGGCGCAGACGCCGCGCACGAGAACGAGTGGCGCGACGACCAGTTCCCGCAGCTGAGATCCGGCGGGTGAGCGAGGTCGGGACTACCGGAATACGGTTGAGCGATGAGGTGTGGGATCCAGGTCAGCGACTTCACGTGGCCCGACGCTCCGCAGAGCATCGGGCCGACGTTCGCCCGCATCGCGCGTGACGCCGACCAGGCCGGAATGGCCAGCCTGTGGGTGATGGACCACTTCTTCCAGATCCGGAGCATCGGTCCGTCGGAGCGCGAGATGCTCGAGGGCTACTCGGCGCTGGCATATGCGGCGGGTGTCACTGACCGCATCACGCTGGGAACCATGGTGACCGGCGTTACGTACCGGCATCCCGGCCTGCTCATCAAGACGGTGACCACGCTGGACGTCCTCTCCGGCGGGCGGGCGTGGCTCGGCATCGGCGCCGCCTGGAACGAGGAGGAACACCGCGGGCTCGGCGTGCCCTTTCCGTCGACCAGGGAGCGGTTCGAGCGGCTGGAGGAGACCCTGCAGCTGGCCCACCAGATGTGGACGGGTGACGAGAGCCCGTTCGAGGGACAGCACCATCAGCTGGAGCGGCCGCTCAACTCGCCGCCGGCTCTCTCCAGCCCGCATCCGCGCATCCTCGTGGGCGGTGGGGGCGAGCGGAAGACGCTGCGCCTGGTGGCGCAGTACGCCGACGCCTGCAACATTTTCGACATGGGGCCGGACGCGGTGCGCGCGAAGTACGACGTCATCCGGCGCCATTGCGAGGACGTCGGCCGCGACTACGGTGACATCGAGAAGACCGTCCTGACCCGAGTCGACTTCGCCAAGGAGTCCGACGACTCGATCGTGGACCGAGTGGGTCGGCTCGGCGAGATCGGTACGCAGCACGTCATCTTCGGCGTGGCGCGGGTCTGGGAGCCGGGATCGCTGGACCGTGTTCCGGGACTGGTGGCCCAGCTCGGCTGACAGGATGGCCCAATGGCTGACGCGGACGCGATCGTCGTCGGTGCCGGGCTCGCGGGACTGGTCGCTGCGACGGAACTGACCGGCGCGGGACGCCGCGTGGTCGTCGTCGACCAGGAGTCGCGGGCGAACGTCGGCGGGCAGGCGTTCTGGTCCTTCGGCGGCTTGTTCCTCGTCGACTCGCCGGAGCAGCGCCGGATGGGCATCCGCGACTCGGTCGACCTGGCGTGGCAGGACTGGCTGGGGACCGCCGAGTTCGACCGCCCTGAGGACCACTGGCCCGGGCTCTGGGCGCGCGCCTACGTGGACTTCGCCGCTGGCGAGAAGCGGGCCTGGCTTCACGAGCAGGGCATGCGATGGTTCCCCGTCGTTGGCTGGGCGGAGCGCGGTGACGGCCGCGCCGGAGGTCACGGCAACTCGGTGCCCCGGTTCCACGTGACCTGGGGCACCGGGCCAGGAGTGCTGGAACCCTTTGTGCGCAAGGCGATCGAGGCCGAACGGGACGGGCTGCTGACCTTCGCGTTCCGGCATCGAGTAGACGAGCTGACCGTCGACAACGGCACCGTGACCGGAGTCCGGGGCGCGCTCCTGGCGCCCGCCACAGAGCCGCGCGGCTACCCGACCAACCGCGAGGTCGTTGCCGACATGGCGCTGTCCGCGTCCGCGGTTGTCGTCGCCTCGGGTGGCATCGGTGGCAACCACGACCTCGTCCGGGCGCATTGGCCGGACCGTCTGGGGACGCCGCCCGAGCACCTGATCTCCGGCGTGCCCGCATACGTCGACGGCCGCATGATCGGCATCGCCGAGAGCGTGGGCGCCGCAGTCGTCAACCGCGACCGGATGTGGCACTACGTCGAGGGCCTCCACAACTGGGCGCCGGTCTGGCCGGGGCACGCCATCCGGATCCTGCCGGGACCGTCGTCGATGTGGTTCGACGGCAACGGGAAACGCCTTCCGGCGCCGTACTTCCCGGGGTTCGACACGCTGGGGACTCTGGCGTATCTGCGGCAGACCGGTCACGACCACTCCTGGTTTGTCCTCACGCAGAAGGTCATCGAGAAGGAGTTCGCGCTGTCCGGCTCGGAGCAGAACCCCGACCTGACCGGCAAGTCGTGGCGACAGGTGCTGTCCCGCGTGCGCCCGGGAGCGGCCAAGCCGGTGCAGGATTTTCTGGACCACGGTGAGGACTTCGTGACGGCCACGACGATCCAAGGCCTGGTCGAGCGGATGAACACGCTTACGCCCTACGCCCCGGTCGACGCCGAGGAGATCGAGCGCCAGGTGGCCGAGCGGGACCGGGAGCTCGACAACACGTTCGCCAAGGACGCCCAGGTGACGGCGATCCACGGCGCCCGCCGGTACCGCGGCGACCGGCTCATCCGGACGGCGAAACCGCACAAGTTCCTCGACCCCGCGAACGGCCCACTCATCGCGGTCCGCCTGTCCGTTGTCACCCGAAAAACGTTGGGAGGCCTCGAGACCGACCTGACGAGCCGGGTGCTCCGCGCCGATGGTGAACCCGTTCCGGGGTTGTACGCGGCCGGCGAGGCGGCCGGGTTCGGCGGCGGCGGGATGCACGGGTACCGGTCCCTGGAGGGCACCTTCCTCGGCGGATGCCTCTTCTCCGGACGCACGGCCGGCCGCGCCGTCGCCGCCGCGATCCGCTAGCTCGTGGTGGCACCGACCAACCGGCCCCGGCGGATCGTCCTGGTCCGGCACGGCGAGTCGCAGGGCAATATCGACGACTCGATCTATGAGACCGTCCCCGACCACGCGCTGACTCTCACACCCAAGGGCGTCGAACAGGTCACCGCAACGGGGCGGCGGCTGCGCGCATACCTCAAGGACGAGCCGATCACGATGTATGCGTCGCCTTACGTCCGGACGCGACAGACGGTCGACGCACTCGGGCTCGGCGTGCGGAGCGAGGACGTGCGGATCGAGCCGCGGCTGCGCGAACAGGACTGGGCCAACTTCCAGGACCCAGCCGACATCGCCGAGCAGAAGCGGCTGCGCAACGAGTACGGCCACTTCTACTACCGGTTCACGCACGGCGAGTCAGGGTCAGACGTCTACGACCGGGTCAGCACGTTCCTCGAGTCGCTGTGGCGGTACATCGAGGCCGTGCCCAGCACCCGCGGGCGGCGGCTCATGTCGGAGCAGAACGTCGTCATCGTCACCCACGGGCTGACCATGCGGCTGTTCTGCATGCGCTGGTTCCACTGGAGCGTCGAGTACTTCGAGTCGTTGGAGAACCCGGTCAACGGTGGACACGTGGTGCTGTTGCGCCAACCGGACCTCAAGTACCGGCTCGAGGAGCCGTTCGTCCAGTGGAACCGCGACTACGTGCCGACCGCGCGGGAACGCTCGTCCTGGCTGTGAGACCGCGCCCTCGCCCGAATGTCGCCTAGGAGCGCGACATTCGCGAATAAACCCGACAGCGGCCAGCATGACGACGGCAACCACGGAAGGCGCGACCGAAACGGCATCCCGGCGAAAAAGTGCCCACTCGACCTGCCACTCCTCTGATGAGGCGGCGCACACGGCCATGGTGCTCTGACATCGAGAAGACACGGCCCCCGAGTGGAGGGTTTTTGCTGCTATGACGGCAAGAATGCTCCACTCGAGCCGATCCCGGCGGCTGCCCGAGCCGCGCACCCAATCGGGCCTACAGGTACTGGCCGGTCCCTGTCGCATTGGGCGGCTGCCCCGGCATCTGGCCGGGCGCTTGCAGCCGCGGGTCCTGGGCGGCCGGATGTCCGGGCGGCAGGGCCCGGCGCATACCCTGCAGCTGCTGCTGCGCCGCCATCTGCTGGGCGAACAGCGCGGTCTGGATGCCGTGGAACAGACCTTCGAGCCACCCCACCAGCTGGGCCTGGGCAATGCGGAGCTCCGCGTCGGAGGGCGCTGACGACGTGAATGGCAACGTGATCCGCTCCAGCTCTTCCACCAGTTCCGGCGCGAGCCCGGCCTCGAGCTCGTCGATGGACCGGCGGTGGATCTCGGCCAGGCGCGCTCGGCCGGCCTCGTCGAGCGGCGCGTTGCGGACCTCGTCGAGGAGGTTCTTGATCATGGCCCCGATCCGCATGACCTTGGCCGGCTGTTCGACAAGGTCGGCCGGGTTGGTCCGCTCCTCGTCGGGCTCCCTGCCCTGGGACGGCTCGCTGGAGGAGATCCCCATGCCATCTGGGGTGACCACGACGATGCGACCGGTGTCACCCTCCGAGTCCGGCTGACGGCCCGGGCCGCTTTGCTCGTCGGTCATCCCGACAGTGTGCAGCATGCGAACAGCGGGGGCCTCTCGGCCCCCGCCGCCCAGCGGCCACCACAGGGGCAGGGCGGCGCCGACGGCGCCACACGGGCGGCCACAGCCCTCATCATCGGCACTGGTGAAGCGGACTCGAATAGTCCTTCGGGATGGTCTTTGGCTGAATCTTTGCGACATACCGAGGTATTCGGGGCAGTTCAGGCGACTAACAAAAGCTTCCCAACGTGGGTCGACGCCTCCATCTCCCGATGCGCCCGAGCGGCCTCGGCGAGGGGGTATTTAGCGTGGACGACGGGGTGGACCCGGCCGTCCGCGAGCAGCGGCCAGACGTGCTCGCGGACCGCTGCCACGATGGTCGCCTTCTCGGCCGCCGGACGACCGCGCAGCGTTG
>JBKPKI010000182.1:0-14073 GCA_046731055.1 Actinomycetota bacterium | reverse complement strand
CCCGGGACGGTCGTGGCCGCGCTGCAGAGCGCCAACGGAGAAGTCGGAACCCGGCAGCCGGTCGAGCTGGCGTGGGAGGTGTGCCGGGCGCGCGGCATACCCCTCGTCGTCGACGCCCAGGCCGGCCTGGGACGCGATCCGGTCCCGCAGGCGTACGACGCGCTCGTCGGGGACGCGCGGTCTTGGGGCGGCCCCCACGGTGTCGGAGTCCTCGTCGTGCCGGAGCGAACCAGGTGGCGGCGTCCAGGAGCGGTCAGCGAGGCGGAGTTCGGGCGGACCGACGCCGAGCCGGTCGTGCCGCTGGCCCTGGCCGCGGCGGAGGCGTGGCTCGCGACGGCGACGAACCGTGCGGACGAGTCTCGGCTCGCTAGGGACCTGGTCGACGAGGTGCGGTCAGCGGCGTCCGAGGTTCCCGACACCGTCGTCGTGGGCGACCCGGTCGACCGACTGCCGCACGTGGTGACGTTCTCGTGCCTCTTCGTCGACGGTGAGGCCCTGGTCCACGAGCTGGACCGGCGCGGGTTCGCCGTCGCGTCCGGGTCAGCCTGCACGGCAAGCACGCTGGAGGCCAGTCATGTGTTGGCGGCGATGGGCGTGCTGACGCACGGGAACGTCCGGGTGACGCTGCCGCTGGCCGGATGCCTTCCCGGTGGCGCTGCGGAAGTGTCTGCCGGCGTGCGCGCCTTCTGTGGTGTGCTCGCGGACGCGGTGGCGGCCGTGCGGTCCCAGCTGGGGACGGACCGGCTGTGAGCTCCGTCGACGTGGTGGAGGTCGATGCGCGGGGCTTGCGCTGCCCCATCCCGGTGATCCGGCTGGGCGCCGCGATCAAGGATCTGCCGGCCGGTTCGCTGGTCCGGCTGCTCGCCACCGACCCGGCCGCCCAGTCCGACGTGGCGGCGTTCTGCCGGCTGCGCGGCCACGAGGTCGTCGAGACGGTCGACGAACCGGAGCACACCGCATACCTCGTCCGTCGCGGGGTTGACCGCGGCGGCCCTGCACAAGTCCGCACGTGATGACTTTTCGGGACCAGATGTCCGGAAAGTCCGAATAATGGTCCGCACGTGCGGAGAAGTGGGGCGAGGGGACGTGCCGGGTGCGTCGACCGGGCGTCGGCCGAAGCGTCGGCCGAGCCTCGGACGGCGTCGACCGGCGTCAGCGGAGCGGCACCGGCAGCGGCGCGGTCAGCGCTGCAGAGAGCAACCGTAGGTACTCCGACCGCGGCACCTCGGTGACTCCCAGTGTCGCCAGATGCGGCGTCCGCCACTGCACGTCGATGATCCGCCGTTGGTCACCGTCGGCCGCCACGATGTCGACTAAGCCGGCGATCGCCGCCTTGGACGCGTCGGTCTCACGGTGGAACATCGACTCACCCGCGAACAGGCCTCCGATCGCCATTCCGTAGAGGCCGCCGACCAGCCGTCCGTCCTGCATCACCTCGATCGAGTGCGCCCAGCCGAGCCGGTGGAGCTCCGTGTACGCCGCCACGATCTCCGAGGTGATCCACCGCCCGGACCGCGACGGGTCCGCGCAGCCCGCGACCACCCCGGCGAAGTCCGTGTCGACGCATACGTCGAAGTGCCGCATCGAACGCCGTAGTGACCGGCTCACGTGGAGATCCCTGGGCCGAAGGATCCCCCGCGGGTCCGGCGACCACCAGCCCAGCGGCGGAGACCCGCCGTGCCCCAGCCCCATTGGGAAGAGGCCTCGCGCGTAGGCCTCCAGCAACGTCCCGGGCGCGAGGTCGGCCCCGACCCCGACCAGGTCCTCGCCCTCGTCCGCCCCAGTGGCGTCGAACAGGAACCGCGACGGCGGCGGAATGGTCGGCACGGAAGGTGGTCAGCCGGGCCGGCAGGTCACCACGGGCCGGATCTCGTCGGCGGAGTCGGGCCCGTAGGCGTCGGCCAGGCGGGCGAGGAACCGCTCCTGCCCCAGGTGGTACTCCTGGGTGCCTACCGTCTCGATGACGTACGTCGCGAGCATCGACCCCAGCTCCGCGCATCGACGCAGGTCCAGACCGCCGGCCAGGCCGGTCATGAAGCCGGCCCGGAACGCGTCGCCGACGCCGGTCGGGTCGGCCTTGCGGACCTCACGGGCAACCGGCACGGAGACGACGTCCTCGCCCTTGCGGTGGATCGTCACGCCTCGGCCACCGCGGGTCACGATTCGCACGTCGACCCGGCCGAGGATGTCGTCCTCCGACCAGCCGGTCTTCTGCTCGGTGAGGTGTGCTTCGTACTCGTTGGTGAAGAGGTATGCGGCACCGTCGACGAGGCGCCGGATCTCCGGGCCGTCCGCGAACGCCAGCTGCTGCGACGGATCGGCGATGAACGGGATGCCCCGGGTGCGGCACTCCTGGGTATGCCGGAGCATCGCCTCGGGGTCGTTGGCGCCGATGAGGACGAGGTCGAGGCCACCGACGCGCTGGGCGATGGGGTCCAGCTCGATCAGCCGCGCGTCGGCCATGGCGCCGGCGTAGAACGTCGCGATCTGAGCCATGTCGTCGTCGGTCGTGCAGACGAAGCGGGCGGTGTGCTTGGTGTCGCTGACGTGGACCGACTGGCAGTCGACGCCGTGGCGCTCGAGCCACGACCGGTAGTCGGCGAAGTCCTCGCCCACCGACCCGACGAGGATCGGGTGCTGGCCGAGGTTGGCCATGCCGAACGCGATGTTGGCCGCGACCCCGCCGCGGCGGATCTCCAGCTCGTCCGCGAGGAAGGAGAGCGATATCTTGTCGAGCTGCTCGACGACCAGAGAGTCGCGGAACCGGCCCCGGAAGGTCATCAGGTGGTCGGTCGCTATGGACCCGGTGACCGCGATCTTCACGCGCGGCAACCTACCGGGAGAAAACACGTCGGGGTGAGGTCGACCGGGCTTCGGGCCGACATCACCCCAGCCCGTTGCTCAGCTGAAGCTGTCGCCGCAGGCGCACGAGCTGCCCGCGTTGGGGTTGTCGATGGTGAACCCCTGCTTCTCGATGGTGTCGGCGAAGTCGATGGTGGCGCCGGTGAGGTACGGGGCGCTCATCCGGTCGACGACCAGCTCGACGCCGTCGAAGTCGGCCACGAGGTCGCCGTCGAGGGTGCGCTCGTCGAAATACAGCTGGTAGATGAGACCGGAGCAGCCGCCGGGCTGGACGCCGACGCGCAGCCGCAGGTCGTCGCGACCCTCCTGCTCGAGGAGGCTCTTCACCTTGCTGGCGGCTACGCCGGTCAGCACGACGCCGTGGGTGGACTGCGTGCTGTGCGTGGTCTGGCTGGTGTCCTGCGAAACGCTCATCCGTGGCTTCCTTCGGGTGTGCGGGCGTAGTCGGGCTTAACCGGCTCAACTGCGCGGTCCCCAGATGTGTTCCCGAGGACCCTCCCAGTCTAGGACGAGCTCTCGGGTGCCGGTGACCAGGTGCTCGCCACCCGCGCGGCGCGCGATTGGAGAGTGCCGGCCGGGTCGGCTATGGCGCCCGGCAGGTCGGTCGGCCGGTCGCAGACGGCGTATGCGCCGGACAGCCCTGCGGTCATGGCCTCGCGCCGTCCGACGGTCACCTGTCCAGCCAGGACGACAGCCGGGATGCCCGCCGCCATGGCGCGGGCCGAGACCACCGCCGGTACCGAGTCGCGCAGGCTTCGCCAGTCGAAGCGCCCCTCGCCCGTCACGGCCAGGTCGGCCTCTCGGACGAGCGAAGACAGCCCGATCAGGTCGGCGACGAGGTCGGCGCCGTCGACTCGACGGGCTCCGAGCAGCAGCAGCGCGTAGCCGAGGCCTCCACCGGCACCGGCTCCTGGCTCACGGTCGAGACGACGTGGCGCCCCACTCACCAGGTCGTGCGGTTGCGAGAGCTGCTGGCCGACCACCTGCGTCCACCGGCCGAAAGCCGCCTCCAACGCCTGGGCCTGCTGCGGCGTGGCGCCGCGGGTCTCCGCCTCGACGGCGCTCGTTCCCTGGAACCCGAGCAACGGCAGGTTCGCGCGCGTGGCCATGACGAGCCGGACGTCGCGGAACCGCTCCCGAACCCCGGCCAGCCCGCGGAGGTCGTCGGCGCGGACGTCCGCGAGAGCTACGCCGCCGTGTTTCAGAGCTGAACTTGTGCCGGCGCCGAGGGCCGCGAGGAATCCCGAGCCGGCGTCATGGGTCGCGGTGTGGCCGAGTCCGACGACGATCGAGGTCGGCTGAGTGGACAGGGCGAGGTTCAGGAGCTCCCCGGCTCCGCTCGACGTGAAGTGGACGGGGTCGCGGTCGCTTTCCGGCACCAGGTCCGGTCCACAGGCCTGGGCCACCTCGACGTAGGCGGTCCTCCGGCGTTCGTCCTCGACGACGAGGACCCCGGCCGGTACCGGCCGGCCCCGGGGATCCGCGACGGTCGCGGCGAGCACTTCACCCCCCAGGGCGTCGGCGACGACGTCGAGGAAGCCCACGCCGCCATCGGACATCGGTGCGGTGACAATCTCGTCGTGCGGCGCGGCGCGGGACCATCCCCGGGCCATCGCCTCGGCCGCCTCCCGCGCGGTCAGCGTTCCGGCGAACCGGGACGGGGCGAGGACGACGCGCATACCGACATGCTCGCAGCACCCCGTGGCCGCTCCGCGGTGAGTTGCCGGCGCCAGGCCGGTCTCACCACCATCGGTACCGGCCCTACAAAGAAAGCGAGACGACGATGTCCTTCCAGGCATACCTCGACGCGGTCGAGAAGCAGACCGGCAAGACTCCGCAACAGATCCTGGACGAGGCGGCCGGCGCCGGCTTCGGCCCGGATCGCAAGGCCGGCGAGATCACCACCTGGCTAAAAGCGACGTACGGCATTGGCCACGGGCACGCCAATGCGATCACCCACGTCATCCGCAACGGCCCGCAGATCGGAGACACGCACGTCGGCACGACCGGATCCCACCGTGACGAGTCGACCATGCTGCGACTGGACGGCCTCGCCAACCGCTGAGTCGGCACCGGCATACGATCCAGGAGTGACCACCATCGCCCCAGAGGGCACCCACCCGCGGCCCTCCCTCATGCCGGTGCTCAAGCTCGGTCAGGGCCGTGATCTGGCCACCGAGCGCGGGGTCGAGTGTCCTGGTGACCTGCCTGCTCCCTCCGACCCCGGCCTCGTCGCGCGCGCCCGCGCCGCCAAGGCGGCGCTGGCCGACTCCGTCTTCGTGCTCGGTCACCACTACCAGCGCGATGAGGTCATCGAGTTCGCCGACGTCACGGGCGACAGCTTCAAGCTGGCGCAGCAGGCGGCGGCGCGGCCCGACTCGCCGTCCATCGTCTTCTGCGGCGTGCACTTCATGGCGGAGTCGGCCGACATCCTCACCTCCGACCAGCAGACGGTGATCCTCCCCGACCTCGCCGCCGGGTGCTCGATGGCCGACATGGCCCTGATCCCGCAGGTCGAGGACGCGTGGGACGAGCTGCTCGACGTCTTCGAGGGTCTGTCGCAGAGCATCGCCGACGTGGTGCGGCCGGTCACCTACATGAACTCGTCCGCCGCCATCAAGGCGTTCACCGGCCGGCACGGCGGGACGATTTGCACGTCCTCCAACGCCAGCACTGCGCTGAGGTGGGCGTTCGACCAGACCGGCGGCGTCGACGGCGAGGGCAAGGTGCTGTTCCTGCCCGACCAGCACCTCGGCCGCAACACGGCTGTGCGCGAGCTCGGCCTGTCCCTCGACGACTGCGTGCTCTGGGACCCGCACAAACCCCACGGCGGCGTCTCCTCGGAGCAGCTGCGTCAGGCCCGCATGATCCTCTGGCGGGGGCACTGCTCGGTGCACGGCCGGTTCAGTGTCGACGCCGTCGAGCAGGCGCGCCGGGAGATTCCTGGCGTCAAGGTGATCGTGCACCCGGAGTGCCAGTTCGAGGTATGCGCGCTGGCCGACGAGATCGGTTCCACCGAGAAGATCATCAGGACCATCGCCGCGGCCCCCGACGGCACGAGCTGGGTCGTCGGCACGGAGCTCAATCTCGTCAACCGACTCCGGCAGCAGTTCCCGAACCAGCGGATCGCGTTTCTGGAGAAGAACGTCTGCTACTGCACGACGATGAACCGGATCGATCTGCCGCACCTGGTCTGGGCGCTCGAGTCGCTCGTCCAGGGGCGCGTCGTCAACCCGATCCACGTCGACCCGGACGTCGCCCACTGGGCTCGTGTCGCCCTCGACCAGATGCTCGCCCTACCCGGCGAGACAGCGAAGGACTGACGGCTCTAGTCCCTGTGGCTGACGACGTTGATCACGGTGCCGTTCGGCGCCCGGACGAAGAACCGTCGCACGCCCCACGGCTCCGTCGTCAGCGGGTGGACGATCTCGTAACCCCGCCGCTGCGCCTCCTCGTAGGCCGCCTCGACGTCGTCGCCGACGTGCACCGAGAGCTGGGAGTCGACCGGCGCGGACTCGTCGCGCGTCACGAGCTGGAGCACGGCGCGGCCGTCCGGCGTCCTGACCCTGGCCACCCAGCCGAGATTCATCTCCTCGACGCTGAGGCCGAGGTAGTCCATGTAGAACTCGCGCGCCTGGTCCATGTCGGCGACCGGGAGGTTGGCGGTGATGCCGGTCGGATGCATGAGGACTCCTTCCTCCCAGCGACCTAACCCGCGTCCGGTCCGACCGTCAACGTCATGCCGGCGATCCGAAGTCGTTCCACTAGTGCGTCGCCCATCGCCACCGCCGGCGTCAGCACGCCGCCGCCGGAGGTGAGCCGGTCGTCGTCGAGCGCGAGGCAGAGCGCCGACTCGCCGAGCATGCGCACGGTGGCGACGTTGGCGGGGTCACCCGACGCCGAGACGACCGCCCGGAGCCGTCGGCCGGCCTCGGTCGTGGTGCGCAGCTCGAACCGGAAGTACCCCTCGTCGCGAGCCTTCTCGTCGGGTCCCGTGCCCGGAGACGGCAAGATGCGGTCGGCGAGCGGACGGATCCACGGGTTCGACATGGCCGCGAAGACGGTTCCCAGGGCGGCCGCCAGCCCGTATGCCTCCAGCCGACCTCGGGTGCCTCGTCCGAACCCGACCGCCTCGCGGTACCGGAAGTGTGGACCGTAGGCGTGTCCGAGCAACGCGTCGCTACGACGGACGATCCGAGAGTTGAACGAGGCCATGACGAACGGCGCCGTCCACCGCCCGGTGACGGCATCGCGGTAGACGTACATGGCGTCGCGCTGGTCCGAGCGGTCCGGTTCCGCGCCCGGCTCGGTGCTGAGGGCAAACGGGTCGAACAGCACCCGGCGTCGAGCGGGGTCGGCCTGAAGCACCTCGATCTGGGCTCGGGCCGAGTCGACCGTGCCGCCGTTGATGCCCCCGCTGAGCCGTGTGACCAGCAGCGTGGTGTCACCGAGGCCACCGAACCCGAGGCGAGCCGCCTCCTGGTGGAGCAGGTGGACGCCGAGGTCCGACGGGATCGAGTCGAAGCCGCAGGCGTTCACCACCCGAGCGCCGGTCCGGACCGCCGTCTCGTGAGCCGCGTCGATCGCGTCACGGACGAATAGCACCTCGCCGGCGAGGTCCGCGTAGTGGGTTCCGGCCTCGGCGCAGGCCCGGACGAGCGGGAGGCCATACCGTCCGTACGGACCGACGGTCGTGGCGACGACCCGTGTCGAGCGAGCGAGCGCCGCCACCTGGGCGGCATCGGTGGTGTCGCAGAGCAGGAACGGCCAGTCCCGGCCGGCGCCAGGCAGCTCGGAGCGCACCTTCTCGAGGCGCTCCCGCGACCGACCCGCGAGCGCGACTCGCATACCGGTGGGGGCGTTTCGCGAAACGTATGCGGCCAGGAGGCGACCGACGAACCCCGTCGCCCCGAGGACGATGAGGTCGTGCTCGCGGTCGTTCACCGAGCCATCGCCCCGAGGCGGGCCAGAAGCAGCGCCTCGGCCTGGCATACCCGCTCGAACTCCCCGAGGTGCAGCGACTCATTGGCCGCGTGCGCACGGCCGTCCGGATCCTCGACGCCGGTTACCAGGATGGCCGCGCCGGGAAAGACGTCAGCGAACCGAGCCACGAAGGGGATCGACCCGCCGGAGCCGATGTCAACCGGCTGAACGCCCCACGCGTCGGCGAATGCGGCCCGGGCCTGGTCGTAGACGGGTCCGTGGGCGTGGGCGTCGAAACCGGGGCCTTCGTCGTCGAGCTGTACCTCCATCCACGCGCCCCAGGGCAGGTGCTTCTCCAGGTGCGCCTTGAGCAGTTCGTATGCCACATGGGTGTCCTCGTCGGGGCCGATTCGCATCGACAGCTTGGCCGACGCCGCGGGGACGAGCGTGTTTGACGCCGTTTCGACGGTCGGGGCGTTGAACCCGATGGTCGTCAGGGCCGGCTTGTTCCAAAGCCGGGTCAGGATCGTCCCGGAGCCGATCGTCTCGACGCCGTCGAGGAGCCCGGACTCGAGGCGGAGGCGCTCCTCGGAGTAGTCGAGGTCGGACGCCTCGCTCGACTGGAGTCCCTCGACGGCGACATTTCCCTCGCTGTCGTGGAGTGTCGCGATAAGCCGGATCAGCGTGGTGATCGCGTCGGGTACCGCCCCGCCGAACATCCCCGAGTGGACGCCGTGATCCAGGGTCCTGACAGTCACGACGACGCGGATGGTGCCGCGGAGCGTGACGGTCAGCGCGGGTTCGCCAAGATCCCAGTTGCCGCCGTCGGCCAAGACGATCGCGTCGGCGCGCAGCTTCTCGCTGTGCCGCTCGAGGATGGTCAGCAGCGAGTCGCTGCCGATCTCCTCTTCACCCTCGAGGAAGACCGTCACCCCGACCGGCGGGCCCTCTGGGAACGCCCGTAGGGCCGCGACGTGGGCCATGACGCCAGCCTTGTCGTCGGCGGCGCCCCGCGCGTAGAGCCGGCCGTGCCGCTCGGTCGGCTCGAACGCCGGCGAGTCCCACAGCGCTGGGTCGCCCGGCGGCTGGACGTCATGGTGGGCGTAGAGCGTGACAGTCGGGGACCCGGGCGGTCCGTCACGGTGGCCGATTACCGCAGGGCGGCCGCCCTCGCGGACGATGTCGACCTCGAGTCCCTCGGCCCGGAGCAGCTCGGCGACCGCGTTCGCGCTGTCCTCGACGTGCTGCTGGTCGAAGGAGTCGAGCGACACACTCGGTATCCGCACGAGCGCCTCGAGGTCGTCTCGGACGGTCGGCATCAGTGCCGTCACCCGCCTTTTGATCGCGTCGATCTGATCGGGGGCGAGGACGTCGTCTGCCACGGCCGTCGACTCTAGCCGCCGGTCGGGTGGCTCGGGGCGGCCCCCGGACGGCATACCCTTGGCGGGTGCAGCTGAGCGTTCCGTGGGGCAAGAAGAAGGTCGAGGACGAGCCGGTCGTCGAGACGCAGGACGAGCGGCCGGGCGCCAAGAACCGGCCCACGCCCAGGCGGCGCGACCAGGAGGCGGCCCGCAAGCAGCCACTCGTCGTCACCGACCGGAAGTCGGCCCGCGACCGCGACAAGCAGAAGCGCAGGGAGGCCCTTGCGCGCCAGCGGCAGGCCATGGTCACCGGCGACGACTCGCACCTCCCCGCGCGCGACAAGGGGCCGGAGCGGCGGTTCATCCGCGACTACGTCGACGCCCGGTGGAGCGTCGGTGAGATCGTCCTGCCGATCATGGTCATCGTGCTCGCGTTGTCGTTCCTGCGGACCAGCTGGGCGCTGATGACGGTGTTCGTCCTCACCTACGGGCTCATCGCGGTGGCGATCATCGACGCCATCCTCATGTGGCGGCGGATCAAGGGCCGGTTGACCGCCAAGTTCGGCGCCGACAGGATCCCGTCGGGGGCCACGATGTATGCGGTGATGCGGGCCTTCCAGCTCCGCCCCACCCGGATGCCCAAGCCTCAGGTGAAGCGAGGCGACTACCCCTCCTAGTCACCCCACGAAGTTCTCCGCTTCGCTCCGATACTTCGCGGGGACCCCGACTTCCTCCTAGTCACCCCACGAAGTTCTCCGGTTCGCTCCGATACTTCGCGGGGACCCCGACTCCCTCCTAGTCACCCCACGAAGTTCTCCGCTTCGCTCCGATACTTCGCGGGACCCCGACTTCCCGGCCGTCCGTTCAGGTGGGGTCCGCGAAGGCCTTGGGCGTGCGGCTCACGACGTACGTCGCGAAGTAGAGCTTCGCGAGCGACCCGTCCGCGTCGCGGACCAGCTCGAGCCGCTCGCCGCGCTCCCGGCCGGCGGCGGCACGGAATGTCGACGCGTCCTCCCGGGCGAACCGCGTGTCGTCCATCGCCGTGCCCGCGACGACACGCATCCACAGCTCGCCCCCACGGACCTCGAGAACCAGCTCCTCGCCCTCGCTCCACCAGGAGCCGAGCAGCTCGTCGAGGTCCGGTTGCGGTCGTTCGGGGACCCAGGCGGGTGGAACCCGCGGCAGGGCGTCGAGGACCCTGTCCAGCAGCCGCGTGGCCAGCGGACCGGCATCGGCACCGGCGGTCTTCGTGGCGACGACGAAGACGCCGACACCGTCCGATCGGCTCACGCGCAGCGCCGAAAGGAATCCGGGCATCGAGCCCCGATGGCCGACGTAGACGCGATCTCCGCTTCGAACCAGTTCGTAGCCGAGCCCGTAACCGGCCTTCCAGGACTCCACGTCGATCATGACCACGGGACGGCACATCTCATCGAGCGTCCCGGGCCGCAACACGGCAGGGTCGGGTTGGGCCAGGAAGGCGGCGTACCTCGCCATGTCGGCTATCGACGACCACAGGCCGCCGAGCGGCGCGGTGGCGCGCATTTCCGGCTCAGCCTCTCGGGTGGCGGTGCCGGCAAAGGGGTGCACCTGGTACCCGTAGGCGTGGCCGTCGCGTGGCGCTAATCCGGTCCGCGTCATGCCGAGGGGCGTCAGGATCCGCTCGCGGAGAGCGCCCTCCCACGGCCGGCCCGTGAGCCGGTCGACGACGTGGCCGAGAAGGGCGAAGGCCAGGTTTGAGTAGTGGAACGCGAGATGCGGCGGGAGAACCTGCTCGGCGTCCTCGAGCTCCAGGACGAGGCGCGCAACGTCGGGAGTGTCGAGGGATTCCCAGATGCGCCCGACCGGTTCACGCTGGAGTCCGGAGGTGTGGCTCAGCAAGCGACGGATGGTGAGGCTTGCGTGTTGGGACTCGGGCAGCCACCTCCCGAGCGGGTCCTCGAGGTCGAGGTGGCCCTCGTCGCGCAGCTGCATGACCAGCAGCGCGGTGAACGTCTTGGTGATGGACCCGACCATCACCTGCGTCTCGTCGGTCGCCGGTAGGGGCGGGTCTAGCCGAGCGGAGCCGATGTGCCTCGACCACGCCAGCTCGCCGTCACGGGCCACGCCGACGGAGAGGCCGGGTGCGCGCCACCGGCGCTGGGCATCGGCGACCTCGGCCGAAAGAGTGGCGGCGAGGCTGTCGGGGAGCGCCATGTGGTCGGAGGTTAGTCGGGGCCCGACGAGCCGGTACGCGGCTGGGGCGGTCAGCTCCGTGTTCCGTGGTTCTCTCCGACGTCAACACCCCTTACCCGCGCAACAACTGCCCGGATTGGCTCTCGTTGCGGCGGCCTCGGCTTTCGCGCCGCAACGAGAGCCATCGACGGCAGGTGTTGCGGCGGCGCGACCGACGGCCAGCTCATCGGCGTCCACCGCTCTTGGGGACCCGGCCACGGGCCCAGCCAGCGGAGCCGGAAGCGTCCCCGCGACCGTCAGGACCAGCGGCTCCGCCACCGAAGGCTGCCGTCGTCCGCATACCGAATCGGTCGACACACGACTCGGGCCGGCACTTCGCGGCGGCAGCCGTCGACCGTGAGCTCGGCAGCGGCCGCATACCCGTGCCGTCGACCACAGCCGAGCCCGCGCTTCGTGAAGCCGGTCGACGACGCCTCAAGCCCGCACCGCGTCATGCGACGAACTCCTCGTCCTGCGGCGCGTCCTCGCCCTCGAGTGCCGGTCCATGGCCCTGGCCGGCCGACTCCCGACCCGGGACGAAGAACGCCAGCACCAGCACGCCGACACCGGCGACCGCCGCGAACACCATGCCCAGCTGGATGCCACCGCTCAGCGCTGTGACCGGGTCCGCGCCGGACGCGGCGAGGGTGGCCGAGCGCACCGAGAGGACAGTGACGACGACGGCGGTGCCGATGGCCGCGGCCACCTGCTGCAGCGTGCCGAGGACTGCGCTCCCGTGTGAGTACAGGTTCGGCGGCAGGGCGCCGAGACCGGTCGTGAACACCGGCGTGAAGATCATCGCCAGTGCCACGCTCATCAGCACGTGCAGGGCGAGCAACCACCAAGCCGGCGTCGCGGTGCCGATCGTCGCCAACCCCGCGAGCGCACCGAGCAGCAGCGCCGCCCCCGGCACGACGAGGACGCGCGCGCCGTGCTGGTCGAACAACGCACCCACCCGAGGACCGAGCAGGCCCATGACCAGACCGCCGGGCATGAGGAGCAAACCGGTGGTGAGCGGGCTCAAGCCGGAGACGCTCTGAAGGAACAGCGGCAGGGTGATCATGACGCCCATCAGCGCCATGAACGCCAGGCACATCAGCGCCAGGGACACCGCGAAGGGCCGGACGGTGAGGGTTCGCAGGTCGAGCAGCGGCGTGTCGGTCCGCTGCAGCCGCAGCTGCCGCCACACGAACACCGCCACGAGGAGGGCACCGACGACCAGCGTCGGGACGGCCGGCAGCCCCCCAGCCACCTCGGGGTCGACGCCAATCTGGCTCAGGCCGTAGACGAACGTGCCGAAGCCCAGGGCGGCCAGCACGACGCTGGACCAGTCGATGGCCCCGTCCTTGGGCTCACCGACGTTGGTGAGCTTGCGCAAGCCGACGACCAGCATGCCGAGAGCGATGGGAACCACGACGGCGAAGATCCAGCGCCACGAGCCCAGCTGGAGCAGAACTCCGGAGACCGCGGGACCGAGGGCCGGCGCGACGGCCATCGTCAGCGTGACGTTGCCCATGACCTTTCCGCGCTGGTGCGCCGGGACGATCGTCATCAGGGTGGTCATGAGCAGCGGCATCATCACCGCGGTGCCGCTGGCCTGGACGATCCGGGCCGCGAGCAGTACCGGGAAGCTCCAGGCGGCAGTCGCGAGGACCGTGCCGGCCAGGAACAGCCCGAGCGCGAGCGCAAATGCGCGGCGGGTCGTGACCCGCTGCAGCAACCACCCGGTCATCGGGATCACGACCGCCAAGGTCAGCATGAACGCGGTCGACAACCACTGAGCGCTCCGCGCCGTGACGTCGAAGTCGTGCATGAGGCGCGGGATGGCGTTGACCATGATCGTCTCGTTGAGAATGACGACGAAGGTCGCGCCGACGAGCACCCTCAGGATGCCGGTGGAGTCCGGATGGCCGGCGGACGACGGGCCGGTGGTCTCCGGCGGGGTCGATCGCTGGTCGGGGGAGGTCGTCACGTCAGGTCCTTCAATCGTCAGGCTGGGGCTCATACGGTTGAGACCCCGTCGTCTCGGAGAAGTCATCGGCGAGCGCCGTCGAGGTCGGCGGAACGTCCTGGTCCGTTCCTGGGCGCCGCATGGCTGACCGGGGAACACCTCAGGGGCCGATGTCCATCCCGTACGCCATCGGCATGAGGCTATGCGGGACCCCTGACATCCAGGCAACCGCTTTTTGCCCGGAGTGGGTTCGCCTCAGACTGGACCGAGCCAGCGGTTATCAGGGCCGTCACTCCATGGGCTGCAGGCTCATCGGCCCGTACACCACCGTGTCACCCTCGCGTAGCGTCACGGCGTCAACGCCGGAGTCGAGCAGGTCGCGCCACTCCTCGCCCAGCCAGGACTCCGCCTCGCTCTGCGACGGGAACGTCCCTCCACCCGCTGCGTCGGTGACCTGGCGACGCTGCGCGTCGAGCAGCTCCCAGGACCAATTGCCGCTCATGCCGCCGATGCTACGCATCCCCCGTTGGATGCCATCACTTTGACAGCCGGGTGGCCGGCGTGGGACCGTCAGCGCACCGTAGGTCGGTGACCAGGGAAAGCCGGTGGGAATCCGGCGCTGTCCCGCAACCGTGAGCATGTCCAGGCGCACGCCAGGCAGGCGAGTCGGAGCACCTGACGCCGATGTCGGCTCCAGCAGTCACGTCCGTCGCGGAATGCGGACCGGAGTCAGAGACCACGGGCCCGACGCTCGGCGGAGCG
>JBKPKI010000181.1:0-3421 GCA_046731055.1 Actinomycetota bacterium | reverse complement strand
GCTGGCACACCCTGCCGCAAGTCATGTGCCCACTCCTGATCGCCACCGGGTGCGCGGTGGCCGCAGGGATGTTCGTTCCCGCAGACGGGGGCACCCGTTGGGCCACGTCGAGGCGGCTCCGCCGTGATGGCGCCGTTGCCTGCCTCGTGGCGACGATTGGTTTCACTGCGGTCGTCCTTTTCGCTCACCCACCGCCGACCCGGAGCGACGGGCTCGTCACGTCCCTTCTCATGGTCACCGCCGCCCTCCTGCTCCTGGCCTCGCTGGCGGCGGTCGGCGCCGTGCTGGCGGTCGGGCGCACCGCTTAGGCTGGGAAGACCCGGCGTCAGCTCGACGTTGGGCATCTGTGCTGCCGGGGGACCCGTTCCGGCGCCCTGCGCTCGCTCTGGACTTCTCATGACGCCTCCCACGATGACCACCGTCGCGCCGCCAGACGGCGGCGCCGCGCCGCCAGACGGCCGGTCCACTGGCCTCACGTCTGTTGTTACTGGTTGGGCCGCGACCCCAGCGGTCCAGCGGGTCATCGAGTCGGTTTCGACCCGGCTGCCACTGGTCGACATCGCCGTCAGCGGGGGTGCCCGGTCTTTCCTGACGGCGGTACTTGCGGAGCGGCGGGAGGCCGCGACCCAGACTCCCCCGAGCCTTGTCGTCACGGCCACGACGCGCGAGGCGGTCGATCTGGCCGAGGCGCTTGGCTGCCTGCTGTCGCGCGACCGGGTCGCGACCTTTCCCAGCTGGGAGACCCTGCCGCACGAACGGCTCAGTCCCCGCAGCGACACGGTGGGCCGTCGGCTGGCGGTGCTGCGCAGGCTGGCGCACCCTGACCCGGACGATCCGGCATACGGGCCCCTGTCCGTTGTGGTCGCCCCGGTGCGCGCGGTCCTGCAGCCGATCGCCCGAGGGTTGGGCGAGCTGGCGCCCGTCGCGCTCAGGGCCGGCGAGGAGGTCGCGCTGGAGGATGTCGTCGACCGCCTGGCCGCGGCCGCATACACCCGAACCGACCTGGTGGAGCGGCGCGGTGAGTTCGCGGTCCGTGGCGGGATCCTCGACGTCTTCCCGCCGACCGAGGAACACCCGGTTCGCGTCGAGTTCTGGGGTGACACGGTCGAGGAGATCCGCTGGTTCAAGGTGGCCGACCAGCGCAGCCTGGAGATCGCCCAGCACGGGTTGTGGGCTCCTCCCTGCCGCGAGCTGCTGCTGACCGACGCCGTCCGCGAGCGCGCTCGTCGCCTCGCCGGTGAGCTGCCGGGCGTCGCCGACATGCTGGCCAGGCTCGCCGAGGGCATCGCCGTCGAGGGCATGGAGTCCCTCATGCCGGTGCTCCTGGCGGACTCGGGCGGTATGCAGTCGGTGCTCGACGTCCTCCCGCCCCGTTCGCTCGTCGTCCTGGTCGACCCGGAGCGGATCCGAACGCGAGCGCACGACCTCGTCGCGACGAGCGCCGAGTTCCTGGAGGCCAGCTGGGTCGGCGCGGCTGCGGGCAGCGCCGTGCCGGTGGACCTCCAGAACGTGCTCGGGACGGCGTCGTTCTGGACGCTGGCGCAGCTGCGGGATCACGCTCGGACCGGGGA
Organism: Actinomycetota bacterium; assembly: GCA_046731055.1. Taxonomy (GTDB): domain Bacteria; phylum Actinomycetota; class Actinomycetes; order Actinomycetales; family Dermatophilaceae; genus Lapillicoccus. The sequence continues at coordinate 1,850 of JBKPKI010000181.1, read as the reverse complement.
CCGGTCCTGGTGGACTCTGACGTCGTTCGCCAGCGACGCCGAGCTGGCCGAGCTCACCGACAGCGACGACGGCGTCGAGCGGATCGACCTCGGCACGTCCGACGTCGAGCCGTTCCGCGGTGACACCGAAGCCGCTGTCGAGCAGCTGCGGTCGTGGGTTCGCGACGGGTGGCGCGTCGTCGTCGTCACCGACGGCCATGGTCTCGCGCGCCGGGTTCACGAGGTGCTCGGCGAACATGACGTCCCGGCGACCCTCGACCCGCCGGACGAGCACATCGAGACCGGCCTCGTCCACATCACCACCGGATCGCTGGGCCGCGGCTTCGTCGACCCCGCCCAGCGGCTCGCGGTCGTCACCGAACAGGACCTGACCGGCCAGCCCGGCGGCACCGGCACCCGAGACATGCGGCGCATGCCGTCCCGGCGCCGCAACCAGGTGGACCCGCTCCAGCTGCGGCCGGGCGACTACGTCGTGCACGAGCAGCACGGCGTCGGCCGGTTCGTCGAGATGGTGCAGCGCACCGTCCAGGACGCCACCCGCGAGTACCTCGTCATCGAGTATGCGTCGTCGAAGCAACGAGGTAACAGTCAACCCGACCGCTTATACGTACCTACCGACCAGCTCGACCAGGTGACGAAGTACGTCGGCGGCGAGGCCCCCACCCTCAACAAGCTGGGCGGCTCCGACTGGCACAAGACCAAGGCGCGTGCCCGCCGCTACGTCAAGCAGATCGCCGCCGACCTCATCCGGCTGTACAGCGCGCGAATGGCGACCAAGGGGCACGCGTTCGGGCCGGACACGCCGTGGCAACGGGAGCTCGAGGACGCCTTCGCCTACGTCGAGACCCCCGACCAGCTGTCGTCGATCGACGAGATCAAGGCCGACATGGAGAAGGAAGTCCCGATGGACCGCCTCATCTGTGGCGACGTCGGCTACGGCAAGACCGAGATCGCGGTGCGGGCGGCGTTTAAGGCGGTCCAAGAAGGCAAGCAGGTCGCAGTGCTCGTGCCGACGACGCTGCTCGTGACGCAGCACTTCAACACCTTCTCCGAGCGGTATGCGCCGTTCCCGGTCACGGTCAAGGCGTTCAGCCGGTTCCAGACGGACAAGGAGGCTCGGGAGGTCCTCGAGGGGCTGGCCGACGGCCGGGTCGACGTGGTCATCGGCACGCACCGGCTGCTGGGTCCGGAGGTCCGGTTCAAGGACCTCGGCCTCGTCGTCGTCGACGAGGAGCAGCGGTTTGGCGTCGAGCACAAGGAGCGCCTCAAGACCCTACGCACCGCCGTCGACGTTCTTGCCATGTCGGCCACGCCGATCCCGCGAACGCTCGAGATGGCGGTGACCGGGATCCGCGAGATGTCAACGCTGGCAACGCCTCCCGAGGAGCGGCACCCGGTCCTGACCTACGTCGGCGGGTACGAGGAGCGACAGGTGACCGCCGCGATCCGGCGCGAGCTGCTGCGGGAGGGTCAGGTCTTCTTCGTGCACAACAAGGTGAGCTCGATCGAGCGCGCGGCCAGCCGGCTGCGCGAGCTGGTCCCCGAGGCGCGGATCGCCACCGCCCACGGCCAGATGAACGAGCACCGTCTCGAGCAGGTCGTCCTCGACTTCTGGGAGAAGCGGTTCGACGTCCTCGTCTGCTCGACGATCGTCGAGACCGGCCTCGACATCTCCAACGCCAACACCCTTGTCGTCGACCGTGCCGACGTCCTGGGCCTGAGCCAGCTGCACCAGCTGAGGGGACGCGTGGGGCGCGGGCGCGAACGGGCATACGCCTACTTCATGTACCCGCCGGAGAAGCCCCTTACCGAGACGGCGCACGACCGGCTGATGACCATCGCCAGCCACA
>JBKPKI010000180.1:0-7741 GCA_046731055.1 Actinomycetota bacterium | reverse complement strand
AGGAAGCCGCGCGAACGGGCTCGAGGCTCGAGGAGGTGCGCGGATGCCGGCGGTGGTGCTGGTGGGCGCCCAGTGGGGCGACGAGGGCAAGGGCAAGGCGACCGACCTGCTCGGCGACAGCTGCGACTACGTCGTCAAGTTCAACGGCGGCAACAACGCCGGCCACACCATCGTTCTCGGATCCGGCGACACCGCTGAGAAGTATGCGTTGCACCTGCTCCCCAGCGGCATCCTCACCCCCACGTGCACTCCGGTCATCGGCAACGGCGTCGTCGTGGACCTCGGCGTGCTCTTCCACGAGATCGACGACCTCGAGGCGCGCGGCGTCGACACGTCGAAGCTCCTGGTCAGCGCCAACGCGCACCTGATTCCGCCCTACAACCGGACCCTCGACAAGGTCGTCGAGCGGTTCCTCGGCTCCCGGCGGATCGGCACGACCGGCCGCGGCATCGGCCCCACCTACGCCGACAAGATGTCGCGCATCGGCATCCGCGTCCAGGACCTCTTCGACGAGAACATCCTGCGCCAAAAGGTTGAGGCGGCGCTCGAGATCAAGAACCAGGTGCTCGCGAAGATCTACAACCGCCGGGCCATCCTCGCCGAGGAAGTGCTCGGCGAGCTCCTCTCGTATGCGGATCGGCTCCAGCCCATGGTCCGCGACACGTCCCTGCTCCTCGAGCAGGCCCTCGACCGCGGCGACACCGTGCTCCTCGAGGCCGGGCAGGCGACCCTGCTCGACGTCGACCACGGGACGTACCCGTTCGTCACCTCGTCCAACGCGACCGCCGGGGGCGCCTGCACCGGCTCCGGCATCCCGCCCACCCGCATCACTCAGGTGATCGCGATCCTCAAGGCCTATACGACCCGCGTCGGGGAGGGTCCGTTCCCTACCGAGCTGTTCGACGACCACGGCGAGTACCTGCGCAAGACCGGCGCCGAGTACGGCACCACCACCGGGCGCCCGCGGCGATGTGGCTGGCTCGACACCGTGATCGGGCGCTACGCCACCCGCATCAACGGCGTCACCGACTTCGTCGTCACCAAGCTCGACGTGCTCACCGGCCTGGACACCGTTCCCATCTGCGTCGCCTACGACGTCCACGGCGCCCGCCACCACGAGATGCCGATGAGCCAGACCGACTTTCACCACGCCAAGCCCGTCTACGAGGACATGCCCGGATGGTGGGAGGACATCTCGGAGTGCCGTACGTTCGCCGACCTGCCGGCGAACGCCCAGCGCTACGTCGAGCGCGTCGAGGAGCTCGTCGGTGCCCGGGTCTCCGCGGTCGGCGTTGGCCCCGGCCGCGATGCCATCATCGAGCGCCAGGACATGCGTCCCGCCCGCGGGCGGGCCGTCGCGTGAGCAACGCGGAGTCCGACTCGGCGGCCGGCCCGGCGTCCGACGCCGTGCGCGATCCCACCAGAGCCGGCTACCACATCCAGCCTCGGCGCGGCTGGATCAACGATCCCAACGGGATGCTCTACCGCGACGGCCGCTGGCACGTGTTCTTCCAGCACAATCCGACCGGCGCCTTCCACACCGACATCCACTGGGGCCACGTCTCGAGCGGCGACCTGGTCTCCTGGCGCGAACACCCGGTGGCCTTCGGCCCCACGCCCGACGGTCCTGACCGGGTCGGCTGTTGGAGCGGGGTCTGCGTCGACGTCGGCGACCGGGTCGCCGCCGTCTACACCGGTATCGTCACTGACCCGGTCGACAGCACTGTGTGCATCCGGTACGCGTCGGACCGGGACCTCGACCACTGGTCGGATCCCATTGCGGTGGCGACGGTTCCGCCGCTCCCGCGCGGGGAGACGCAGATCCGTGAGATGCGCGATCCGTTCGTCTTCCGGTGGGGCGGCCGACGCTGGGCGCTGGTGGGCGCCGGCCTCGTCGACGGAACGCCCGCCCTGCTCCTCTGGTCGTGCGACGACCTCGAGACGTGGCGGTTCGAGCGGGTCTGGCTCACGGTCGACGACCCGGTCCTCGCGTCTGCTGCATCCGCCGAGATCTGGGAGTGCCCGCAGCTGGTCGAGGTCGACGGGTCGTGGGCGTTACTCCTCTCGATCTGGCGCGACAACCAGCTCGAGCGAACCGTCGCGGCCGTCGGGTCGCTGGTCAGCGCGCCAGACGGTTCGCCCGCGCTGGCCGTGAGGGCCTGCCGTCCGGTCGACGACGGGCGGTCCCTGTATGCGCCCCAGGTTGGCGTCGACCCCGACGGCCCGTGGTTCCTCGGCTGGATCATGCAGGTGGGCGCACCACTCGACGCCCCGGAGGACACGGTGGCCGGCTGCCTCACCCTGCCCCGCCGGCTCGGCATCGCCAAGGATGTCCTGCTCAGCTGGACCGACCGGCGCGTGGCGGCGTTGCTCGGTGAGTCGATCGCGGTGAACGAGCAGGGGACGCTGCCCGCATACGCCCACGTCGTCGCGGGCGAGGACGCCGTCACCCTGCGCGGCACCGAGCTCTCGGTGACCCTGCAACCCGGCGCCGAGGCGTGGCTCGACGGGGAGATCCTCGAGGTCTATCCACTGGACGCGCCACCCCGAACGTACCGGGATCCCGGCACCGCCGGCTGGCGCCTGGTTGGTGACTGGGCCACCGCCGCGGTGCGACTCGTGGCCGCCCGCAGCGCGGTCAGCTCGAGAGCACAGTCATCCGGTGCGCGGCGCGGGTGAGGGCGACGTAGAGCGCGCGGACCCCGCCCGGTGACTCCGCGACGATGGCCTCCGGGTCGACGACGACGGTCGCGTCGTACTCGAGGCCCTTGGTCGACATCGGGTCGGTGACCCTCACCCGCCCGTCCGGCCCGGCGCCGATCGGAGCCAAGGCCGCCGCGTGGTTCGACGGGGTGATCACCGCGACCGAGCCCTCGACCTCCTCAACGAGACGCTCGACCGCGTCGGCCACCGACGCATACACGTCAGCACCCAGCTCGCCGAGAACCGGCTCGACACCGGTCTCCCGCACCGCCTTGGGGATGTCGGCGTCGGGCACGCTGCGGCGGATGACGGCGGCCGCGTAGTCGAAGATCTCACGCGCGTTGCGATAGTTGGTGTCCATGTGGAACAGCCGGCGTGGCTGCTTTCCGAAGGCCTCCTCGCGGGCCACGGCGGACTCGGCGGCGTCCGGCCACGAGCTCTGCGCAGCGTCCCCGACGACCGTCCACGAGGCATACCGGCCACGTCGCCCGAGCATCCGCCACTGCATGGGGGAGAGATCCTGCGCCTCGTCCACGAGGACGTGGGCGTACTCCTCGGTGCGGCCGATCCGCCCTTGCAGCAAGCGTTCTCGCGCGTCGTTCGGGGTCAGGAGGTATGCGGGCTCGACTCGTTCCGGGCGCGCCCGGCCGCCGAGCTCCGTGACGCCGTGGGAGGCGAGGTCGTCCAGCTCCTCGATCTCGTAGAAGCCGCGTTCCTCGTGCGGCTGGTCCTGCACCGGCCCGAGGCGGGCGGCGAGATCGTCGACGAGCGCGACGTCGGCCACGGACCAGGTGCCCGTCTCCACCGCGAGCCGCATCGAGGCGAGCACCTCGGCAGTCTCCTCGGCGTCGAGGATGCCCTTGGCGTAGCGCGCCACACGCTCCTCGTCGGCGAGCCAGAGGAGGACCTCTCGGGGATCGAGCTGTGGCCACCACGCGTCGAGGAACGCGTCGACGTCGAGGTGGTCCTCGAAGCGTCCGACGAACTCGTCGCGCTCGATCGCACCGCTCTGCCGGAAGGCGGCGTCCGCGAGAAGCTGGACCACGGTGTCGCGGGCGAGGTTGCGCTGATGCTGCCGCAGCGCGCGGGAACGCACCTGGTCGAGGGTCTGGCGGGGAAGGCGCACGGCGTGGCCCGCGACGAACGCGCGGAACTCCTCCGGGCCGTCCGGCACGGCGTCGTGCGCGGCGCGCGACAGCACCTGGCGGATCCGCAGGCCCCCCTTGACCCTGGCCGCTGCCGGGGGGTCGAGGCGCTCGGTGCTCACCGCGTCGACGACGTCGCCGAGGGAACGCAGCGTCACGGTGTCCTCGCCGAGCGACGGGAGCACCCGCTCGATGTACGAGGTGTAGGCGGCGGACGGTCCGACCACGAGGATCCCGCCGGACTCGTAGCGGCGCCGGTCGCTGTAGAGCAGGTATGCGGCACGGTGCAGGGCGACGACGGTCTTGCCGGTGCCGGGGCCACCGCTGATCTCAGTAACTCCCCGGGCGCTGGCCCGGATCGCCTCGTCCTGGTGGCGCTGGATCGTCGCGACGATGTCGCGCATCTGGGGACCGCGGCTGCGCGTGATCGCCGCCATGAGAGCCCCGTCACCGATGACGACGAGGTCGGGTGGCGCCTCGGCGACCATGAGGTCGTCCTCGATGCCGACGACGTCGGACCCCTTGCACCGCAGCACTCGCCGCCGCAAAACGCCCATCGGCTCCACCGGGGTGGCTCGGTAGAACGGGGATGCGGCCGGAGCGCGCCAGTCGATCACCAGCGGCTCGTAGTCGTCGTCGCGGACGCCGAGCCGGCCGATGTAGCGGACCTCCCGCTCTGGGCTGTCGTCGCGGCCGGGCCGCGCGGGATGGTCGATGTCGAGCCGGCCAAAGACGAGCCCCTCGTACTGGCTCTCCAACGCGTTGCGCCGGCGAGCCGCGTGGAAGACGAGGGCGTCGCGCTCGAACAGCCCGGTCATCTCCTCCTCCCGGGCGGTCCCCACCCGGTCGATGCGACCTCGGGCCAACCCGTCGGCCTCGACCAGGCCGGCGCGCTCACCGGCCTTCGCCAGCTCCGTGTAGACGAGGTCGACGTGCGCCTGTTCGACGGCGATCTCGTCAGCAACCAGGACCGACGTGGAGTCCGCCCTGCTGTCGGAACCGGTCACACACTCCGCCTGGCGAGTCGCGTTGTGGACGTCTCGTCGATGCTGCGACGGAGTCGCTGCGTCCGAGCCGCCTCGATGGGAACGAGCAAGTCTAGTCCGGGTCGGAGGGGGAGCCGCCAGCCGTCCGCCTACTGGCGCGTCGTCCGTTCGGTGCGAACCCGCATACCGAACTTCGTGGGGTGACTAAGCGGGGTCCCCGCGAAGTATCGGAGCGAACCGGAGAACTTCGCGGGGTGGCAGGGAAGCGGAGAACTTCGTGGGGTGACTAAAGCCAGCCGCGGTGCACCGCCTGGACGCCGGCCTGGAAGCGGGTCTGCGCGTCGAGGCGCTCCATGAGGTGCCGGACGCGCCGCTCGACCGTGCGCTGCGAGAACCCGGTCTGGCGCGCGATCGCAGCGTCGGTGACACCGGCCGCCATGAGGCGCAGAACCTGGGCGTCCCGGCCGTCCAGCTCACCCTCGACGTCGTCGCCGATCGGCGTCCCGAGCTGCCAGAACCGCTCGAACACCTTAATTCCCGCGGCTACCGCACCTCGGGCGTGCCCCTTGAGGCCCTGAGGGCCCCTCCCTTCCCCGCTCCATTCCACGATGCAGGTGGCGTCGTCGACGATGACGATGCTGAGCGGAAGGCTCGACATCGACCGCTGGAACTCGCCGCCCTGCCGCCGCGCGGAGAGCGCGGTGAGAGCGCCCGGCATCTCGAGGACCTGGGTGTCCCAGACGGTGAACATGTCGACCCGCCGCCCGCCCGCCCCGATGGTGGGCTCCCGGTGCGAGGCGAGCGGCGAGGCCATGAGCTCCAGGGTTCGGGCGGTCATGCCCCGCAGGCATCGGACGGTGAACTCGGCGAGCGCTACCGCCTCGTTGGTGGCGGCGCCGACGTGCTCGAGGTCGGCGAGGATCTCGAGGGGACCGCGGTCGTCGTCGTCGACCACCCGTGACGCGTTGTAGATGCGGGAGAGGCCGTCCGCCGCCGCTCGGGCAGCGCTGGCGCGCCGCTCGAGGCTGAGCGCGTGCTGGTTGAGCGCGGTCAGGGGAGGCGGCACCTCGATGGCTCCGCCGCCGTGAAGCACGATGAGTCCGCGTTCGGCCAGCGTCTGCAGCGCCGGGTCCAGCCGGGCGGCGGGAAGACCCTGCGCGAGCAGCAGTTCACGGGTGGCGCGAGGCATGCGGATAACCGACAGGTAGACCCGGGTCGAGTCGTCGTGAGGAGACTCGAGCCAGGCGAAAGCCGGCGCATCAGGCTCCGACTCGCGCCCGAGTGCGACGGCCATGTCCGGTATGTCGGGCACGGAACGGCCCCTCCTGTCCCCTCGCACGCCCCCGAGGTACTGGCGGAATTCCGCCACTGACTCTACTCCGACACCAGACCTCTTTACTCTGGCGCGCTTGTTTGCCATTGTGGGCGGTGTCGGTTGCGATCGACATTGTTCCGATGCCGCGGGTCCCCCTCCCAGCGGCGCGGTGCAAGAAGCGCGGTGTTCCCGGGTGATTGTCCCCCCTGCCTCCCGGGAGCACCGCGCCCCCGCATTTCGGGGATGAGGCGCCCCTGGTCGCCCCTCACGGGTCCTTCTGGCCTCTCGGCTCTCCCAACATCTCCGCACGTGATGACGTGTTTTCCGACATTTTGGACATCGGGCTCCCACAAGTCATCGCGTGCGGGGTTGTTGGCGGGCGGTGGGTGGGTGAGCGATGGATGCGGCGCACCGTCTACCCCGACGCGTGGACGCTCTGACCAGACCCGAGTCGCCTTGCCCCTAGGGTGGGCGCCGTGGCCGGCTGGATAGTCCTCGTCGTCGGCTCCGGAGCCCGCGAGCATGCCCTGGTCCGTGCGCTCGCCGCCGACGACGCGGTCGACGCCGTCGTCGCCGCGCCCGGCAATCCCGGCATCGACGCCATCGCGCGCTGCGAGCCGCTCGCCGACGTCACGGACCCCGCCGCAGTCCTTGACATCGCCACCCGCCTCGGCGTCGACCTGGTCGTCATCGGCCCCGAGGCGCCCCTCGTCGCCGGCGTCGCTGATGTCCTGCGCGAGAACGGGTTTCACGTGTTCGGCCCCTCCGCGGCGGCCGCCCAGCTCGAGGGCAGCAAGTCCTTCGCCAAGGAGGTCATGGCCGCCGCCAACGTCCCCACGGCCCGAGCGCACGTCTGCACGACGCCTGCTGAGGTCGACGACGCCCTCGACGACCTCGGCTCGCCGTACGTCGTCAAGGACGACGGCCTCGCCGCCGGGAAGGGAGTCGTCGTCACTGACGACCTCGACGAGGCCCGCGCCCACGCGCAGGCGTGCCTGGCCAAACCGGGCGGCCTGGTCGTCGTCGAGGAGTACCTCGACGGGCCCGAGGCCTCGGTCTTCTGCGTGACCGACGGCAGGACCGTCCTCGCCCTGCCACCGGCCCAGGACTTCAAGCGCGTCGGCGACGGCGACGAGGGCCCTAACACCGGCGGCATGGGCGCCTACTCGCCCCTCGACTGGGCCCCCGCCGACCTTGCCTCGGTCGTGGTCGACCGCATCGCCCAACCGACCATCGACGAGATGCGCCACCGCGGCACGCCCTTCGTCGGCGCCCTCTACGTCGGGCTCGCCCTCACCGCCCGTGGTCCGCGCGTCGTCGAGTTCAACGCCCGCTTCGGAGATCCAGACGGCCAGGCGTCCCTCGCCCGGCTGCGCACGCCCCTCGGCACGCTGCTCCACGCCGCCGCCGAGGGTCGCCTCGACGAGGTCGGGCCCCTTCGGGTCAGCCCGGCGTATGCGGTCACCGTGGTCGTCGCGTCCCAGGGGTACCCGACCGCCCCCCGAACCGGCGGTCCCATCGCCGGCATCGAGGCCGCCGAAGCCACATCGCCCAACGTGTACGTCCTTCACGCCGGCACGGCGCGCGACCCC
>JBKPKI010000179.1:0-8110 GCA_046731055.1 Actinomycetota bacterium | reverse complement strand
TCGTCGACGACGCCTTCGGTGTCGGCGACCAGCTGTGCCACCGCCGAGGCCAGCTCTCGGGTGTCGCGGCCGAGGGCCTCGACCAGGGCCCGCACCGCCTCGGGTGTCGCCTTGCGGCCCTCGCGGCGGAACTCGTTCACGACGAAGTCGGTCTTGTCGCGGTCGGTCTTGATGGCCGGGCACTCGATGACCCGCGCCTTCTGCTTGACCAACGCCTCGACAGCGCGCTTGCCGCGCTGGGCACCGGAGTGCGTGACCACCAGGGTGACGTCGTCGGCGGGCACCTGGAGATATGCCGTGAGGTCGTCGACGAGCTCGTCGGTCGCCTCGTCGAGGCGCTCGACAATCAGGGCCTTGTCACCGCCGAAGAGCGAGGGGCTGGTATGCGTCGCGAGCTCACCGGGCTGGTAGCTGGCCGCCGTGATGCGGATGACGTCGAGGTCGGGCGCGACGTGATGCAGGTCGCGCAGAGTGGCCGATACGGCCCGCTCGGCGAGGAGCTCCTCCGGCCCGCGCACGAGGACGGCCCTGGGTGTCGCACTCACGATGTCACCCTGTCACGGCCGACCGACACGCCGGTGCGCCAGGCCCGGACCCGTTTCGCGCCGCGCCCCCGCGTCAACCAACAACTCCGCACGTGATGACTTCTTGGGAGCCAATGTCTGAAATGTCGAAATAAAGGTCATCACGTGCGGACTTGTGGGGGCACGCATCAGCTGGTCAGCTCGAGTCCGAGCTGGACAAGGCGCGCCCGCACCGCGTCGACCGGCAGCTCCAGCTGTTCGACGAGGTCCTCCATCTCGATCCCCGCCTCGACCGCGTCACGAAGCGCTTCGTCCTGCGCCGTGGTCCACGCGTACCCCACCGTGACGGCCGTCCGCGCCGACGGCGGAACTGGGGGCGGCCCGGCGACCGGCCGGTGGTCGACCCCCCGCTCGAGCACCTCATCGCCAACTGCAGAACCGTCAGATGCCCCGACCAGCGCCCGCAGCGCCGGGTCACTGACGGGCACCGGGGGGGGCGCCACCTCATCCAGCCGCGCCAACGCGGCCAACACCAGCTCGCGGTCCGTGGTGGGCCAGAACGGCGGCAGCGAGCGCTGGAGAAAACCCGCATACCGGGCGGTGACCATCCGCGAGTCGAGGATGGCCACCACACCGCGGTCGTCCGCGCGCCGGACGAGCCGCCCGGACCCCTGGGCCAGCCGTAAGGCCGCGTGCGTCGCGGACACGGCCATGAACCCGTTCCCGCCCATGCGAGCAATCGCCTCGGACCGAGCCGACGCGAGCGGGTCGTCCGGGCGCGGGAACGGGATGCGGTCGATGACGACGAGCTGGCACGACGAACCCGGCACGTCGACGCCCTGCCACAGCGTGAGCGTCCCGAACAGACACGTGGACGGCTCCCTCGCGAAGTCCCGGACCAGCGTCGAGATCTGGTCCTCGCCCTGACAGAGGATCGCGATTGGCGTCCGGTCGGAGGAGAACCGCGCCCGCAGCTGCTCGGCCGCGCTCTGGGCCGCCCGCATCGACGAGAAGAGTCCGAGCGTCCGTCCGCCGGCGGCCCTCAGCAAGGCCTCGATCTCGTCCACCACCTTCGGCGACGTCCCGTCCCGCGTGGGCGCCGGGAGATCGCGAGCGACATAGACGATGGCCTGCCGCAGGTAGTCGAACGGGCTGCCCACGTCGATCCCTTGCCAGGCCGGCGAGCCCTCTCCGCGCAGTCCCATCGTCCCGGCCACGGCATCGAACGAGCCACCCAGCTCCAACGTCGCCGAGGTCAGAACGCAGGTCCGGTCCGCGAAGACGCGGTCCCGGACAAGCATTGCCACGCTCATCGGCGCCACGTTGAGGACCGGTCCGCGTCGTGAGTCGCGCCGCAGCCACACCACGTCGAGGTCGCGACGCTCGAGGATGCGGGCGGCGTTTTCGTACAGCTCGTCGATGGCTGCCCGGGCGACCTGGCGAGCGCCGTCGGCCGGTTCGCCTGGGCCAGGCTTCAGCTCGGTCTGGACCGCCCGGGTCGTATCCCGCACGCGGGTGAGCGCCAGGACCAGACCCTCCGGCAGGTCGTCGATCCGGCCCTCCGGAACCTCGTCGAGGACGCCCTCCAGGAGGTCCGCCGCGTCGACGACGTCGCCGGCGCCGTCGGCCAGCTTGGCCGCCTTGCGAGCCGCACTGCTGACCATCGCCGCGCTGACCTCGTCGGTGATCGTCGCGGTCACCCGGTCGACCAGCTCGTGCGCCTCGTCGATGACGAGCACGTCGTGCTGAGGCAGCATCTGGCGGTTCTCGAACGCGTCGATGGCCATGAAGGAGTGGTTGGTCACGACGACGTCGACGTGCTGGGCGGCTTCGCGGGACCGCTCGACGAAGCATTCGGCGATCACGGGGCACTTGCCGCCCAGGCACTCGTGGGCGGACACGGAAACCTGCCGCCAGGCCCGGTCGGTGACGCCCGGGACCAGCTCGTCTCGGTCGCCCGACCGCGTGGCCGACGCCCACTCGCGCAGTCGCACCACCTCGGCACCCAGCCGCGACACTGAGGCACTCACCTGATCCACCGCGAGCAACGCGTCATCCTCGTCGGGGAACCCACCCTGCAGCTTGTGGGCACAGAGGTAGTTGCGTCGGCCCTTGACCAAGGCGTAGGTCGGTTTGCGCCCCAACAGCGGTGCCAGCGCCGTCGCCACCCGAGGCATGTCACGGTCGACGATTTGTGCCTGCAACGCCAGGGTCGCCGTCGCGACGACCGTGGGCTTACCGCGCTCGATCGCGTGGCGCACCGCGGGCACGAGGTACGCCAGGGACTTGCCCGTGCCGGTGCCGGCCTGGACGAGCAGGTGCTCGCCGGTGTCGATGGCCTGGGCGACGGCATGCGCCATCTCGACCTGCCCGGGCCGCTTGGTCCCATCGACTCCGGCTACCGCCGCCTCGAGCAGCGCGTCGAGGTCGGCAGGCACCCGGTCAGCCTAGGCGGCGCCAGTGTCAGTCAGGCCGCCGTCCACAGCGGCGGGTCGTCCGTGGCTCGCCTGATGATGCCTGCCTACACTCGCCCGCATGGTCCGCCAACTGCGGGTGTGGTCCACCGTCCTGCTCGGCGTTGCCGTCGGCCAGGCCGGCTTCGGCTCCGGGCTGGCCGCGTCGCTTATCGCCCGGCCCAAGAGCGAGGCCCTCGAGACGATCCATCAGGTCAACGCCTGGGTCGTCCTCGTGGCGGCCGGAGTATGCCTCGCGGTCGCGGCACGCTATCGGCAGCAGGGCGGCCCGAGCTGGCCCCTGGTCTTCGCCGCGTGCCTCCTCGGCGGCGGGATCCTCCAGGTCGCACTCGGCCGGTTCGGCGTGGTGGGGGCGCACGTGTTTGTCGGAGTGCTGTTCCTCTGCGCCGTGACGACCTTCTGCTCGTATGTGTGGCGTCACCAGCCGAGCGAGGTCCGCGCGACCGGGTAGGGCGTTACCCTGGTACCCCCCACCCCATGAGACTCCGCCAGGGCGGAAGGATATTGGGATGTCGTTGGAGGTAGAACGTCAGGGTAAGTCCGGCTACCACCTGGGGGGCTCGGGTCCCGAGGCGTACGAGGCTTATTCGGTGCCGCAGTTGTTCGCGCCGTGCGCCGAGCAGCTGCTGGCGGCCGTCGGTGTACGCCGGGGTGAAAGCGTCGTGGACGTTGCGTGCGGCACGGGCGTGGTCGGGCGCCAGGGCCGCCGAGCGGGTCGGACACACGGGAGCCGTCGTCGGCGTGGACGTCAACCGCGAGATGGTCGCCCTGGCCACGCGGCTCGGTCCTGAGGTCGACTGGCAGGTCGCCGACGCTGCCGCGCTGCCCCTCGCCGACGCGAGTGTCGACGTCTAGTGCTGCCAGCACGGACTCCAGTTCGTCCCGGATCGTCAGGCCGTGCTCGCGGAGGCCCGCCGGGTTCTCCGGCCGAACGGGCGACTGGCGGTCGCCGTCTGGCGCGAGATCGACGACAATCCCGCCTTTTCCGCCTTCGCCGAGGCGCTGGCGGACGTGGTCGGCGAGGCTGCCGCGGCGATGATGAGTGCACCGTTCGCCTTCCACGACCGCGACGCCCTGCGGGAGCTGCTGACGGCGACCGGCTTCGCCGACGCAACGCTTACGGTCTTCGCCTTTGCCACTCGGTTCCCGTCCGCGCGTGAGCTGCTGCTGCAGGAGGTGGCCGCCTCCCCGCTCGCCGTGGCGATCAACCGGTTGCCGTCAGACGACCGGGAGCGGTTGGCCGTCGAGCTGAAACGACGGCTGGACCACCTCACCAACGACCAGGGCGTCCCGGCCCCGATGCAGACCTGGTTGGCCGGCACGACTGCTTGAGGGTCAGGGGTCGCTTGGGGGACTGGCCCGGGTCGTAAGCCGACTGCGGCGTGCAGTTGAGGTGGGCGACCATTGCCGTCCATACCGTCTGGTGCGACACCCCGAGCCCGATCCCCGTGTCACCGTTGAAGTACTCCCAGAACGTCGGATGCCGGGTCCACAAAGGGGCCCGGCGAGCAGGTCGCGCGGATCGCCGCCAGGGGTCGGAGTCGTCGGGCGACTCCGCCAGGCATGTTCGGCGCTCCGGGTCCAGAGGGCGGCGACCCGCGGGGCCCAGCGTTAATACGCATACTCTTGCCCCTAGCCGGAAGGCTCAGAAGCCGCCTTAGTCCGACTTAGTTTGCTACATTGCGGGCATGACCCGAGTCGTCAACGTGCACGAGGCCAAGTCCACTCTGTCGAAGCTGCTCGAAGAGGTCGAGAAGGGCGAGCGCATCGTTGTTGCTCGCGCGGGCAAGCCAGTCGCTGATCTGGTGCCCCATCAGAAGCGTGACGTGATCTTCGGTCTGGCGAAGGGGGAGATCGTCATCTACGACGACGAGACCTTCGACGACCCCGACCCGGAGATTCTCCGCATGTTCGAGGGCGAGTAGTGCTTCTCGACACCCACGTCCTTCTGTGGTTCATGCAGTCGGCGCGGGAGTTGGGCCCTCTGGCAAGCGCCTCAATACGGAGCGCCGCGATCGTCTACGCCTCCGCCGCCAGCCTCTGGGAGATCGCGATCAAGAGGGCCGCTGGCCGACTGGAGGTTCGCGACGACCTGCTCGACAAGATTGAGGCTGCTCGACTCGAGTGGTTGCCAGTTTCCCCAACCCACGCGTGGGGTGTTCGGAACACCGTCGGCCTGAGGCACGGCGACCCGTTCGACCGGCTGCTCGTGGCTCAGGCCATGGCTGAGCGCCTTGCTTTCGTGACCGCCGACCGAGCAATCCTCGGCGCCATGCTCGCGCCCGAGATCAGCGTGATGGACGCCCGAGAGTGAAAGGCGTCCGGCATCACGTCAGCAGGAGCAGGGAAAGGGTTCGGCTCAGCCAGTCGTGGTACGCCGCGCGCGTCCAACCCCGGTCGACGGTGAGCTGGAGGTAGACCTCCTTCGCGGTGACCCAGACGCACTGGTTCCGGATGCGGGACGGTCTGGTCGTCGAGCACTGGGCCAACCGGGACGACCTCGGCATGGCCAGGCAGCTCGGCTGGTTCGACCCGCCGTCGGAGTCGAGCGCGGCGTAGCCCAGACTCGAAATTCAGACGAGGTATGCGGCGAGCTCGCGCCACAGCGGCGGGTGCACCCTCGCCTGGACGAGGGTCCCATCCGCGCGGTGCTCCGTCGTGAGCACCTCCGACTCGTCGTGAAGGCGGCTGACGAGGTCGCCGCGGTCGTAGGGAATGACCGCCTTGACCTCGATGTCCGGCCGCGGGAGCTCGTTCGCGATGAGCTGGCGCAGCGCGTCGATCCCGCGGCCGGTCCGTGCCGAGACGACGATCGAGTGCTTCTCGTGCCGGCGCAGCCGGTCGAGGACTGCGGGGTCCGCGGCGTCGGCCTTGTTGACGACGACCATCTCCTTGATGTCGGGACCGCCGACGTCGGCCAGCACGCCGCGGACGGCGGAGATCTGGCCCTCCGGATCGGGGTGGCTGCCGTCGACGACGTGCAGGAGCAGGTCGGCGTCGGCCACCTCTTCCAGCGTGGACCGGAACGCCTCGACGAGCTGCGTCGGCAGTGACCTCACGAACCCAACCGTGTCGGTGAGGGTGTACGGCATCCCGTCCTCGGTCTCCGCGCGGCGGACCGTCGGGTCGAGCGTCGCGAACAGCGCGTTCTCCACGAGGACCCCGGCACCGGTGAGCCGGTTCAGGAGCGACGACTTGCCGGCGTTGGTGTAACCCACGATGGCGACGCTCGGCACGTGGTTCACCTGGCGGCCGTGCCGCTTGGTGTCCCGGGTCGTCTTCATGTGCCCGATCTCGCGCTTGAGCTTCGCGATCCGGTGGTTGATCCGGCGGCGGTCGAGCTCGATCTTCGTCTCACCAGGACCCCGGGACCCCATCCCCTGGCCGCCGGCGGCCTGGCCACCCGCCTGCCGGGACATCGACTCGCCCCAGCCGCGAAGGCGGGGCAGGAGGTACTGCAGCTGCGCCAGCTCGACCTGCGCCTTGCCCTCCCAGCTCTTCGCGTGCTGGGCGAAGATGTCGAGGATCAGCGCGGTCCGGTCGATGACCTTGACCTTGACCACGTCCTCCAGGGCGCGGCGCTGGCCGGGCGCCAGCTCACCGTCGCAGACGACGGTGTCGGCGCCGAGGGCGATGACGATGTCGCGCAGCTCCTGAGCCTTGCCTTTGCCGAGGTACGTTGCCGCGTCGGGCCGCTGGCGCCGCTGGAGAACGCCTTCGAGGACGTCGGAGCCGGCGGTCTCGGCCAGCGCGGCGAGCTCTCGGATGGAGTTCTCGGCTTCCTCGAGGGTGCCCTCGGTCCAGACGCCAGCGAGAACGACCCGCTCCAGCCGCAGCTGTCGGTACTCGACCTCGGTGATGTCCTCCAGCTCGGTGGACAAACCGGACACCCGGCGCAGCGCGGCCCGCTCCTCACGGTCCAGCTGCTCTCCGTCGGGTCCCAGTAGGTCGTCCTCGAGACCGTCCGGCTGGTATGCGTCGGCCTCGGCGGCGATGGCCTCGGCCGGTCCGGCGAGCAGTTGTGAACGTCGCGTCATGATGTCCTTGAGATCGGGGACTGCGGGATGTCGCCCAACCAGGGTGACACGAGGAAAACGCCTCACGCGAAACCTTTATGCCGACCCTTGGGGCGCTCAGACCCCCGAGTACCCCCAATCGCCCGGCATCCGCTCGCCACGTAGGCCCCTGGACGTCGTAAGCCCCCTGGTCACCCGGCCGGTGCTGATCCCGATCGACAGGCAGGAAGCAGGAAACCGGCGCCAGAACGGCAGACGGGGGCGTTCGTGCCTGTCGATCGGTCCGCCACCAGGTCCACCACGTCGCTCGCCCGGCGCGACAGCGACCTGCGCGGCTCGCACTGCTTCGACACGGCCGACGGCTAACGTCGGCTCGTGTCCGGCGAGCAGTACTTCACCGCCCACCCCGCGGGTCCCGCACGGCGCCGACCCGTCTCGATCGAGCTGGCGGGGCGACGCGTCGTCGTGCAGACCGCAGCCGGCGTGTTCTCGCCGGCCGGCGTCGACACCGGGACCCAGGTGCTCCTCCGCGAGGCGCCGAGACCGCCACAGCAGGGCACCTTCCTCGACCTGGGCTGTGGGTGGGGGCCGATCGCGCTCAGCCTCGGCCTGCTGTCACCGGCCGCGATCGTGTACGCCGTCGACGTCAACGAGCGAGCCCTCGAGCTGACCCGCACCAACGCCACAGCCGCCGGCCTCGACCAGGTCTCGGTCTGCCGCCCCGACGATGTCCCGAAGGACATCCGGTTCGACCTGGTCTGGTCGAACCCGCCGATCCGCGTGGGAAAGAAGATGCTCCACAACCTGCTCGGCACCTGGTTGCCACGGCTGGCCAAGGGAGGCGAGGCATACCTCGTCGTCCAAAAGAATCTCGGGGCCGACTCGCTGCACCGCTGGATCGCGGCCGAGCTCGGGCTGCCGTGCGACCGGTACGCGGTCTCGAAAGGGTTCCGGATCCTGCGGGTCAGTCGGGGAGGGTGACCGTCCCGTCGGCGACGAGCACTGCGGGTCCAGCCAGCTCGACGTGGCCTCCCGGCAGGGCGCGCACCGAGACCCGGCCGCCGGGGACTTCGACCGCCCAGTCGGTGTTGTCCTC
>JBKPKI010000178.1:0-13374 GCA_046731055.1 Actinomycetota bacterium | reverse complement strand
GCCCGGTCCATCACGGGTTGCCAGAAAAGGCTGCCACCGAACAGGTTGTTCACGAAGGCGCCGCCCTGGCTGAACGACTCGAAGGACACGGCGGACGCGAGAATGTTGTGATCCACGAGGTAAGGCCCATGGCTGACCTCGACGAACAGGTCCCGGTTGTTTGCGTAATAGAGGTTGCGGGTGATGCGGGTGCCCTGGGTCTGCCAGTCCAGCCAGGTGCCGAGCGAGCAGTCGTGGATCCGGTTATGGCGGATCACCACGTCGATGGCCGCGTGCAGCTTGATGCCGCCGATCTCGTAGCCGTAGAACTCCCGCTTCACGGCGATGCGGTAGATGTGGTTGTCCTCGATGGTCGAGAAGACACATCCGAGGTGTCCGACGATGCCGTTCTGGCCGCAGTCGTAGATCGTGTTGCGCCGGATCACGTGCGACCCGATGTGCTCGGCGTCCCAGCCCATGTGACGGGCGGTGAACACCGACTCGAGCTGGTACTGGTAACCGGGCTTGTCCCCTCGTGCCGTCGCGAAGTTGTGACCGGTGGATGCCTCCTTGCCGATGGCGATCGCCGAGCATTTCGCGTCATGGATGATGTTGTCCTCGATGACCCAGCCCTTAGCCCAGTTGGGGCCGATGAGGCCCGGCTGGTCAGCGGTCGGTGGGGTCCACGGGCAGGCCGCCTGCGCCAGCTCGAATCCGCGCACGGTGATGTAGTCCCGGTGGTGCTCCGTGGGGTAGAAAACCGAGCGTCGCACGTTGATCTCGACCAGCTCGGTGTTCGGGTCCGCACCTTGGAAGTTTGCCCAGATCGTCGTGGACTCGTCGCCGACTTCGGCGTACCAGCAGTACTGCGTCTGCTCCGGATTCCGTATCCGGTCGGGGAGGCCGGTCCAGTCGTCGAGCACCTCCGTGCGCAGCGGCGGGTCCGCCAGCTCAGCCCGGCTCGCCACCTCGTAGAAGCTCATCCCGTTGAGGTAGACGTCGCCGAGGTGCTTCTTTGACGAGTGCTTCTCCGGGTAGACGATCCAGTCCCCGTCGATCTCCTCAGCGAAGGGGTTGAAGGCGCCGAAGATCCCGTCCGGCACCGTCACCTTCCACACACTGCCCTCAACCGGCTGCCATCCCGTCACCTGCTCAGAGCCCTTGATGATGACGTGCTCCCCTGGAGCAGCCTCGTACGTGATGCGCCGGCGGTCGCTCAGCCCGCCGCGCCGCGGCTGCACCCACTCCCGGTACACCCCCTCGTGAACCACGACGGTGTCTCCAGCCCGCGCGAGGTCGGCGGCGCGGCTGATCGTCCGCAACGGCCGGTCCGACGACCCCTCGGCGGAGTTCGAACCGGTGGTCGCAACATGGAGGACATTTGGCATCCCTGTAACTCCTCGTGACGTGGTGAGCGTGCGGTTGGCGTCCCGTACGGGCCGAGGCGGGCAAGAGGATGCGCCCGTGTCTCGGCCGCTGCATACAAACACCTTGTTGTTATGGCGGCCGATCGGCCTGGTCCGGGTCTTTCGCACTACCCACTCGGGCAGCAGGCAGACGTGAGACGAGTACGCCGGCCAGGGCGACTAAGAATCACGCCGGCGATCAAGGCGCGCCGTGCACAGACCGCCGCCCGTTCCGTTGTTGAACCCCATCCGGGGCGGCCTCGGGCCGGGCGGCATCGGTCAAAGGCGGCGCCCATCCTGCCTTACTTGCTGAAACCGGCCGTGAGGCCGGAGAGGAGCTGACGGCGGCCGACCACGTAGAGGATGAGGATGGGCAGTGTGGTCAGGACGACCGCCGCGAGGACGGCGGGGATGTTGACGCTGTATTGGCCCTGGAAGTTCCACAGCGCGAGGGGCAAAAGGCGCTGGTCGGGGCTTTGCGTGAGGATTAGCGGGAGCAGGAACCCGTTCCAAATGGCCAGGCCGTTGTAGATCGCGACTGTGACGAGGGCGGGGCGGGTCATCGGGAACGCCAGGCTCCACATGGTGCGCCACTCCGTGGCGCCGTCGACGCGCATCGCCTCGAAGAGTTCCTTCGGCACGTCGCGGATGAAGTTGGACAGCACGAGCACCGACAGCGGGATGGCGAACGCGATGGACGGCAGGATGATGGCCAGCAGCGTGTCGTATAGGCGCATTTGGATGATTAGGAGGTAGACGGGGATGATCGTCGCCTGGATGGGGATGGCCAGACCCATCAGGAACACCCCGTTGAAGAACTGCAGGAGCCGGTGGCCCTCGGCGCGCACGATGGCGTAGGAGGCCATGAAGGAGAGGATCAGGGCCGGGACGATGGCGCCGATCGTGACGATGACGCTGTTGATGAAGTACCGAGTGAAGCCCGACTGGAAGACGAACTGGTAGTTCTCCACTGTCGGCGAGGTGGGGGGCGCCATGGGATTGCCCGAGAAGTAGGTCTCCTGGCCCTTGAAACTGGTAATCACGATCCAGTAGATCGGGATGATCACGATCGCGAGCCACAACCAGCCCGCCAGTCCTCCCAGCCAGTTCATCTGACGCAGCTGGCGCATCCGGTGGCCGGGCGGTGGGGTGTGGTGCTGGAGCTGGGGGCCTGAGCTGGTGGTCGCGGTAGTAGCCATGTCAGGCCCCCTCGAGCTGGCTTCCGCTGCCGCCTATGCGGCGCAGGAACAGAGCCAGCGCGAGCCCAATCACCACGAGGATCGTGGCGATGGCACTGGCTAGGCCCATCTGGTTTCCCTGGAATCCTCGGATGTACATGTCAAGGGCGAGGTTGCGGGTGGCGTCGGCGGGCCCGCCCGCGGTCAGCACGAAGATGATGTCGAAGAACGTCAGCGATCCGACGATCATCAGCGTGGACGAGGTGATCATCACGTTTCGCAATTGCGGCAGCGTTATGCTCCAAAACTGCCGGACCCGGCCGGCGCCGTCCAGCATGGCCGCCTCGTACATCGAATCCGGGATCTGACGCACCGCGCCCTGGTAGATCAGTGAGTGGAACGGGATGAACTGCCAGGAGACGATAAACATCACGACCCAGAACGCCAGTGTGCTGTCGCCCAGCCAGTCCTGCGTGAGGAAGTCCAGGTGGAGTCCCGGCCCGAGGCCGAAGTTGGGGTCGAGCAGGGCCTTGTACGCGACGGCGATCGCCGCTGAGCTGAGGAGCAGCGGGATGAAGAACAGCGTGGCGAGGAACTCCCGGTAACGCTGGTGCCCCGCCATGAACACCCCGATGAGGACGCTTGCCGGCGTCTGGATGACCCATGTGAAGATCATGATCTTGAAGGTGATCCACAGCGCGTGCGGTAGCGCCGGGTCGCCCAGGACGCTTCGCCAGCTGTCGAACCCGGCGTAAGTAATCGCGCCGATGCCGTTCCAGCTGGTGAACGACAGCAGCAGCACTCCCAGCAGCGGGATGATGCCGAAAATGGTGAACATGATCAGTGCCGGCAGCGCCATCCACGTCACACTGGCGCTTTTGACGCCCCCTGTGCGCCCCGTCGTCGTCGGGCCCCTGACGACGGGGGGCGCCAGCGCGGTCACGAACCGATCGCCTTGTTCATGTTGTCGATCCACTGGTCCGGTGTGATCGACAACTGGAACAGCTTGGCGATGTTGTCCAGCAGCGTCTCCGCCTGCGTCGGGGACAGCGCCTGGTCCCAGGACTGCGCGAAGCTCTTCGCGTTCGAGCCCACGTCGTAGATAAATTTCAGGAACGTTGCGTCGGGGCTGGAGCCAAACTTCGCGTCCGACCCCTTGATCAGCGGAACGTGGCCCGCCTCGATCCACTTGGCCTGCTCGGCGTCGTCGAGCACCGTGGTGCTGAAGAACTTCTTCGCCACCTCCTTCTGGGCGTCCGTCGCCTTCGACGAGATGGAGTAGTACTGACCAGGATTGCCGACGGTGTTGCTCGGATCGCCCTTGTCCTTGCCCGGCTCCACCGGCGGGAAGTTCATGAAGCCTAGGTGACCGCCCGTGACGAGGTCGCCGCCGCTCTGCTTCATCGTCCCGTAGGTCCACGCGCCGTGGACCATCATCGCGGCCTTGCCGGTGTACAACACCGCAAGGTCGGCGTTGGAGTCCGCGGTGATCGACGAGAAGCCCTTGATGAAGCCGTTCGCCTTCACCAGGTCCTGGACCTTGGTCAACATGTCCTTGACCGCGGGGTCCGACCATGCGCCCGACTTGCCCTCGAAGACGTTCTGGAACACCTCGGGACCGCCGATCCGATCGAGGACAAACTCCAGCCACATCATGTTCGTCCAGCGGGACTGGCCGCCGAGTGAGAAGGGCGCGATCCCCTTGGAGTTGAACGTGTCGACCAGCCTCATGATGTCGGCCCAGGACTTGGGAGGCTCGGACACCCCGGCCTGCTCGAAAACCTTCTTGTTGTAATAGAAGACGATTGGAGTGACCGTCTCGGCCGGGACGGCGTAGATCTTGCCGTCCACGGTGGCGGCGGCGAAGGACGAAGGGAACCGGCGCGACTTCTGCTCCGGGTTCTGCGTGAACCACGACGTGAGGTCATCGACCTGGCCCGCCTTGACATTCTCCGCCAGGCCGCCGCCGCCCCAGCCCCAGATGATCGTCGGCGCCTGGCCGGCGCCCAACGCTGCCTTGATCTTCGTCTTAAAGGCATCGTTCTGGAACGTCGTGAAGGCGATCTGGCTCCCGGAGTTCGCAGCGTTGAAGCGCTTGACGGTGTCCTCGCGGACGCTTTGGTCAGGCTGTCCGCTGAGGAACCAGAAGGTGGCGCCTTCACCGCCGCCACCGCCGCCACCAGCGCCGCCCCCGGCCCCCGTCTGTGTCGGTCCCGAACTGCTACACGCCGCTAAGGCGCCGGCCAGCGGGGCCGCGGCGGCAAGGGCGAGGAAGGTGCGGCGAGAAGTCGTCTTGGGATCCACGCTGATCTCCGTACTAGAGGGGCCGCGGCCGAGCGCGGCGGGTGAAGTGCGCCGGGTAACCAACGTGGCGGGCGCAGGGGTTTACTTCGCCCGGCCCTGGTCAGCGCCTGGGAAACGCATGGCGCTTCTCGACCATGACCGCCACGCGTAACGCTAGGATTTCGTGCGCGGCCTGTCAACAGTTTCGTCCGGCGCGGCACGCACGAATCAGGTGAGGCTCAAATTTGACTCGTTTGCTGTGATCCAGGCACTCTCAGGTCTCATTCGAGTCACGGTAGTGTTGCGTAGATGACTCGAAACTTTTCGAAGGAGGTCGAGGTGATCGGCCCGCCACGGCGACGCCACAGCAGCCTCTCGGTCGGACGCCCTGCGCATGCGCTCAGGGCGACGTCCATGGTCAAGGAGTAGCCGTGCCGTCGGTTGGCCGACGCCCCACTCTTGCAACCGTCGCGGCATCGGCCGGGGTGTCCCGCGCGACGGTGTCGAAGGTCGTCAACGGCCGGGCCGATGTGGGGCCGGCGACCCGAGCACGCATCGAGGCGCTGCTCGAGAAGCACCACTACGTGGGCCGCCGCGTCAACGGCGCCGCCCGCCCGCCCGGTCGCCCCACGGTCGAGCTCGTCTTCGACGGCACGCTGAACGCCTACAGCACAGAGATCATTGAGGGGGTCCTGGAGACGTCGGCGACGAGCTCGGTCGCGGTGGCGTTGAGCCTGCGTACGCCGGCCCAGCACCACGCGCCCGTGGACCGGCTGACAGCGTGGGCGCGCGAGCTTGCCGCTGCCGGACGCTGCGCAGTCATCGCTGTGGTCAACGACATCACGGCCGGAGACCTCACTGCCTTGGCGCGCGCACACCTGCCGCTGGTCGTCATCGACCCGCTCGACGTGCCGACCGCCCGGGTGACGAGCGTCGGCTCGACGAACTTCACCGGCGGTTTCGTCGCCACAAGGCATCTCCTCGGGCTCGGGCACCGTGACATCGCCTATCTGGGCGGGCCGTCGCGGGCTGCGTGCAACCAGGCCCGGCTGCACGGCTACCGTGCCGCGATGGAGGCCGAGGGCGCGCCGGTGCCGGAGGGGTATGTCCGCAACGGCCACTTCCGGTACGCCGACGGCCTCACGATTGGCGCCGAGCTCCTCGATCTCGCGGTTCCGCCGACCGCAGTGTTCGCCGGGAGCGACCCGACCGCCGCCGGGGTCCTCGAGGCGGCACGCGCCAGGGGACTGCGTATCCCGCAGGACCTGAGCGTCGTCGGCTTCGACGACACCCAGGTCGCTCGCCTGACCTCGCCGACGCTGACGACCGTGCGCCAGCCCCTGCGGGAGATGGGCGGCGTCGCCCTGAAGACCGCCCTGCGCCTGGCGGCGGGAGAGAAGCTCGAGTCGCACCACGTCGAGCTGGCGACGGAACTGGTTGTCCGCGGCTCGACTGCCCCCCTCCGCGGGGGTGAGCAGCAAAATGACCACAACGATCACCAAGATCAAACCGATGACCGCAATCAGGAGGACGTTGATGTCACCCCAGCCCACCCGTGACGACAAGTTCAGCTTCGGTCTATGGACCGTCGGTTGGCAGGCCAGGGACCTGTTCGGTGAGGCCACGCGGCCGGTCCTGGCGGCCGTCGAGGCGGTGCACAAGCTCTCGGAGCTGGGGGCGTTCGGCATCACCTTCCACGACGACGACCTGATCCCACCGGGCAGCAGCCCCGACGAGCGGGAGCGCATCCTCAGCGAGTTCCGGGCCGCGCTGGCCGAGACCGGGATGGTCGTGCCGATGGTCACCACCAACCTGTTCCATGACCCCGTGTTCAAGGACGGCGGATTCACCAGCAACGACCGGACCGTGCGGCGCTACGCCATCCGCAAGGTGATGCGCAACATTGACCTCGCCGCCGAACTCGGCGCCCAGACCTACGTCTTCTGGGGAGGACGGGAAGGGTCCGAGGTCGACTTCGCCAAGGACATCCGCTCCGCACTCGACCGCTACCGCGAGGCCATGGACACCCTCGCCGCCTACGTGATCGAGCGCGGCTACGCAATGCGGTTCGCCATCGAACCGAAGCCCAACGAGCCGAGAGGAGACATCCTGCTTCCCTCCATCGGGCACGCCCTCGCCTTCATCAACGAGCTCGAGCACGCCGACATGGTGGGGATCAACCCCGAGACCGGTCACGAGCAGATGGCCAGCCTCAACTACACCCATGGGATTGCCCAGGCTCTGTGGGCGGGCAAGTTGTTCCACATCGACCTCAATGGGCAGAAAGGCCCCCGCTACGACCAGGACCTGGTGTTCGGGTACGGCGACCTGCTCCAGGCCTTCTCCACCGTCGACCTGCTGGAGAACGGAGCTCCCGGCGGCGGCCCGGTCTACGACGGTCCCCGGCACTTCGACTACAAGCCGCTGCGCACCGAGAACATCGACGGCGTGTGGGAGTCGGCGCTGGCCAACATGGAGCTTTACGTGAGCCTACGGGAGAAGGCGCGGGAGTTCCGCGCCGATCCCGAGGTGAAGGAGGCCCTGGAGGCGGCCAAGGTCGCAGAGCTGGCACAGCCCACCCTCGGCGACGGCGAGAACCACGGTGACCTGCTCGCGGACCGGTCGGCGTTCGAGGACTACGACATCGACCGCGCCCGGACGCAGGGCTACGGCTTCGCCCGTGTGCAGCGCCTCGCGATCGAGCACCTCCTCGGAGTGCGCTGAGAGAGCCGACTCGCCCCCTCGCCGGACCATCGGCTCTGTAGGGCGTCATCGCGGCCGACGTTCCTCACCCCTCGACCTGCAGCTCATCCGCGATGGAACCGTCGCCCTCGCCCTGGCCACGCCGATCGCCGGCACGTGAAGGAGAGAATGATGCTGACCCAGGACCACGCCCTGCATTCGTCGTCAAGCCGTCAGGCGTGTCATGCGAGGGCCTCAATGCCGGAAGACATGATCCTTTGTGACTTGAGCGGGGCCGTCGTTCCTGGCTTCTGCTGGCAGTGAGCGCACCCCTTCGAGCGACACCGCCGGACCACGGAAGGAGCAGGATGACCACCTCGCAGCAGCGTCGCCTTCCCGAGGACGTCGCCGAGCGCGTCGAGTCCCTCCTCGGGCAGATGTCTCTGGCCGAGAAGGCCGGACAACTGACCCAGCTTTTCTACTTCGACCTGCCGCCGCAGGGCGCCGACGAGGGCGGCTTGCCCATCGATCGCTCCGCCCAGCCGGCCATGGTTGAGGCGAGCGCGGCTGAGGGGCGGGTCGGGTCGTTGCTGTTCCTCCGAGACCCGGCCGAGATCAACCGCTTGCAGCGCCTGGTCGTCGACGGCAACCGACTCGGCATTCCCGCGCTGATCGGCTTCGACGTCATCCACGGCCTGCGGACCATCCTGCCGGTGCCGATCGCCATGGCCGCCTCGTGGGACCCGCAGGTCGTCGAGGAGGGCCAGGCCGTCGCCGCCCGGGAGGCCCGAGCCGTCGGCATCCACTGGACGTTCGCGCCGATGGTCGATATCGCCCGTGATCCGCGGTGGGGACGGATCATCGAGGGGGCCGGCGAGGACCCGTACCTCGGCTCAGCGATGGCGGCCGCGCAGGTACGCGGGTTCCAAGGTCCCGCCCTCGGCTCCCCGGAGCGCATCATCGCCGGCCCGAAGCACTTCGCCGGATACGGTGCGGCGCTCGGCGGTCGCGACTACGACGAGGTGAACCTCTCGGACTCCGAGCTGTGGAACGTCTACCTGCCCCCGTTCCAGGCCGCGGTCCAGGCCGGCGCCGGGAACATCATGACCGCCTACATGGACCTCAACGGCATACCGGCGACCGGCAACCAATGGCTGCTCGTCGACGTGCTCCGGAACGCGTGGGGGTTCGACGGCTTCCTGGTCAGCGACGCGCAAGCGGTGCACAACTTGTTGACGCACGGCTTCGCCTCAGACCTGACCGACGCCGCCGCCCGGGCGGTCTCCGTCGGACTCGACCTCGAGATGGCGACCGACGACCCCGCATACGCGCATCTGCCTGACGCAGTCGAGCAGGGGCTGGTGCAAGAGCGGGTCCTGGACACCTGCGTCCGGCGGATCCTGACCGCCAAGCTGCGGATGGGGCTGTTCAACGAACCCTTCGTCGACGAGGACCAGGCCCGGACCGTGCTGGCGGACCCGGCGCACCGGCAGGTCGCCCGCACCGCTGCGCAACGCGCCGCGGTCCTCCTGCGGAACGAAGGCGACCTCCTGCCCCTGACCGAGCCGAGCTCCATCGCCGTCCTGGGACCGCTCGCCGACTCCAGACGGGACACCATCGGGCCCTGGGTCTTCGACCAGGACCTGGACGAGACCGCGACCATCCTGCAGGGCATCCAAGACCGGGCCGGCGCCGACGTCCGCGTCGACTACGCACCTGGCGTCCGACCCGCATACCGAGTCTTCCCATCGATGTTCGACATGTTCGGCGGCAACACGCCGCCCGAGCCGGAGGGCTTCGACGAGAAGGCCGAGCTGGAGCGCGCCGTCTCCCTGGCCACTGACTCCGACGTGGCCGTGGTCGTGGTCGGCGAGTGGCAGAACATGATCGGCGAAGCGGCCTCCCGGTCCAGCCTCGAGCTGCCGGGGCAGCAGCTGGAGCTGCTGAAGGCCGTCGTGGCGACGGGCACCCCGGTCGTCCTGCTCGTCATGAACGGGCGTCCGCTGGACCTGCGGTGGGCCGCCCAGAACGTTCCGGCCATCTTGGACGTCTGGTACCCCGGTAGCCAGGGCGGTGCGGCCGTCGCCGACCTGCTCTTCGGAGACGTGGCCCCGGGCGGGAAGCTGCCGTTCACCTGGCCGCGGACCGTGGGGCAGGTGCCGATCATCTACAGCCACACCATCTCCCACGAGCCGGCCAACCAGGGCCGGCGGTACTGGGACGAGGAGAGCACGCCGCTCTACCCCTTCGGGCACGGGCTGTCCTACGGACGCTTCGAGTACGCCGACCTCAGTCTCGACCCTAACCGGATCCACGCCGGCGGGGAGGCGATGGTTCGTGTCACCGTCACGAACGTCGGCGACCGTCCGGGGGACGAGGTGGCCCAGCTCTACATCCACCAGCGGCACGGCACGGCCTCACGACCCGTGCGCGAGCTCAAGGGCTTTGAGCGCCTCAGTCTCGAACCGGGGGAGTCGCGGACCGTGACCTTCGGCCTCGGGCCCCGCCAGCTGCGGTACTGGAACGCGGCGAGGCGCGACTGGGTCGTCGACGCCACCGAGTTCGACGTCTACGTCGGTGGTGACTCGACGGCGTCCTTGTCGACCTCCCTGTCGGTGGCGGCGTCGACGTCCGCACTCGACGAGGATCGCGGGGTCTGAGAGTGGCGACGTCTCGAACCGGGCCCATGGGGGTCGGGATCATCGGCGCGGGGATGATCAGCTCACCACAGCCGTCACCGCCGTGGGTGGTCGAGTCGCCGACGTCGCGGGTGCCTTCGCCGTGACGAACACATCCGGGTCGCCACTCCCGGTGAACATCCAAGGGCTGTGCGACTGGACCTCCTTCTGCACTGTGGGGGACGCCCACCCCACCGATGCCGGATACGCCGCGATGGCGCGTGCCGTGACTGCCGTCCTGTGAGCCGATAACCGAGCACACCGCGTCGCCACAATCACCGCGCCGCCGCCGTAGGCCGCGTAGCGGGCCAACGGCATCCGGTTCTCCCAGCAGACCAGCCAGCCCACGCGGCCGGAGGGCGTGTCCACGACGTGCAGGTCGTCGCCCGCCTAGGCCGTGGGCAGGTAGCCGTGCGCACATCGATCAGAGGGCACGACTTCGTGACCGTCGTAGAGCCGGACGGCCGCGGTGGCCACTGGATCCGCGTCGACGTGGCCCTCCAGCGGGTCGCCGGAGTCAGTCCGGGTGACGCCGCCGAACTGACTCTCGAGGTGTCGCCTGCGTGGCCGGAGCCGAACGTGCCCGGCGACCTCGCCGCCGCCTTGGCGGCCGCACCCGCAGAGATCCGCGACGTGTGGCAGGACATCACGCCGATGGCCCGATGGGAGTGGGTTCGTTGGGTGCAGGCGACGAGCAATCCCCAGACACGGCAACGACGGGTCGAGGTGAGCATCTCGAAGCTGGACAGCGGGAAGCGGCGGCCCTGCTGTTTCGACCTGTCCTCGTGCACCGACCCGAACCTCGCCAGGAGCGGGAAGCTGCGCGATTTCCCCGAGAAGGGTTCGCCGACCTGAGCCCGCCCAGCGGCGGACCGCCGGCCAGCGTTTCACCTCGCCGTGGAAGCCTTACCAGCGAACCCGTCGACCGGAACTGAACGTTCTCTCCTGCCGGCCCGGCGATCGTCGCTGGCTGCGCCCGCCTTGCGAACGCGCACTCCTGTCCGCGCCGATGAAGCTGACATCCGACCGGTGACCTGGGCAGCAACGGGCCCGTTGACCACCACTCGGGCGTCAGTAAGGGGTGCCGGTGTTCCGCCGAGCGCAGGCGGCGACCGCCGTCAGATCCAACCCGTACGCGGGACCCCCAACAGCGGCGTACGCGTCGATCGCCAAGGCAACGGAACCCGAATGTCCGCGTCGTGGAGGCGCTCGACCCCGAGGTGCGCAAGGCTGGGGGTGACTTGCTGGCCGATCAGCCATAACGGCCGCCGGGTTGCTAGGAGGGCCGATGAGACGCGAGGCCGCGGTCGAGTACCTGCGGGGGGCACTCTGGGTGATGCCGACAGTCGCTGTCGGCGTTGCCCTCATTGCGGGGTCGGTGCTTTCCAGCATCACGATCGACCCAGCCTCAAGCCTCGCTCCGCTGGTCTTCCAGGGCACCGCGGACGACGCCCGAAACCTGCTGATCGGAATCGCCAGCACCATGGTCACGGTCATCGCCGTAGTGCTGGGCCTGACCGTCGTGGCACTCCAGCTTGCCTCGACCCAGTTCAGCCCGCGCCTGCTGCGCAACTTCCTGCGCGACTTGGTCAACCAGCTGACCTTGAGCAGCTTCGTCGCCACCTTCGCCTACAGCACGGCAGGGTTGTACACCGTCGGGATCTCGGGCGGCGAGCGCACGACGGACTATCCGAGGCTGGCAGTCAGCGGCGCGCTCGTGCTGCTCTTCGTGAGCATGATCATGCTCGTCTTCTTCGCCCACCACCTCGCACACTCGATCCAGATCGACCAGGTGATGCTCGATGTCGAGAGGACCACTCTTCATGTCGTGCGCGAGTCGTTGGCCCCCGGGGATGACACGGCGCGGCGGCCTGACATCCCGGCTGCAGCGATTCCGCTGTTAGCCACGAAGTCGGGGTATGTGCAGACCTTCCACCTCGAAGACCTGGTCGAGGTGGCTGCCCGTCACGGTGCCTGCCTTGCGGTGGTGCCGATGATCGGCGAGCACGTCATCGTCGGCACGCCGTTGGCGTGGACCTGGAGCTCGACCGACCGGACCTCGCCGCTGAGCGTTGGGGCGGCGCAGTCGCTCGCGGTGGGGCTAAACCGCGGGGTGCGAATGGGCTTCGAACGCACCGCCGAGCAAGACGCGGCATTCGGAGTGCGCCAACTGGCGGACATCGCATCCAAGGCACTATCACCCGCGGTGAACGACCCATACACCGCCGTTCAGGCCGTCGACCACCTGTCGGTCATCCTGGCCGCCCTGGCCACCAGGCCATTGGGCAACCAAGTCTTGACGGACGGCGACGGCACCCCCCGGGTCCACATCCCCGCCAGGGATTGGGCGTACTTCATCGACCTCGGTCTGGGGCAGGTGCGTAGGTTCGGCCACACGGAGCCACGCGTCGTGTTGGCACTGCTGCGCGTGGCGCGGGATCTCGGCACGCTGTGCCACGGGCCACGGATGACCTCGCTGCGCGACTACGTGACGGTTCTGCTCGACGACGTCAAACAAGACATGGCCCAGCCAGCCGACCGCGATCCCCTCCTCGAACGAGGCAACCGATTGCTGTCGAACCTGGCGCCATGACGCGCCCCGGGCAACCGGGCTACCCAGCGACTGTACCGACCCGGGTTCAGTGCCAGCGTGATGACACAGCGGTCGGCCGACGATCCGGAGCATGGACGAGGTTCTCCATCACACCGCCCCCGACGAAGCGGCAATATTCCCACAAACACCGGTGCCCGGGAACCAAGTCGGCTCCCCAAAACGATGAGCGGTCGTGCGTTGGTCGACGCCAAGGGCGCTTCGCCAGCGAGTCTGAAGAGGCTCCGCCGGGGCTGTGCTCTGCGGCATGTATTGGGGCCGGTTGCCGCCGCAGCAGGGGTTCGGGCGCAGTACGGGGCACGGGGTGAGGACTTGTGGAGTTCAGCGGTTGCCGCCGGTGGCGTCGACGTCGAGGGTGGTCTGGGACTCGTTGAGCTGGCGCACCAAGCTGCTGAGGCTAGTGGCGTCTTGGCGCTTCGCTGCCTTGGCGGTTCGCTCCGCCAACTCGGCCAGATGTTCGGCGTCTGCGATGACTAGATCGCAGTCAGGGTTGTCGGTCGTGGCGGCGCCGCTCTTCGCCGGTTGCCATCCGGTGCTCGGCAGAGGCCTGCTGGCCG
>JBKPKI010000177.1:0-3607 GCA_046731055.1 Actinomycetota bacterium | reverse complement strand
GGCTCCCGTCGTCGGTCAGCTGGGCGGCCCGCTCGAGCGCGGAGGCGGCGACCGCGTATGCGCCTCGCCTCCTGGCGTCCACGCCGACGCCTTCCAGCGCGCGGGCCGCCTCGACGTCGGGACCGAGCGCGGCGGCAGCGGCGTGCCAGGCACGCCGCGTCACGTCGGCCGACGGCAGCGACGCGGCGACCGCCGCGTGGACCTCACGCCGACGGTCCGGTGTCAGGCTCGCGTAGGCGGACGAGCCGACGAGGGGATGGGTGAAGGCCACTCGGTCCCCCGAGGTCCCGACCAGCGCCGCGGCTTCGAGCCGGGTCAGGAGATCCGTCTCGAGACGCAGCACGGCGGCGCCGCTGAGGATCACCCTGAGGTCGCCCGCCGCCGCTTCGACGAGGGCCAGCAGCGTGGTCGCCCACGGCCCGACCGCCCGCGCGCGCCGAACGAACCCGTCGGCCAGGGCAGCCGGGACCGGTACCGGACCGAGCCCGGGGACGCCGCCGACGGAGCCCGCGGCCACGGCCAGGCGGGCCGGCTCCCGGGCCAGCTCGACGATCGCCAGCGGGTTTCCTCCGGTCGTGCGGTGGACCCACGCGGCGCGTTCGGGAGCGCCCGACGCGGGGTCGGCCGAGCGCAGCAGCTCCGCCGTACCGCGCACGTCGAGACCGCCCAACGCGAGCTCGGGAAGGTCCGCGTTGCGCAGCGGACTCACCTCGCTCTCCCGCAACGCCGCCACGAGGAGGATCGGATCGGCGACGAGCCGTCGTGCCGCGAAGACCAACGCCTCGGCCGACGGGCGGTCGAGATCGTGAGCGTCGTCCAGGAGCAGCGCGAGCGGCTGCTGCTCGGCGCGCCGAGCCAACACGCCGAGGGTGGCGGCACCTACCGCGAACCGGTCCGGCGGCGGGCCGACGTCCAGGGCGAGGGCGGTCCGCAGCGCGGCCGCCTGCGGGGCCGGCAGCTGGTCTAAGTCGGTCGCGGCCGGCGCCAGGACGAGCGCTAGAGCGCCAAAGGGCAGGTCGCGTTCCGCTTCCGCGCCCGCCACGCGGACGACCGCCATGTCGTCGGCCCGTTCCTCGACATAGTCCAGCAGCGTTGTCTTGCCGATGCCGGGCTCACCGACAAGCAGGAGCACCGCGCTGCGGCCCAACCGGGCACCCGCCACCAGGGCGTCGAGCGCCCGCCGTTCGGTCTCCCGCCCCACGAGCACCCGCCGAGTCTAGGAAGACAGCGGCTGTTCAGGGTGCTGCACGGAAGGACTAGGGGGCCACCCGGATGCGGCTACCACCCCTGGAACCCGACCGTGGGCATACCCACCCGACGCCGGCGCCGCCGGCCTCCCACTGAGGACCAGCCATGACTGCTCTTTCCACCCCTCCCGTCGTCGACGGCGACGCCCTCATGGGCTTCGTCTTCCGGGCCATCGACGAGGTGGGCGCCTCCCTCAACTGCGCTCTGGTCGTCATGGGCGACCGGCTCGGCTACTACCGCGCACTCGCCGAGCAGGGCCCGCTCACGCCGAACAGCCTCGCCCACCTCACCAACACCGCCGAGCCGTATGCGCGGGAGTGGCTCGCTGCCCAAGCGGCCGGAGGGTACCTCGGCTACGACCCCGAGACCCTCACCTACTCGATCTCGCCCGAGGTCGCGGCGGCCATGACCGACGAGACGAGCCCCGCCTACCTGCCCGGGTTCTTCCAGTTCGCCTACGGGACCATCGGTGACGCCGACCGGATCTTCGAGGCGGCCGGGACCGGCGACGGCGTCGGCTGGCACGACCACAACGCCGACGTGCGGCTCGGGTGCGAGCGGTTCTTCCGGCCCGGGTACCTCGCCAACCTCACCTCGTCCTGGCTGCCCGCCCTGGATGGTGTCGTCGCCAAGCTCGAGGCCGGAGCGTCGGTCGCCGACATGGGCTGCGGCCACGGCTCGTCGACCGTCCTCCTCGCACAGACGTACCCGAGCGCGCATATCCGCGGCTCGGACTACCACTCCGCCGCCATCGACGTCGCCCGCGAACGAGCCTCGGAAGCCGGTGTGGCCGACCGAACCGAGTTCGAGGTCGCCGGGGCGGACAGCTTCTCCGGGAGCGGGTACGACTTCGTCACCACGTTCGACGCCCTGCACGACATGGGCGACCCCGTCGGCGCCGCTCGGCACGTCTACGACGCCCTGGCCGATGACGGCACCTGGATGGTCGTCGAGCCGGCTGCGGGCGACCACGTGGAGGACAACCTCACGACGGTCGGCCGGGTCTACTACGGGTTCTCGACGCTGCTCTGCACGCCCGGGTCGCTCTCGCAGGACGTCGGGCTGGCGCTCGGCGCGCAGGCCGGGCCGGCCAGGATCCGGGACGTCGTGACGGCCGCCGGGTTCACCCGGTTCCGCATCGCGACGCAGACCCCGCTCAACACGATCTTCGAGATCCGCAAGTAGTTGAGAATCAGCACGGGCGAGGAGACTTGACCGATGGGTGAGTTCGCGCTGCCGGACGGGATCGCCTCGTCGACCGGGATTGTCGACCGGGACGGCGTGCGCCTCGCATACGCCGTCTCCGGTTCGGGTCCGGTCACCATCCTGCTGCTGCCGACCTGGTCCATCATCCGCTCGCAGTTCTGGAAGCTCCAGGTGCCGTACCTCGCCCGCCACTACCGCGTCGTCACGTTCGACGGTCGCGGCAGCGGCGAGTCCGGCCGTCCGTCCGGCGCCGCCGCATACACCAACGCGGAGTATGCGGCGGACGCCCTTGCCGTCCTCGACGCCACCGGAACGGACCGCGCGGTGGTGGTCGGACTCTCGGCCGGCGCGTCGTGGGCGGTGCACCTGGCGGCCGAGCACCCCGAACGGGTCAGCGGCGTCCTCGCGCTGGGTCCGGCGTGCGCGTTCGACATCCCGAACAGCTATCGCGACTGGCTCCCGTGGGACGAGCCGGTCGACACGACCGAAGGGTGGGCCAAGTACAACAAGTACTACTGGCTCGACGGCGACTACGACGACTTCGTCCGCTACTTCTTCGCGCAGATGTTCTCGGAACCCCACTCGACGAAACAGATCGAGGACTGCGTCGGCTGGGGCAAGGAGATCGCTCCGCAGACGCTGGTCGACACCACGGCCGGGCGGCTGGGCCTCGAGGGCGCGGTGGCGGAGCCCATCGAACCGGTCTGCGCTCGCGTCCGCTGCCCCGTCCTCGTCGTCCACGGCACCCGCGATCACATCCGGCCGCTCGAGTACGGCGAGCGGCTGGCCGAGCTGACCGGCGGCGAGCTGCTGCGGGTCGAGGGTGGCGGCCACGGCATCATGGCGCGCGACCCGGTCTTCTTCAACGAGGTGGTTCGAGGCTTCGTCGACCGGCTGCACCCCCCGAAGCGGCCGGCAAGCCAGACCTGGACGCGGGCTCGCCGGCGGCCACTGCGGGCGCTCTACCTGTCTTCACCCATCGGCCTCGGCCACGCCCGCCGCGACGCCGCCATCGCCGCCGAGCTGCGCCAACGGCATCCGGACCTGCAGGTCGACTGGCTGGCCCAGCACCCCGTCACGCGAGTCCTGGAGGCCGCTGGCGAGCGGGTCCATCCGGCTTCGCGGTGGCTGGCCAACGAGTCGACCCACATCG
>JBKPKI010000176.1:0-3434 GCA_046731055.1 Actinomycetota bacterium | reverse complement strand
GACATGCAGATCGCCGTCGGCGGCTGCCTGGCCCAGAAGGACCGCGGCACGATCGTCGAGCGGGCGCCGTGGGTCGACGTCGTCTTCGGCACCCACAACCTCGGCGCACTGCCGGTCCTCCTCGAGCGCGCACGACACAACCGGCGCGCGGAGGTCGAGATCCGGGAGTCGCTAGAGACCTTCCCTTCCACGCTGCCCACGCGCCGCGACAGCGCGTATGCGGGATGGGTCTCGATCTCGGTCGGCTGCAACAACACCTGCACGTTCTGCATCGTCCCGAGCCTGCGAGGGAAGGAAACTGACCGGCGACCCGGGGACGTCCTCGCGGAGATCCGCGCACTCGTGGATCAAGGCGTCGTCGAAGTCACCCTGCTCGGCCAGAATGTCAACACCTACGGCGTCGAGTTCGGCGACCGGCTCGCCTTCAGCAAGCTGCTGCGGGCCTGCGGCGAGATCGATGGCCTCGAGCGGGTGCGGTTCACCAGCCCGCACCCCGCCGCGTTCACCGAGGACGTCATCGTCGCCATGGCCGAGACACCGAACGTCATGCCCAGCCTGCACATGCCGCTGCAATCCGGGTCGGACCGGGTACTCAAGGCGATGCGCCGCTCGTATCGCAGCGCGAAGTTCCTCGGCATCCTCGACCGGGTGCGCGAGCTGATCCCCGACGCCGCCATCACCACCGACATCATCGTCGGCTTTCCCGGCGAGGCCGAGGACGACTTCGAGGCCACGATCGACGTCGTCCGAGCGGCGCGGTTCTCCAGCGCGTTCACCTTCCAGTACTCGATCCGCCCGGGAACCCCTGCGGCCATGCTGCCCGAGCAGGTGCCGAAGGCAGTGGTCCAGGAACGGTACGACCGGCTTCTCGCGGTGCAGGAGGAAGTGTCCTGGGCGGGCAACCGTGCGCTCGAGGGCACCGAAGTCGAAGTCCTGGTCGCCACTGGTGAGGGTCGCAAGGACGCCGCGACGCACCGGATGTCGGGCCGGGCGCGGGACAACCGGCTGGTCCACTTCGCGGTTCCGGACGGCGCCGAGCCGCCGCGCCCTGGCGACCTGGTCACCGTCGGCGTTACGTACGGTGCCCCCCACCACCTGGTCGCCGACGGCGCCCTGGCGGGCGGCGCATACCGAGTCCGGCGCACGCGCGGTGGCGACGCCTGGGCCGCGCTGCAGCAGCAGGGGCATGCCAAGCCCGCCGTCTCCTTGGGTATGCCCTCGGTCGGGCGACCCGCGCCGGTACTGAGACCTCAAACGCCGGCCTGTGCCGCCGGCTGACGTCCGGGACCTTCGGCCCTGCGGGCGGTCAGTCAGGCCGGTGACACTGTAGGCATGACGCATGACGAGGCCACCGCCACCGAGACGCTGGACCCCACCACCTGCTGGGAGTTGTTGCGCGATGCGCCGGTCGGGCGCCTCGCCGTTCTCGTCGACGGACGCCCCGACATCTTCCCGGTCAACGCGATCGTCGACCACGGCACGGTCGTCTTCCGCACCGCACCTGGCACCAAGCTGGCCGCCGCAAGCCGCGCGGACCTGGCCTACGAGGTCGACGGCTACGACGTTCAGGACGGCGCCGCATGGAGCGTCGTCGTCAAGGGCCGTGGTCACGTCGTCCGCGAGTCGAACGAGTGGTTGAACGCCGCCGCGCTGCCGATCTTCCCGTGGCAGGAGGGCCGCAAGTCGTGGTTCGTGCGTATCGAACCGCTGAGCGTCACCGGCCGCCGCTTCCGCGTGTCCGGCGGCGCCCGGTCGAGGGTCCCGCAGAACTGACCGGCGAGGTCAGTCGATCGAACCCTCGTCCTGCCCCGAGACGTACCCGTCCACGGTCTCACCGCTGAGGTCGGCCGCCTCGCCGTATTCCGCGATTCCGCCGTGGGTCTGGTCCGCGTCGGCGAGATCCGGACCGCGCTCGCTGCCGTCCATGAGGGCGCCGAGGTCGATGTGCCGATGCGACTTCTCGTGGGTCGGTTCGGCGCCGGGATGGGTCATGGTGCCACGGTAAGTCCGCGACGTGGACGCCTCAACTCTCCCTGCCAGACGGGGCCCGGTGGCTTCTGACGCGGGTGGTTTGGAAGACTCGCCGTCATGGCCGTCCGTCCCATCGTCATCACCGGCGAACCGGTGCTGCACCGTCCGGCCACCCGAGTCGAGTCCTTCGACGAGGGTCTCCGCGAGCTGGTCGCCGACATGTACGAGACGATGGACGCCGCGCACGGGGTGGGGCTGGCCGCGCCGCAGATCGGGGTTCCGCTGCGGCTGTTCGTCTACGACATGGCCAACGACGACGACGTCCCGGTCCGGGGGGTCGTCGTCAACCCGATGCTCTCCATGAGCAAGATCTCGGCCGACCGCCCCGATCCCGACACCGAGAGTGAGGGCTGCCTCTCGGTGCCCGGAGAGAGCTACCCGCTCAAGCGCGCCGACCGGGTGAGCGTCGTCGGGTTCGACGCCGACGGCGAGGAGCTCTCGTTCGAGGCGACCGGCTGGTTTGCCCGGGTCATGCAACACGAGTTCGACCATCTCAACGGACTGCTCTACGTCGACCGGTTGGACGCCAAGCAGTCCAAGCGGGCCCGCAAGGCGATCCGGGAGAACGGGTGGGGCAAGGGTGGCCACACGTGGATGCCTGGCGTCGACCGCGATCCCTTCGGCCATGACGACGAGCCGGAGGGCGAGGACGTCCACCTCGACGCCGCGGGCCACGACGAGCGGCTTGTCTGAGACGCCGGGGCCTCCCGTCGTTGCCGTCGTCGGCCCGACGGCCACCGGCAAGTCCGAGCTCGGCCTGGCCCTCGCCGAGCGTCTGGACGGCGAGGTGGTCAACGCCGACGCCATGCAGCTCTACCGCGGCATGGACGTCGGAACCGCCAAGCTGCCGTTCGACCAGCGCCGCGGGATCGCGCACCACCAGCTCGACGTCCTCGAGGTCCGCGAGGAGGCCAGCGTCGCCGCCTACCAGCGTCATGCACGAGCCGACATCGCTGCCATCCGCAGTAGGGGCCGAATGGCGCTCCTCGTCGGCGGATCGGGTCTCTACGTGCGCGCCGCGCTGGACCGGTTGGAGATCCCGCCGACCGAGCAAACGGTCCGCGCCCGACTCGAGGCAGAGCTCGCCGACGTCGGTGTCGACGTGCTGCGTGCTCGACTGGTTCGTCTCGACCCGGCCGCCGCTGCCGCTATCGAGCCGCGCAACGGCCGCCGAATCGTCCGCGCCCTCGAGGTTGTGGAGCTCACCGGCCGGCCCTTCTCGGCGAGCCTCCCGACCCGTGAGCACCTCTTGCCGACCGTGGTTCTTGGGCTCGCCGCCGACCGTTCCCTATTGGACGAGCGCATCAACGAGAGGGTTCGGCGGATGTGGCGGCTGGGCCTCGTCGACGAGGTCGAAACCCTCGTCGCGCAGGGGCTTCGGGACGGACGGACGGCGTCGAAGG
>JBKPKI010000175.1:0-4015 GCA_046731055.1 Actinomycetota bacterium | reverse complement strand
AATGCCGAGCACCGGGTCCAGCCCGTCAGGATCGAGGTCGAAGGTCCACGACCGCTCGTCGTGCGTCGGCCCGCAGACGCCCATGGAGATGGCGTCCTCCAGCCCCAGCAACCGTCGCACGATGATCGCGCGGTTCGCCCACGGGCACGCCCGAGCCACGACCAGGCGGTAACGGCCCGGCTCGACCGGCCAGTCCCCGCCTTCCGCCAGGATCCGGTCGGGGATATAGGCGGTGTCCCGCTCGTATGACGCCTCGACGTAGGTGCTCACCGTCCGACCCTAGCCATGGGGTCCGGAACTAGCATGACGAGATGGACGCCGTCTACCGGTCGAGCCGCCCGGTGCGCCTCCACCGGTTGAGCCGCCGCCAGGTCCTCTTCGACCTGGGGTGGGGCGGCGTCGCGGTCACCGTCCTCGCCGGCTGCTCGACCGGCTCGACCGGCTCCTCTGGCCCTGGCAACACCGCGCCCTCCGGCACGGCCAACTCGTCGTCCGGGTCAGCTGGTGCCGGCACGACCGCCACGACCGCGCCAACGGCTGAGCTGGCCTGGAAACGCGTCGACTTCGGATTCGTCTCCGCCTATCTGCTGTCCCGTGGCTCGTCGGTCGTGGTCGTCGACACCGGCGTCGCCGGCAGCGCCGACGCCATCGGCAGCGCGCTGCAGGCGGCCAGCGCCTCGTGGGACTCCGTTACTGACGTCGTCCTGACTCATCACCACCCCGACCACGCGGGCAGTGTGGCCGACGTCGCCGCACGGGCCAGCCGCGCGGTCATCCACGCCGGCGCCGCCGACATCGACAACATCACCAGGAGTCCGCGCCCCATCGTGGCCGCGGCCGACGGCTCCGACATCCTCGGGATGCAGGTCGTCGCCACCCCGGGCCACACGGACGGCCACATCAGCGTGTTCGACCGCGCCACGCACGTCCTCGTCGCCGGCGACGCCTTGGGCAACACGGCGGGACTCACCGGGTCCAATCCGCAGTTCACGTCCGACCCAGGTAAAGCCACGGAGTCGGTCAAGATCTTGGCGGCTCTCGACGCCGGCACCATCCTCTTCGGCCACGGCGAGCCGCTCACGTCTGCGGCGGCCGAGGCCCTGCGGACCTTCGCGGGCACCCTCTAAGGCAGGCAATCATGGGACGCGACGTACTGCCCCTCACCGTCGACCGGCTCGGCGACCTGACCGGGTCATGCGCGGACTGCGTCTTCTGGGAGCTCGGCCCGGCTCTGGCCGCCCGACGGCGCCAGCACCCACGCCAGGACAAGGAAGGCTGGCTGACCGCCACGCTGCTCGAGTGGGGGACGCCTGGCCGGGTCGTCTACGTCGACGGCCGATTCGCGGGCTACATCACATATGCGCCGGCTCACCTCGTGCCGCGGGCCCTCGCCTTTCCGACGGCGCCGGTCAGCCGCGACGCCATCGTGCTGGTCACCGCCCGCATCGACCCCGAGTATGCGGGTCAAGGGCTCGGACGGGTGCTGGTGCAGGCGGCCGCCAAAGACGTCTTGCGCCGGGGCAGCAAGGCCCTCGAGGCGTACGGGTCGTGGGACCAACGCGCGGACTGCCTGCTGCCGGCCGAGTTCCTCACGGCGGTGGGGTTCCGGACGGCACGGGAGCACATCGCATACCCCCGGCTCCGGCTTGACCTGCGGACGGCACTGCGCTGGCGGGGTGAAGTCGAGCAGGCGGTGGAACGGCTGCTGGCGCCGGTGCGCGGACTGGGTCCCGCGACGCCCGTGGGAACGGCGCATCGACAGCACCCCAGCCCGAACTGAAACCGGGCAGACACACAGCTGTCCGCAAGCCGGCGTCAGCCGGCCAGTTCCTCCAGCACCTTGCGGAGGTCGCCGAGCTGAAGCACACCCGTGGCGCTGGTGTCGTGCTCGCCGAGGTAGAGCCGCTGCAGCGCGACGACGATGCCCTCGGCGATGTCGTCGCGGAATGACGCCGCCTGGAGCCGGGCCGCGTCCTCCGGGTTGCTCACGTATCCCGCTTCGATCCGCACGGCTGGCATCCGGGTCGCTTGGAGCAGCTTCCAGGAGCGGGCATGGCTGCGGCAGTCGGCCAAGCCGGTGCGCGCGACGGTCTCGCGCTGGATGAGATCGGCCAGCTGCTCGCCGACCGCCGACCAGGCCCCGAAGCGCTTCTGGCCGAAGAAGAACGTCGCTACTCCACTCGCGTCCGCCTGATCCGCGGTATCGCAGTGCAGGGACAGGACGATGTCGGCGGCGCAGTCGTTGGCGAACGAGGCGCGGGCCTCGTCGTCGCCCGCGCTGGTGAAGCGGTTATGCGTGTAGACGACGCTGGCGCCATGCGCACTGAGCCGACCCTCGATGCGCGTCGCGATGTCGTGGACGAC
The DNA here is from genome assembly GCA_046731055.1 of Actinomycetota bacterium. Classification (GTDB taxonomy): domain Bacteria; phylum Actinomycetota; class Actinomycetes; order Actinomycetales; family Dermatophilaceae; genus Lapillicoccus. Next base: position 1,651 of record JBKPKI010000175.1, on the reverse strand, counting down.
CTCTGCCTCCACGACTCCGTGGGCGACAGCACCCGGATCCTCGCCGCCATGACCGGGATCGAGCACGATGGTCCGCCCGGCCAGCCGGTATCCGGACCGCCGGACGTGTTCGCGCTCTCGCAGCGACAAGGAGGAGCCACCCGCCACGCTGCGCCGCAGGTCGGTGAACGCCCGCAGTGTTGCCGGACCGACCTCGCCGTCGACGGCGAGACCGACCCCGCGCTGGAAGGCGCGGACCGCGCCCTCGGTGTCGGGACCGAACAGGCCGTCGATGCGCCCGGGATGGAAGCCGAAACCGAGGAGCCGCTCCTGGAGCTCCATGACGTCGTCGCCGCGGACGAGATGGCCAGGGGAGTGGCGCAGCAACCGGTCGCCCAGCCGCCACCTTGCCGCGTCGAGCGCGGCGAACGTCCACGGTCCGACAATGCCGTCGACGAGCAGCCCCCGGTCCTGCTGGAACGACCGCACCGCGGCGTCCAGCCCCTCGTCGAAGACCTCATCGAAGACGTCGCCGCCCTTCGATCCGAAACCGTCGCCTGTCGGCAGCGCTCCTGCGGCGGTCAGGCTCTCGCGCAGGTCGCGGACTGCCGGACCGCGGTACCCGAGCCGGGCCAGGATTCCGTTACGCGGTTCGGTCACGTCCCTCCTCACGGAGCTGGTCGGGAGACGGGTCGCCGCCCGAGGCGTGCAGGTGGCAGGACGGCACTGACGGTGGTCAGCGGCCGCCGTCCCGGTCGGCGCGGGCCGGCGCCCGCGGCAGGGCTCTGCGAACCATAGCCGACGAGAGCGCCGTGGGTGCCACGACGCATACGGATTTTCGCCAATCGCAACAGAACGGTCGGACCGCTCTGGACGAAGCCCGTCAGCTGGCGATGTAGTCCTCGAGCTCGCGCAGCAGGCGCGGCTTGGGCATGGCACCGACCAGCGTTTTGACGACCTCGCCATTGACGTAGACGTTCATCGTCGGAATGCTCACGACGCCGTAGCGACTGGTGACGGCGGGGTTGGCGTCGGTGTCGAGCTTGACGACGTCGATCTGATCGCTGTAGGTCGAGGCGATCTCCTCGAGCACCGGGGCGACCGCGCGACACGGACCGCACCACGTGGCCCAGAAGTCGACGAGCACGGGCTTGTCGTTCTTCAGGACGTCCTGCTCGAAGGTGGCGTCGGTGGTGACCTTGGTGGCGCCCATGGGGTTCCCTTCTGGGTTCGGGGTGGCTGGGTTCAGAGGCTAACGGCGGCCCGTGACAGGTCGGAGGACGGCGAGTCCATGGCCTCCTCCTGGGCCGCGGCGGCGACCGCGTGCTCGAGGTCCTCGAGCGAGGCGAGGTAGTGCTCCGCGTCCAGGGCCGCGGCACAGCCGGATCCGGCGGCGGTGACGGCCTGGCGATATGTGTGGTCGACGAGGTCACCGCAGGCGAAGACGCCGGGGATCCGGGTCGCCGTCGATCGGTGTGTGCCGTCGACGCCGGTGACCACGTATCCGGCCGGGTCGAGGTCGACGAGGTCCTTGACCAGCTCGTTGCGCGGGTCGTGGCCGATCGCGACGAAAAGGCCGGTGACGGCCAGCTCGCGCTCCTCGCCGGTATGCGTGTCGGTGAGCGTGATGCCGGTCACCCGGTCCTCGCCGTGGATGGCGGTGACCTTGGAG
>JBKPKI010000174.1:0-3012 GCA_046731055.1 Actinomycetota bacterium | reverse complement strand
CCAGCAGAGCCGTGAGTCCGGCGTGGCAGGTGAGCTGGTTGTCGAGGCGAGGCGCCGCGACGAGATCGGCGTCGCGGCCCAGGCGCCGTGCCGGCTCGAGGACGTGGGTCATCGCGTCCCAGCCCAGGACGTCCTCGCGGCGTGCGCCGACCTGATCGGCCAGCCAGGCGGTGAAGTCCCCCGGGTCGGGGGCGACGCCCCAGATCGGCGCGAGGTGCTGCTGCGGGTTGAGGGTCAGCGTCGTCTTGGGCGGCTCACTGAGGTGGATGGCCAGACTGGCGACCCGAAGCAGCGGTTCATCGGCTCGGAACAGCCGCGCATCGACGCCGTTGGGCCCGCGGACCGCGACGCGGCCCGAGACGCCCAGGTCGCGGTCCATCCAGGTGTGGAGCAGCGGCCCGCCGTAGGGCTCGACGCCGAGCAGCTGCCAGCCGGCGCGGGCGTGGTCCGGGTTCGGCTTGATGCGCAGGTTGGGGCTGTCGGTGTGGGCGGCCACTATGCGGAACGACTGGACCGGGCTAGGGCCGTTCGCGGTGGACCAGGCGACCAGGGAGCCGCCTCGAACGACGTAGTACCGGCCCGGTTCTGAGGGGAAGCGGTCAGTCTCGGCCACCTCAGTGAAACCGGCCGGCTGCAGGAGACCGACCGCGGCACGGACCGCATGGAACGGCGAGGGCGAGCTGTCGACGAAGTCGAGGAGGCCTCGGACGGCGGCGTCCGTGTCGAGGGTCCCAGGCACGCCCGCCACTGTAAGGGTCGCGTCGCTAGCGCCCCCGCGGTGTCGCCGCACCGACCACGAGTGGCCGGACCAGGGCCGGCATCCCCAGCCACTGATCCTCGCGAATCTCGTCGACGTCGAGATGGCGGCCGATCGCCCCGACGATGTCGCGGTCGCAGCGGCACCCCATGGCGAACGCCGCCCAGGGTTCGACCAGCCGCTCCTGCCAGCGCCGAAGAGTGGATCCCTCTGGCGCACCCACGTGTTCGACGAAAAGGAGCCGGCCGCCGGGGCGAAGGACCCGGACGATCTCCGACAGCGCGGCGTCCATGTCAGGAACCGTGCACAGGACCATCGTGGAGACGACGGTGTCCACGCTGCCGCTCGGAACGGGCAGGTCCGCTGCGCCGGAGTCGACGACGACCGCGTCGGCCTTGTCTCGGGTGACCCGTCGGGTCAGGAGGCCGCGCATCGTGGGGGCCGGCTCGGTGAGGAGCAGTCGGTCGACCCGCGGGTAGGCGGCGAGGTTGGCCCCGGTGCCGGCGCCGATCTCGAGGACCGTGCCGCGGGCGTCCGCCAGGAGGGCCGCCCGGCGTGCGGCCATGCCCCGGCGCTCGCCGAGCGCGAGGAAGGCGTCGTAGATGTGGGCCCCCACAACGGCCCACGCGGACTCGTGGTGGGTGGGCGGCGAGGTGGTGGCGCGGGTCGAAGTGGTCATGCATCCAGTGCACGGGTCGCCGGTGTGGCGACGCATCGCGAGGAACGGCCATCCTCACGAATGGCCCGCTCGGGCCATTCGTCAGAGGAGGCCGGCCCGGGCGGCGGCCGCAGCGGCGGCGGCCCGTGAAGTCAGCCGGAGCTTGCTCCGGATGTTGGCGACATGGCGGTGGACCGTGTGCGGGCTGAGAACGAGCTGCTCGGCGATCTCGTCGTCGGAGAACCCGGCGGCGATCAGCCGTAGCACCTCGACCTCCCGATCGGACAACGACGCCAGGCCTGGAGGCGGGACGCGGCTCGGCGCCCCGACATCGGCTTCGAGCGGCTCGCCGAGGAACCGGGCGACCTGGGCGACCACCGCGTCCGCGTCGCCGCGCCACGGGAAGTGGTCGTCGCCCTCGAGGAGGACGAACGTGGCGCCCGGAATGCCGGCGGCCAGATCGCGTCCCAGCGAGGCGGAGATCGTGTGATCGCCGCGCCGGTGGAGGACGAGGGCGGGCAGGGCCAGGCGAGACAGATCCGCGGTGACGTTCATGGCATACACCGAGCGGAGGGAGGCGGCCGCCGTCCCGGCGCTGGCACTGTGCCGCTGGAAACGAGCAAACGAGTCCCGTTCCGCCGGGCTCGCACCGGGAAGGAACACGTCGGCGAGGATGCGCGATCCCAGGCCCCAGTGGGTGGAGACCACGGAGACGAGGGTGTCGCGAGCCTCCTGCGGGGCGATGCGGCGACCGTCGGCGTAGGCGCCATAGAGCACCAGCCGGCGCACGCGATCGGGGTGCGCCACCGCATACCGGACGGCCACGCAGCCCCCCGAGGAGGTGCCGAGGACGAACGGCTCACCTCCGGCCGCCTCGACCACCGCATCGAGAATGGCGACCTCCGCGTCGAGGGTCTCGGGAGGCGGCGCGGTGCGGTCGGACAGACCGGTGCCCGGTCGGTCGTACCGCACCACTCGGAACCGGGACGCGAGCCGTTCGACGAACCAGCGGATCGACGGGTCCTGCCAGTCGAGTTCGAGGTGGCTGCACCACAGGCCGCCGATGACGAGATTGGGTCCGGTGCCCACCGCCGACCACGCGACCCGCGGGCCGGCCGCGGAGGTGAACCGGATCTCCTGCTCCACCAGCGGAGGATAGGCCGCAGGCGCTCTCCGGCTCAGCACACGGTGCGTCACCCAGCACGCCGCATACCGTGCGCTGAGGAACCGAGGGTGGGCTGAGCGCGGGTTCGGCACATGAGGAAGGGCCCCGAGGCATACGCCCCGGGGCCCTTCCGCAGTGCTCTACTTGGTGATCTTGGTGACCCGGCCGGCGCCGACGGTGCGGCCGCCCTCGCGGATCGCGAAGCGGAGACCCTCCTCCATGGCGATCGGCTGAATGAGCTCGACCGACATTTCGGTGGTGTCGCCCGGCATGACCATCTCGGTGCCCTCAGGGAGCTTGACGACCCCGGTGACGTCGGTGGTGCGGAAGTAGAACTGCGGACGGTAGTTGTCGTAGAACGGCGTGTGCCGGCCACCCTCGTCCTTGGACAGGATGTAGACGTTGCCGTCGAAGTGGGTGTGCGGCGTGATC
>JBKPKI010000173.1:0-2094 GCA_046731055.1 Actinomycetota bacterium | reverse complement strand
CCGCCTTTGCCGGTGACCCGCAGCACCCGGTGGCCATGCTCCTCACCGAGGTCGCTGACATCGGCGCCGCAGGCTTCGAAGATCCGCAAGCCCAGGAGCCCGAGCATCGCCACGACGGCAAGATCGTTGTGGTTGGGAGAGAGGCGGGCGGCGGTGAGCATGGCTTCGAACTGCAGGTGGGTCAGCCCGAGCGTCGGTGACTCGGCGGCCACGTTGGGTCGGCGGACGTGCTCGGCCGGTGACGATGGCAGGACGCCGTCGATGACGCAGGTCCGGTAGAAACCGGTCATCACCGACAGGCGCCGGCTGACCGTGGACGGTTTGAACCGGCGGATCTCCTTCATCCACCGCACGTACAGCTCGACCTGGGGCCGGGACACCGCTAGCGGGTCGACTCCACGTTGCAGGCACCAGGTCAGGTACGAGCGCAGATCCGACTCCGCATGGACCCGTGACTGCCCCTTCTAACAGGACAAGTAGGCGGCCATCGCCAGCCGGAGCCGGTCAGCACCGGCGGAGACAACGACGGGAAACAGGACAGCATCAGGGGTAGTCATCCACGAGCGTCCAACCGAGACCGCTGACAACGCCAGAGCTCGCCGGACGCGGCAAATGCGGATGTTCTGGTGCGGGCTAGGGTCCGACGATGGACCCTTCGTTGCTCGGGGAGGACTCTGACGCTGTTCGACCGCCCCCTATGGCCGAGGCTGATCCGGTCGTTCGGTGGCTTCTTGACGGCGATACCGCGATCCGTTGGCAAGTGTTGCGTGACCTCGTCGACGCTTCGGAGGTCGAGATCGCGGCCGAACGGGCCAGGGTGGAAGACGAGGGATGGGGAGCTCGACTGCTCGGGCTACGGGCAGCGGACGGGCAGTGGGCTGACGGGGCCTGCTTCCCGGACACGGCGGCGTTCGCCGCCGCGACCGCGGGCGCACTGGCTGCCGGTGAGCCACCACCGCCGTTTCCGTCGTCCGACCTCGCCGAGGACCCGGGAAGGGATCGGGGCCAGCCGTGGACCGCAACCTACCCGGTCCTGCTCGACCTGTGCCACCTAGGGGTGCCGCCGGACAGTCCGGTGATGCGGGAGACCGCGCGCCTGGTCGCAAGCAACTGCCGGTGGGAGTACGACGGGTTGCCGTTCTTCGCCGGGGAAGTCGACTGCTGCATCAACGCCGGCACGATCCTGATCGGCACGTACCTGGGTGTCGACGTCGATGCCGTCGTGCAACGGCTGGTGGCCGACCAGCTGCCGGACGGCGGCTGGAACTGTTGGGCCGAGAGCCGCTCGGCGCCGGGATCCTTCGCGAGCACCCTCGATGTCGTCGATGCGTTGTCGCGCTGGGAACGGAGCGCCGGCGGGTCCGAACGGGTCCGAGAGGCCCGCCTGAGGGGAGATGAGTACCTGCTGCGACGCGGCCTGTTCCGGTCGCTCCGCACCGGCGAGATCGTCGACTCCCGGTGGCTGTCGTTCTCCTACCCGCCCCGCTGGCACTACGACGTGCTCAAGGCAGCGGACTACTTCGCCCGCCGTGGCGGCATCCCTGACCCGCGGTTGGCCGAGGCGATGGACCGGATCCGCGCCAAGCGGCAGCCCGATGGCCGGTGGCTGCTGGAGAACACTCACCCGGGCGCGGTCCACTTCCGATTCGAGGAGCCCGACGGCACACCGAGCCGCTGGAACACCCTGAGAGCACTTCGGGTACTGCGCTGGTACGAGGCCCGATCGCCCCAGGCTGGCGCCCGCGGTCCCGGCCCGGGCCAGGGTGACGACCCGGCTGCGACGTGAGTGCGGCGTCGGGATCGCGGACCGGTTCACCTGCGTGCAAGCCGGCGCTGAGCACTACCGGGTCTCCTGGCCGGTCGCCCACCGCGCCTACGTCGCACACGTCAGCGAGTTGCTCGCCGAACCACTCCCGCCGGTGTGCGTGCTGGGCATCGACGAGACCCGGCGCGGAAAGATCAGGTGGGTCCAGGACCCGGTCTCCGGCCGGTGGACGGTAGCCCACGACCGCTGGCACACCGCCGTCGTCGACGTCGCCGGCACCGGCGGACTGCTCGCCCACATCGACGGGCGCACCGCCGCTCGAGTCGCCG
>JBKPKI010000172.1:0-14296 GCA_046731055.1 Actinomycetota bacterium | reverse complement strand
ACGAGGTCGTCGAAGAACCCCGAGTCGTATGCGGCGGCGAGCCGCTGGTGGCTGCGCAAGGTCACCTCATCCTGAGCCTCGCGGGTGATCCCCCACTCCTTGGCCGTGATCGCCATGTGCTCGCCCATCGAGAGTCCCGTGCGCGGCTCGACGTTGCGCGGAGCCGAAGGCACGAGGTGTCCAGGGCGGATCGCGGCGAGTGCCTTGGCCCGGTCGACGGCCGAGCGGGCGGCGTTGGCCCGCAACAGCGCCTTGCGCAGGCCCTCGCTGACGGCGATCGGTGCATCGGACGCGGAGTCGACGCCTCCGGCGATCGCAGACTCGACCTGACCCAATGCGATCTTGTTTGCCACCAGGATCGTCGTCTCGAGACTGGTGCCGCACGCCTGCTGGACGTCGTAGCCCGGTGTCGTCGACGCTAGCGACGAGCCGAGGACCGCCTCGCGGGTGAGGTTGAAATCGCGGCTGTGCTTCAAGACGGCCCCGGCGGCCACCTCGCCGACCCGCTCCCCGGCCATCCCGAACCGGGCCACCAGACCTTCCAGTGCCGTCGTCAGCATGTCCTGGTTGGACGCCTTGGCGTACGCGCCGTTGGCTCGGGCAAAGGGAATCCGGTTCCCGCCGAGGATCGCAGCGCGGCGGGAAGCGGACCGACCACCTGACGGGCTCCGAGACGGGCGAGCGGACGGAGCCGTGGTGGTGCGAGGAGCGGTGGCGCGGCGGGTGGTCGAGGCGGGCATGAGGCGTAGGTTACCAGCGGGTAACTAACTCGCTCCCGCGATGTGACGAGCTACTCGGAGCCGACGCCGACGAGCACCTCGTCGCCGACCGAGACGTCGCCAGGGACCGGCACGGCCGCGTACACGCCGGCGCAGTCTCCCGCCAACGACGTGACATCGAGCTCAACGCTGCCGATGCGCAGCCGGCGCCCGACGAGACCGTGCAGCGCCTCGGACTCGATGTCGACGATGAGGTTGGCTCGCGGGTGAAGGTCGATGTAGTCGCCCACGGCGACGAGATGGACCGGCGACTTCTTCCGGCGGTCGCCGTCAAGACCCGCTCGCGACACGTACGACGTCCTCAGCGTCTGCCCCGGCTGGTCCCGGTCGGGGTAGATGAGGATGCTCGACACGCGGGCCATGCGCACACCGTAGTCGTTGAGGGCGACAGCACGGCCGCATCGTTCGGGTTCGAGATCCGTCGGCGGTTCAGGCCGTCCCGAAGGCCGCGAAGAACCTGTCCCGGAAGGCGTCCATCGGCCAGATCACGCCGTCACGAGGGGGTCGCAGCCCGGGTTGCCAGCCCCAGCTCGTCGTCCGGTTGAGCACGGCAGGATCTTTGGCGATCACCGAGACCGGGACGTCGCGGCTCGCACCCTCGCCGGAGATGACGGCGGACGGCTGGTGGTCGCCGAGGACGACCAGGACGAGGTTGTCGTCCTGCGCGTTCTCGACGAACGACGTGAGCGAGTCGAGCGCGTAGGCGACGGAATCGGCGTATGCCTGCTTCACCTTTGTCGAGTTGCTCCAGACGGCGTCGGCGGAGGCGGCCTGCTCCAGGACCGACTGGTATGCGGATCCATCGCCGAGGGCGGCCGGGTCCACGAGCCGCGGCAGCGGCGCCCACGGGGTGTGGCTGGACACCAGGTCGATCTCGGCCATGAGCGGCGGCCGCGGTCCGGAGGTGAGCTCGCGCCGCGCAATCGTGGCGAGGGTGAACTGGTCCGGCACCGGCGCATACCCGAACTTCGGCCCGTGGTAGTCGAGGCTCGGTCCGTCGTAGAGCGCGTCGTAGCCGTAGAACCTGGTGACTGGCGAAATGTCCGCCTCGTCGGCCGGACTGACGAGGACGGTCCGCCACCCGGCCGACCCGAACGCCGAGGCCAGCGTCAATCGCTGGCTGGCGAGGACGGCGTTGTAGCGCACCTGGTCGGTGATCGGCAGTCCGGTCTCGAGCGTGGAGTGGGCTAGCCAGCTGAGACCACCGAATGTGGGTGACGTGAGGTAGGCGCTGCGGCCCGTGAAGCCTTTGGCCCCCAGGCGTGTCGTGGCGCGGTCGACGGCTGCGGTCACGGTCGGGGCGAGCGCCGGATCCTCGAGCGCCACCCGGCCGTAGCTCTCGACGAAGACGACGAGGACGTCCTTGCCGGCCAGACCGGCGAGGAGGCCGTCGGGAGACGCCGTCGCGTACGGGTCGCTTGCGGCGAGCCGCTCGAACTCGGCCCGGCTGGCGATGCCGCGGTTCACGTCTCGGACATGATCGGCCGCGACGGTGGACGTCTGCGCGGAGGCGACCCGCAGGTTCGGCCCGACGGTGGTTCCCACCGCGGCCAAGACCGCCCACGACACCGCGAGGACCACGACGGCGAGCGCTGCGGGGCGTCGATGCCGGCCGGTGGCGCGCGCCACCCGGACGGCCGCCAGCGGCAGGAGCACGAGTGCGGCCACGGCGGCAATCGCCAGGGTGATGGTGACGAGAACCGCCCGGAGGCCGCCGACGCTGTCGCGCAGGACCCCGTATCCGGCGCCGGCGTATGCGGGGTCCGACAGCGGGTCGAACGTGCGGTAGAAGCCGACGAGCATCCCGATGTCGAGCGCTTTGAGGAGAAGGACGACGGCGATCCCGAGTCCCGCGAGCGCCGCGACGACTCTGCGAACTCTCCGCGGGAGAACCAGTGCCAGGGCGACGAGGGCGACGAGCTCGAGGGGGATCCGTGCGAACGCCCAGCCGGACAGCTCCTCGGGCCGGTTGGGCAGGTCCAGGGCTATCCAGAGCGCGACGAACGCAAGCCCCGTGACGAGCGCGCCGAGAAGACGTCGCCCGGTCCGGCGGCTCGGCTGTTCCGGCGCGGCCGGAGGTTCGGCCGGCCGGGTCAGGATGTCGGTGTCAGCCACCGGTCGTCCGGGCGAGCTGGACGACGGACGGGACCGCCGCGGAGGCCCGCCGATACGCGGTCATTCCATGGTGACGTCGCGACAGCCAGACCACGTCCCTCCCGAACGACTCGGCCAGCAACCCCAGCGCGACGAGGAGCAGCGCCGCTCCCACGACGGTCGGAACCAGACCCGACACGACGAACGCCAGGGTGACGCCCTGGACACCCGCCACCACCTTGCGCCACTGCCGCCGCGGAACCGGCACCCGTAGCCACGGCCACACTCCCTCGGCAAGGAGCAACGCATAGCGCGCGAGGCCGATAGCGAGCACCCACCAGCCGACGATCGGCCAGGCGGCGAGACTGAGGACGAGGATGAGGAAGGCGTCGGTCTCCATGTCGAAGCGCGCACCAAGCGCGGTGACGGACCCGGTGCCGCGGGCGACGCGGCCGTCGACCAGGTCCAGCGCCAGCGCGACGGCGGTCAGCGACACCAGCAGCCCGCGGTGGTCGAGGCCGGCGAACGAGGCCGCCACGAGCGCGGCCACCGCCTGGCCGAGCGTGGCCCGGACCAGTGTCACAATGTTGGCGGGGCCGAACCGGGTGGTCCCGGTGCGGTGCAGGCCCACGGCCAGGAGGGCCGCGCCAGTCGTGGAGGCGGCCAGGCCCGCCGTCCACCCGACGGCACCGAGCCCGAGGGCGCCCTGGACGACGGTCAGAAGGGCCACGAGCAGGACCACGCCGGTGACCGGTGCGCGCTGAACCGTCCCCACGGGACCTCCGTCTCTAGGAGTACACAGGATGCAACGGGTCCCTGGACATCCCAGGCCCCTGCCCACAAGGACGCATAGAGGGGTCTGGCGGTTCACCGGTGGGGTGGCTCTCCGGGGACATGCATCGTCAGAGGAACAACGTACGGTCGTCCTGAGACAAGGAGGACACGGTCAATCGTGACGCGTCAGTCGATCGCATTCTGGATCCGGGCTCCCGGCATCGGGGAGCTGCGGTCAGCGACGGTTCCGGCCGTACGCGATGGCGAGGTGCTGGTGCGCGCGCTGCGATCCGCGGTGAGCCGTGGCACGGAAACGCTCGTCTTTCGGGGTGAGGTGCCGGCGAGCGAGTACGCGCGGATGCGGGCGCCATTCCAGGAGGGCGAGTTCCCGGGACCGGTCAAGTACGGCTACCTCAACGTCGGCGTCGTCGAGCAAGGGCCACCCGACCTCCGAGGCCGGGTGGTTTTCTGTCTCTACCCGCACCAGTCCTGGTACGTCGTGCCGGCCTCGTCGGTCGTGCCGGTTCCGGACGACGTACCGCCGGAACGGGCGGTGCTGGCCGGCACCGTCGAGACGGCGGTCAACGCGCTCTGGGACGCGCCGCCGCTCCTCGGTGACCGGGTGACCGTCGTCGGAGCCGGCATGGTCGGCTGCTCGGTGGCGCGGGTCGCGGCCGGGATCCCAGGGACCCGAGTGACCCTCGTCGACGTGGATTCGTCGCGGGCGACCGTGGCCGAGGCCCTCGGGGTTGGTTTCGCCGTTCCCGACGCCGCCGAGGGAGACCAGGACCTCGTCGTCCATACGACCGCCACGTCCGCCGGCCTGCAGACGTGCCTGGCCCTGTCGGCGCCCGACACGTCGGTCCTCGACCTCAGCTGGTACGGCGATCGCGTGGTGCACCTGTCCCTCGGGAGCCGGTTCCACTCCGCCCGGCTGGGGATCCGGGCCAGCCAGGTCGGGACCGTCGCGCCGGCCCGAGCCGGCCGCCGGACGTATCTCGACCGGCTGCAGCTGGCTCTCCACCTCCTGCGCGATCCCGCGTTCGACGCACTCCTCACCGGGACGTCGACCCTGGCCGCGCTGCCGGGCATCATGGCTCGCCTCGCCAACGGCGACAGTCGGACCCTGTGCCACACCGTGACCTACGAGGAGGACTGAACGTGTATGCGGTCACGGTCGCCGACCACATGATGGTGGCGCACAGCCTGCGGGGAGAGGCGTTCGGTCCGGCCCAGTCGCTCCACGGAGCGACGTACGTCGTCGAGGCCACGTTCCGCCGGGACGGCCTCGACCCGGACGGGATCGTCGTCGACATCGGCCTCGCGGCCACCGCGCTGCGTGAGGTCGTCGGCGCGCTCACCTACCGAAACCTCGACGACGTGCCCGACTTCACCGGCGTCAATACCACCACTGAGGTGCTCGCGCGACACGTCGCCGACACGCTCGCTACGAAGGTCACCGACGGGACGCTGGGTCCCCACGCCGGCGGAATCACGGCGATCGCGGTCACGTTGCGGGAGAACCCGCTCGCCTGGGCGTCCTACGAGCGGGCGCCATGATGGCCACCGTCCACATGCTCATGCCGGCCGGGGTCCGCGACGCGACGCGGCCCAGCGGCGGCAACGTCTACGACGTGAGGGTTTGCGGCGGGCTGGCCGCGCGCGGCTGGTCGGTTCGCGAGCACGAGGTCGCCGGAGACTGGCCGTCGCCCGACGGGGCGGCTCGTATGCGACTCACGCACGTCATGCGGTCGATCCCGGACGGCGCGGTCGTCCTCGTTGACGGGCTGGTCGGCTCGGCAGCTCCGGAAACGCTTGTCAGTCAAGCCAATCGGCTGCGGTTGGGGGTGTTGGTGCACATGCCCCTCGGTCACGCCTTCGCGTCCTCGCCTTCGGTGGTGTCCGGTGAGGCGCAGGCTCTCGCGGCGGCCGACGTCGTGGTTGTCACCAGCGAGTGGACGCGGGACTGGCTGCTCGACGCATACCGGCTCGACCCAGGTCGGCTGCGGCTGGCGGTGCCCGGCGCCGAGCCCGCGCCACTGGCGCCCGGGTCCGACGCGGGGAACCGGCTGCTGGCCGTCGGCCCGGTCTCGCGCGTCAAGGGCCACGACGGGCTGGTCGCGGCGCTGAGCAAGCTCCAGGATCTCGACTGGGAGCTTCAGTGCGTCGGGTCGCTGACCGTCGATTGGGAGACGGCGGCGAACGTCGAACGATGGGCGGCCGCCGCTGGCGGCCGGGTCCGCGTCACCGGGCCGCTCGCCGCTGAGGCTGTGGAGGCCGCGTACGCGTCCGCTGACCTCCTCGTCCATCCCTCGCGGTCGGAGACCTACGGGATGGTGCTGACCGAAGCCCTCGCCCGCGGCGTGCCCGTGCTGTCCACGAACGTCGGTGGCACGCGCGAGGCGCTGGGCATGACCCAGAGCGGCCCGCCGGGTCTGCTGGTGACTCCTGGAGACCCGGCTGCCCTAGCCGCCGCCTTGCGGCGGTGGCTGACCGACCAGGAGACGCGGCGGTGCCTGCGTCGTGCGGCTCGAGCGCGCCGCGCAGAGCTGCCGACATGGAACGCGACCGTGGACGCCGTGCAGGGGGCCCTCACGTCGATGGTGCTCGCGGGAGCGGTCTCATGACGGTCGGTCCGATGCGGCACTGGGCCGGTCCGGTGGCCGGCCTGGTGCTGCTCGTCATGCTGGTGTGGCGGTTCGGGGCCGATGCGTTCCTCGACGGCGTTCGGCGCCTGGACGCCGGCACGGTAACGCTGGCCCTCGGCGTCGGCGTCGTCACGACGGTGGCCGCGGCCTGGCGCTGGACGGTTGTCGCCGGCGGCATGGGTCTTCCGCTTCCGCTGCGGTCAGCGGTCGCGGCCTACTACCGCTCACAGCTGGTCAACAGCACGGTCCCCGGCGGGGTGGTCGGCGACGTGGAGCGGGCAATGCGACACGGTCGAGGCACCGGAGCGCTCGGCGTGTCCGTCCGGTCCGTGGGCTGGGAGCGGTTCGGAGGACAGGCGGTTCAGCTCGCGTTGACGGCGGCGGTGCTCGTTGCGGTGCCGTCAGCCTTCCGAGGGCTGGCTGGGTGGGTCGCCGTCGTGCTCCTCTCGGTCCTGGCCTTCGCTGCGGCTGTCTACGCAGCAGGCGCGTGGTTCGGGAGGCGGATGCCCGGCGGCCGGCTGGCCAGGGCATTGCGGGTCGCCGTCAGCGACCTGCGGGTGGGCCTGCTGTCTCGCCACACCTGGCCGCGGGTGCTCGTGGCGTCCGTGGTGGTGGTCGCCGGGCACGCCACCGTTCTCTCCGTCGCCGTGCGCGCAACCGGTGTCGAGCTCGGGCTCGGCATTCTCGTCCCGCTGTCCTTGGTCGTTTTGGCCGGCTCAGCCGTCCCGGCCAACGTCGCGGGGTGGGGTCCGCGCGAAGGCGTCGCCGCGTGGGCCTTCGCCGCGACCGGGCTGGGAGCGAGCGCGGGCGTGACGGCGGCCGCCGCATACGGAGCCCTGGTCCTGCTCGCCGCCCTTCCCGGCGCCGTGGTGCTCCTGGTGCAGCTGCTCCAGGTCCGCCAGGTCGCGACCGGACAAGCGCGGAGACCCGAGCGGGCGACGGCCGATGCCTGACCGCCCTTACACGGTGCTGAGCTGCTGCGTGTCGCTCGACGGTTACCTCGACGACGCCGGACCCGAGCGGCTCGTCCTCTCGCCGGCGGCCGACCTGGATCGGGTCGACGCGGAGCGAGCCGGTTGTGACGCGATCCTGGTCGGAGCCGAGACCGTTCGACGCGACGACCCGCGCTTGCTGGTCCGCAGCGACGCCTGTCGCGCCTCGCGAGCCGCGCGGGGGCTGCCGCCGACGCCCTTGCGGGTGACGGTCACGCGGGGCGGAAACCTCCCGGCCGACGCGCGCATCTTCACCGAAGCGGGGTCGGGCACGCTGGTCTACGCCGCGACACCGACGGTTGAGCCGCTGGCCCGGCGCCTCCGAGGGGGCGCGACCGTCGTCGATGCCGGAGCCGATGTCGAGCTCGCCTGGGTCCTGACGGATCTCGCCACCCGGGGGGTCGCCCGGCTCATCGTGGAAGGCGGCCGCCGCGTCCTCACCTCGCTCCTCACGGCCAACCTCGTCGACGAGCTGCAGCTGGTCGTGGCGCCGATCTTCGTGGGCGATGAGCGGGCGCCGCGTTTCGTCAACGCGGGAGCGTTTCCCTGGACCGCGACGAACCGGGCGCGGCTGGCCGACGTGCGGCAGGTCGGGGACGCCGCCCTGCTGCGCTACGCCCTGTCCGAGCGTTATTCCGTGCCGCTTCAGGAAGGTTGACCGTGCCAACAACCCTGCCCCGCGCCACCATTCGTAGCCAGATCACTTTTCCGCTGCGGATGGGCGACGGGTTCACGACGACGGCGCGGGCGTTCACGTTCGAGGGGCTGGTCGACGGGCGCGAGCATCTCGCGCTCGGACTCGGCTCGTTCGCGCGAACGCCGCGCGAGGACGGCTCTCGGCCCACCCTTGTTCGGTTGCACAGCGAGTGCCTCACCGGCGACGTCCTCGGTTCCCAGCGATGCGACTGCGGGCCGCAGCTGCGTGAGGCGGTCGGCCGCCTGGACCGGGCCGGCGGCTACCTGCTCTACCTCCGCCAGGAGGGGCGTGGCATCGGCTTGTACGCCAAGCTCGACGCCTACCAGCTCCAGAGCCAGGGACTCGACACGTATGCGGCGAACCTCGCACTGGGGTACGGCGCCGACGAGCGCGACTACACCGCGGCGGCACAGATGCTGCTGGCGCTGGGGCTGCCAACCGTGCGGCTGCTCAGCAACAACCCCGACAAGGCGCGACAGCTACGGCAGCGCGGCATCACCGTGGCCGAGCAGCTGCCGACCGGCGTCCACGTCAGCCCGGCGAACGCCCGCTATCTCGCCACCAAGGCGGCCGGTGGGCACGTTCTCGACCTGGGCACCTGAAGTGCTCACGGGTGGCCCGACGCGGCTCCCGGAGGCTGACGAGGGTGGACGTGAAGGGACTCGAACCAGTCCCGAAGGTCTGGTCCGACACGCCCCGACTGTGCGCGCCACCTGCTCAAATGCCTTGCTACCTGCGGACATTGACGACCATACGGCGTGGACGCTAGTGGACACAAGGGGACTGGCCTGTCATCGGCCTCGCCCATGACCCTTAGGACCCGCGACCCAACCCCGAGCAAGCTCATGCCGCAAGCAGTGCGATCGTCCCGAATAGCGAACCGTTTTGAGAGGCGACTTGCTGGGACCACTCGTGCCGGTTGTGCGTTGTCGTTTCTGACCTCGGCGTGGCAGGTCCCGGGTGGTCTTCTGCGTGGGATGCGATCCAGCTGCGCACTGGATTCAACCCTTCAGTGGAGGACGATCCGTGTTTGAGGAGGTGGGTCGTCGAACAGGTTCGGTCATGGGGTGATGCGGGTGAAGAACACGCTGCCGGGGTCGGTCCCGTGGGTCTGGGCAAAGAGCGCCAAGAATTGGCCGCTCTGGCTGGTCAGGCCTTCGTAGTCTCCGACGAACAGCCCTCGGGCGAACGGCGCCTTCCGCATGTCGAACGAGCTAGCCGTCACCCGCGACTCGGTCCAGGTCGCGCCACCGTCGTGCGAGTGCAGGAACCAGTAGTCGGTAGGCAAGGTGGCTCCACCGTCCGGTGTGTTGAACCGGAAGTCGTAGTGCGTCACACCAAGCGTGCCGTCCGGTAGCGCCTCGATGGACGCCGTGAACGCCTGAGTTGTGGGCACCGAGTTGACCCGCCGCGGCGCCGACCAGGTGAGCCCGCCATCAAGCGACTTGGAGAACGCGATCGCCGATCCTGACGCCGCCAGGGTCGCCTCCTGCCAGACCACGTACACCGACCGGTCGGGTCCGGCGGCGATATCCGGGATGATGTCGCCGGTCCGGACCGGCGTGCCATCATCGGGGTCGCTGATGAACCCCGGGAGGGCCTTGGCCACGCGGATGGGCTCGGTCCAGGTGGCACCACGGTCACGAGAGATCATCACCGCGACTTCCTGGCCCTTCTTGTTGGACCCGGACCCGTGGAACAGCATAAAGCTGTCGACGAGGGTGCCGTCGGAAAGCACGACGATCTGGTGGCCGATGCCGAACTGGTTGGCCTGCGGCTGGAAGATCGCGCGCGGCGCCTCCCAGGTCTGCCCGCCATCGGTGGTGCGGGAGAACATCGCATCACTGCGAACGGACCGAGGGAAACCTGCGACCGAGTGCAGTTCCCGCTTGTCGCTGGGGAAGCGACTGCGGTCCCAGATCGCGTACACGTAGCGGGAGTCGAACGGATCGGCGGTGATGGAGTTCTTGTCATTGAAGTTGAAGACGCTGTCCTGCTCGATGAGCGTGACCGGCGCGGCCCAGGTCAGACCACCGTCGGTCGACTTGTTCACGTACAGGGCGGAGTCGTTTCCGGCCGACGTGGCCAGGGTGAAGAAGTAGGCGGCGCCGTCCGGCGAGAATGTGACCCACGGATCCGTGGCTCGCAGATGGCTTCCACCCACACACGCCGAGGTGCCAGGGATCGCCACCTGCCTCCACGCACCCTGATACCAGACGCTGGCGTACACGCCACGGGAAGCGCCGTTATCCCACCTGTCCTGCTGGTAGCCGGCGATCAGGTCCGCGGCGCCGTCACCGTTGCGATCGACTCGGCTAGCCGCCAACCACGGCTCGACCTCACTGTTGGCGTACACGGTTCCGGGCTGAGCGGCGACGTTATCGGCGGAACACGCCCCGAACGGGGACGAGCCGGACACCTGCTGCAACGCACCAACGGTGGAGGTCGACGCCCACGCCGTCGTCACCGACAACACACTCACAGCAACGGACGCGACGACTACCCGTCGCATACGCAAGGCCTTGTTCATCCCGACCTCCGGCTACAGGCAACGGTCCAGGCCCCGACGGTCGGACCCGCCGCCAATGATGCTCCCCACCAGCACCGGCCGGCAACGCCCAGGTGGATCACACGCTCACACGACGGCCAGCGCGAAGGCCGGACGCGGGAGTCCACTTGGTCATGGTTGACCGACCCGGCTATGGCGCGTCTGATCCTCAAGCGGGCCGATCCATCCTTTGATTGGCCAGTCGACCTAGTGCAGGTGGCGAATCGGGTGGAGGTGGCAGGTTTCGCGGTGTGGGGCACTCGTCCGGAGGTCCATACGCCCTGGCATGCGCGCTGAGGAGCCCGCGCGGGTATCAGGCTTGGCCATGGTCGGCAGTGTTGCTTCCTACGATGACCGTCCGCGCGCGACAGCGACGATGACGACCAGATGTGCACGGAGAGTTCGGTCGTGCTGGTGTGTTGTGGAGTTTCGCAGCTGGCAGTGACAGCGCCTGCGTGAACTCGCTTACCGGCCATGGCGACAGCCCGCTCAACCCAGCATGTCCGCCCAT
Source organism: Actinomycetota bacterium (assembly GCA_046731055.1). Lineage (GTDB taxonomy): Bacteria > Actinomycetota > Actinomycetes > Actinomycetales > Dermatophilaceae > Lapillicoccus. The sequence goes on along the minus strand of JBKPKI010000172.1, from coordinate 3,253 downwards.
TTTCCTGATGGTCCACTCGTGCACCAAGCCAGCTCGGACAAACGGATCTGCCTCGACAAATGCCTGCGCGGCCGCGGCACTGCTGAGAACAGCCATAGTCTCTGAGGACGCGACAAGGTAAGGCCGCGCCGCGTCGCCTTGGATGGAGCGCGGCGGGGCGCGGCCGTTGGCTGGGGCGGACCTGAGGGATCTGGCGATCCGCGGACCGGGTCGCCAGTGGCGGCCGCGGCGTCATCAACGGTCGCGAGCGGAGTCTTCAGGGTGCAGGCGACCCATCGTGGGCGACCTGCGTCATAACGCGGCCCGGCGGCACGGGCCGGTGACGCCGAAAGCTAGGTGACTGCCGTGCGACGCCTCCTTGTGGCGCTCTTGTCCGCCGTCTCCCTCATGTTGGCGCTGTCAGCCACCGCGTCCGCTGAGCCGGGCACCGCCAAACTTCCGAACAGCATTGCCGCGATTGGCGACTCCATGACGCAGGCGGCCGACGTCTGCTGTTGGTACGGCGATCACCCAGCGAACTCCTGGAGCACCGGCAACGCAGGCTGGGATGGAATCAGCAGCCACTATGAACGCATCCGGCAGGCCAACCCGACAATCAGCGGCCGCAACTACAACGATGCGGTGTCCGGAGCGAGGATGAGTGACGCGACCGGACAGGCGGCAAGGGCCGTCGGTCAGGCCGCCGACTACGTCACCGTCCTCATGGGGGCCAATGACCTGTGCACGCCGACGGTCGAGTCGATGACCCCAGTCGCCACGTTCCGGTCCCAGTTTCAGCAGGCCCTGGCCTCCCTCGACGTCGGCCTGCCGCGTCGCGCGCACGTCTTCGTCAGCAGCATTCCCGACGTGTACCAACTCTGGAACATCTACCACACCAACTCCACGGCACAGTTCGTCTGGGACGTCGCCAACATCTGCCAGTCTTTGCTATCTCCGGACCGTACCGATGCACAGCGCAACCAGGTCCGGGAGCGCAACATCGCGTTCAACGCGGTGCTCCAGCAGGAGTGCGCCAAATACTCAAGGTGCAAATTTGATGACAACGCGGTCTTCGGATACCAGTTCAGCCGCAGCGACGTCACTACGCTGGATTACTTCCACCCCAGCCTCACGGGCCAGTCGCGTCTGGCAGCCCTGACCTGGTCGTGGAGTTGGTGGAGCTAACCGCCGCAGTGTGGCCGCGAACGGTAGTCGTATGCGCGTCGAATGGCCCGGCCTATGGCCGTCAGTATTGGGCTGACGGGCAGATTGATCCAGCAGCACACGAACGTTGCCGCGCCGCCCGCATGCAGCGACCCGCGACGTGTTCCGTTGCACTCTCATCACCGATGTGAGGCAGTCCACCGCCGGCATGTCCTGGGTCGGCGGTGGTTGCCGCTGGCGCCGCCAGGCTTGAGACGCAGATCCGTGAACGTCGGAGGAAGACGAGTACGAGTCGTTCGGAGCGGATGACGGAGCGCAGCGGCGTCCGCCTCCGATTGGCGCTCGCACACCGACGTGAGAGGCGGCACAGCACCGGCAGTGCGGCCGTTGCCGTTGAGGGCTCGACTTGGGGACAGTGGCCATGGCGGGGGTCGACGGGGAGCGCACATTGCGATGGTGGGTCGACATCTTCGTGCCCGGCTAGGGACGGCCACACCCTTTGCCGTGGGCCGGATCGCCCATGCGGGTCCCGTACCCGGCATGAAGGTAGGTCGAGGGCCGTGGTCGCAGGTCAGCCGTGACTCTTGGTCGTTCTGCGGCGGCAGCACATCAGCGATCCCTCGGATCTCTCAGGGTCCGCCGCGCCAGTGTTCGATCCGGTGGCGATCCGGGGCGAAACCGTGCCGGATGCCCCACAGAACGGCCTGGGTGCGGCTGCCGACACCGATCTTGCGGTAAATGGTGCGAATGTAGGACTTGACGGTGTTGGTGCTGAGGTAGGTCAGCCGGGCCACGTCAGCGTTGCTGAGGCCCTGCGTGATGAGGGCGAGGACCTCGGACTCGCGGTCGGAGAGGCCTTCACTGCGTCCGGGCCAGTCCAAACCGTTGATGGCGCGGCTTCGCATGGGCGCTTCGCTGACGACGATCTCCCCGTCGTGCACGGCACACAGGGCGGCGACCAGCTCGCGGGCCGGGAGCGCCTTGGACAGGTACCCGGATACCCCTCGCCGCAGTGCGCTGTCGACGAGGTCGGGTTCGAAATTCCAGGTGTAGACGACCACCCGCCGGGCGTTCGGGTTGCTGACCAGGACACTGATCTCATCGTGGTCGGACTCCGGCTGCGCGAATGAGTCGTATAGGACGATGTCGACGACGTCGCTCACCGGTCGGTTGGTGTCCAGCTCGGCGACGACGACCTGGTCGCGGTACCGGTCCAGGATGTTCGCCACTCCCATGACCACCACGTCGTAGTCGTTCACCAGCGCTACAGAGATCGGGTGGGTCAACGTCGGTGGGGACACGGCATCGACAGTAACCCCCCTAGGGGTGTAGTACACCCGCCCTAAGGGGTGGTTCGGTAAAGGCACCACGGACCAGCCGAACCGGCCGTCCTCCACCGAAAGGGACCAGCCATGCTCGGACTCATCATCACCATGATCATTGTGGGCCTCCTCGCCGGCGCACTCGCGCGGCTCATCGTTCCCGGCCCTCAACACATGTCGGTGCTCATGACCATCGTGCTGGGCATCGTCGGATCCTTCGTCGGCGGGTTCCTCGGCTACCTGCTCTTCCACAAGGACGCCCAGGACGGCTTCCTGCAGCCCGCCGGCATCATCGGCTCCATCATCGGCGCCGTCATCGTGCTGCTCATCTGGAGCCGGGTCGGCGGACGCCGCTCCGTCACCCGCTGACGCCGGCTCCACCCCAGACGGCGCTGCCGCGCCCTGACGGGCTCGGCAGCGATGGTCCCGTCGGACTGGCCGGCCGGGTTGCGAACAGGGCCGACCCGCCGGCCAGAACCAACGGGAGGCGGTGGCCTCGTTGTGCGCGCTAGCCGCCGAGGGGTAGCGGCGGGACCCATCGGCGCGGTGGCCGGGGCCTGGCCTTCCGCGCCAGCCTCCTCAATCAGCTGTCCGGCCCAGCCAGGGGCGGCGCAGCGCCGGATCTGACGTGGTCCGGCCCGCGGCATCCCCTCGGACCAAGCCCTCGACGTTGACGTCGAAACTCCCGTCCGCAGCCCACCAACGGAAGAAGGAGACGTAGGGGAGAGACCGATGCCCCGCCCCACCAACATCGTCACGAAAGCTCGCGGACAGAGCCGCGACGATGT
>JBKPKI010000171.1:0-6612 GCA_046731055.1 Actinomycetota bacterium | reverse complement strand
GAGCGCGGTCGATCAACTGGTACTCGAACATCAGCGGCGTCACGACGCTCGTCGGGCTGACGTCGAGGCGATCGAGGAGAGTCGAGCCGTCGACGTGTTCATCGAAGATCCGCAGGGCCGCCTCGACCTTCCGCGCCGACGACCGGGTGAGCCGGGGCGCGACCGCAAACAAGTCCGCCGTCGTGCGCATCGTGGCGGCCCTCGTGGTGATGACGGGAATGTGGACGTCGAGGCCGTTGACCAGCCGTTCGATCGAGTGCGGAACCTCGAGGTCGCCGTTGAGGACGATCCCGGCCGGTGACGGGAACGTCTCTGCCCGGTACGCGAGGAGCAGGGCGAGCAGCACGTCGGCGCGGTCGGCGGGGGAGATGACCACGCAGCCTTCGAACAGCCGGTCGAGGACGTTCGGCATGGTCATGGCGGCGACCAGAAGCCCGGACGACTCACGATCCAGTAGCGCGTCGTCACCCTGGATGAGGGTCCCCCGGATGGCCGTCTGTAGCTCGCGGATCGTCGGCGCGTCGAGGACCGGGTCGGAGGGGATGGCGTATGAGGGTACGCCGCCGGCGACGCCGGCCAAGGCGGCTGTTGCTGCGGGAACCTGTTCTCGCTCAACGCGGTTCGCGATGACGGCGAGCACCGAGGCGTGGTGGTGGCGCGCCTCGTCGACGGCGATGTCCGCCGAGACGCGCACTTGCTCGGGCGTCTTGCCTCGGCCCGACACGACCAGGAGCATCGGGCTGTTGAGGTTGGCGGCGATGCGGGCGTTGTACGAGAACTCGGTCGGCGAGGTGACGTCCGTGAAGTCGGAGCCCACGACGAGCACGGCGTCGAACCGGTTCGCGACCGCGTGGTAGCGATCCACAATCGTCGACATCGCGGCGTCGGGATCGTGGTGGACGTCGTCGTAGAAGACCCCCGACGCCTCCTGCGCCGTCACCGGAGCCGGTGCGTCGCCCCCCGGTTCGAGCTGCGAGAGCAACAGGTCAAGGACGTGGTCGTCCTTCGCCTCAGGGGTCCGGACGACGGGACGGAAGACCGCCACTCGCCCGACCCGTCGGCTGAGCTGGTCCAGGATCCCGACCGCGACGGCGGATTTGCCGGACTGTCCCTCGGACGAGGCGAGGTAGACGCTGGTGACCATCTGGCGACTCTGTCAGCCCCGCCACGTCCAGTCGCGGACCTCCGGCATGTCCTCGAAGTTCTCGCGGATATACGCCGAGTGCTTGGCGAGCATCTCGTTGCAGTAGGCGGTCAGCTCGTGCCACCTCGGCGGGCGGGCGATGACGTGTCGAAGCGCCTGGATGGCGAGGTGATAGCGAGACACCCGGTTGAGCACGACCATGTCGAACGGAGTCGTGGTCGTGCCCTGTTCGCTGAACCCCCGAACGTGGAACCGGCCCGGGGCACTTCGACCGTGGATCAGCTGGTGGATGGCGCGGGGATAGCCGTGGAATGCGAAGACCACGGGCTTGTTCTCGGTGAAGAGGCCCTCGAAGACGCCATCCGTATAGCCGTGCGGATGGTCGCCCTCGGGGAGCAGGGCCATGAGGTCGACGACGTTGACGAACCGGACCTTGAGCTCCGGGCACCAGTCCCGCAGCAGCTCAACGGCGGCCAGCGCCTCCTGCGTCGGCACGTCGCCGGACGCGGCGACGACGAGGTCCGGCTCCTGTCGCGGTGGCACGTTCGAGGCCCAGTGCCAGATGCCGGCGCCGGCGGCGCAGAGCTCGTCGGCCTCCTCCATCGAGAGGTACTGAAGGTGCGGCTGCTTGTCGAGGACGATGAGGTTGACGTGATCCTTGCTGCGCAGGCAGTGGTTCAGGATGGACAGCCCCGAGTTGGCGTCTGGCGGGAGCCAGACGCGAACCACCCCCGGGGCGAGCGGGAGCAGCGAGTCGATGAGTCCCGGCCCCTGGTGGGAGAACCCGTTGTGGTCGTTCCGCCAGCAGGTGCTCGTCAGGAGGATGTTGAGCGACGCGACCGGTTCGCGCCAGGCCAGCTCTTGGGCGTGCTGGAGCCACTTGACGTGCTGGATGGTCATCGACGCGGACACCATGGCGAACGCCTCGTAGGTCGCGAACACGCCGTGCCGGCCGCTGAGGAGATACCCCTCCAGCCACCCGGAGCACAGGTGCTCGGAGAGGACCTCCATGACCCGGCCGTCCGCGGAGATCTTCTGGTCGGTCGGCTTGATCGGTGCTTGGAAGCACCGGTCGGTCGCCTCGAACACCGCCTGCAGCCGGTTGCTCGCCGTCTCGTCAGGACAGAACAGCCGGAACGTGCCGCCGCCGTCGTCGGTGACGTCCGCCGCATACACGTCCCGCATCAGGTCGCCCATCGGGCGGGTGCTCTCGTGGACGGTGACCCCGCGCTCGACGGCCAGCGCGTAGCTGCGCAGCTCCTTGATGGGGAGGTCCTTCAGGAGCCGTCCGCCGTTAGCAAACGGGGTGGCCGACATTCGCTTGTCGCCGTCGGGGGCGAGCGCGCGCAGTTCGTCGACAAGACGGCCGCCTTCGTCGAATAGCTCTTCCGGCCGGTACTTGCGCAACCACTCCTCGAGGATGCGCAGGTGCTCCGGGTTGTCCTTGATGCCGGACAGGGGGACCTGGTGGCTGAGGTTCGTGTCCTCGACCTGGATGCCGTCGACCTCGTGCGGGCCCGTCCACCCCTTGGGGGTCCGCAGCACGATGGCCGGCCAGGTGTGCCGGACCGGCTGGCTCGAGCCTCCGCCACGGGTGGACTCGCGCAGGGCGAGGATCTGCTCGTGACTGCGGACCAGCGCGGCCCAGAGGTCTCGGAAGACGTGCTCCGGCTCGCTTCCTTCGACGACGACAGGGTCCCAGCCCTGGCTGGCGAGGTAGGCCTCGACGTCCTCGTCGGAGGTCCGGCCGAACACGGTCGGTCCCGCGATCTTGTACCCGTTGAGGTGGACGATCGGCAGGACCGCTCCGTCGCGGCGCGGGTTGAGGTAGTACGGCAGCCGCCACGAACCCGACAGTGGGCCGGTCTCGGCCTCGCCGTCTCCCACGACGCAGGCGACGAACAGGTCCGGGTGGTCCATCGCTGCCCCGCCGGCGTGCGCCAACGCATACCCGAGCTCGCCGCCCTCGTGGATGCTGCCGGGTGTCTGCACGCTGACGTGGCTGGGTATGCCGCCGGGAGAGGAGAACTGGCGGAACAGCCCGAGAACCCCGTCGGCATCCTCGGTGACGTGCGGGTAGACCTCGGAGTAGGTGCCCTCGAGGTATGCGGCGGCGACCAGTGAGGGTCCGCCGTGGCCGGGCCCGGTGACGTACAACCAGTCGGATCCGGCGCGGTTGATGAGCCGGTTGAGCAGGACGTAGATCATGGACAGGCCGGGACTGGTGCCCCAGTGGCCGAGCAGGCGCGGCTTGATGTGCTCCATGGCCAGCGATTCGCGGAGAAGTGCATTGCCCTTGAGGTAGATCTGACCGACGGTGAGGTAGTTCAGGGCGTCCCACCACCGCAGGTCCAGGTGCAGGTCGTCCTCGTCGTAGTCGGCGAGGCTCTTGGTCGCCGAGATCTCCGAGGCAGTGCTGGACATGGCGTTCTCCCTGATGTCGCGACGACGCGGCCGGCGTTCGTCGATCCTGCCACGCAGTTCGTGGTGCCTGACAGACGCGGTCAGCGGCCGGACACGTCGTCCGGCTGACCGAGCGGGGCGTTCTGCGCGGTATTGCGGATGAGCACCCACGAAACCAGCCCGCCGGCGACGAGCAGACCCGCGCACACCCACATGGCCGTCCGGTAAGCCTCGGTGAAGACAGCGGCGTCGCGGTATGCGGTGCCGGTGAGCCCCACCACCGCGGGAAGAGCGGCGACGGCCAGCAGGCTGCCGGCGCGGGCGACGGCGTTGTTGACGCCACTCGCCGCGCCGGCGAACCGGTCTGGCGCGGCGGCCAGCACGGTGGCGGTGAGCGGGGCGACGAGGAGGCAGAGGCCGAGACCGAAGACGACCACGCCGGGGAGGACGCCGACTAGGTAGGAGCTGCCCGCTCCGACTCCGGTGAGGAGCGCCACCCCGATCGCGCACACTACTGGACCGACGGTCATCGGCAGCCGAGGACCGATGCGCGCTCCCAGTTCGCCGCCCTTAGCGGCGAGGAACAGCATGAGCAGCGTCATCGGCAGGGTGGCCAGACCGGCCGTCAGCGGTCCGTACCCCAGGACGGTCTGCAGCTGCAACGTCAGGAAGAACATCACGGCCCCCAGCGCGCCGTAGACGACGAGGGTCATGAGGTTGGCGCCGGTGAACTGTCGATCGGTGAACAGCGAGGGGGGCACCATGGGGTTCGCGGCCCGGCGTTCCACGGCGGCGAAGCCGAGGCCGATCACCAGGCCGACCATCACCACCACGATGGTCCAGAGGGAGCCAAGCGACTCGTACTGGATCAGCGCGTACGTCACCAGGGCCAGCGAGAGGGTGGCGAGCACCGCCCCGAGCACGTCGAAGCGGTGTCCGGCTTCCTCGTTACGCGTCTCCGGGACGGTGCGCACCGCGAGCAGGACCGTGAGCGCAGCGAGCGGGAGGTTGAGGAAGAACGCCCAGCGCCAGCTGGCGTACTGGACCAGCCAGCCTCCGACGAATGGCCCGATGGCGGCGGCGACACCGCCGAGCCCGGACCACGAGCCGATCGCCTTGGCGCGGTCCTCGTGCCGGATGGTGGCTTCGATGATCGCCAGGCTCCCCGGGGTCAGCAGCGCACCGGCTACTCCTTGGAGCACCCGGGCGGCGATGAGCTGGCCTGGGTTCTGAGCGATGCCGCAGAACGCGGACGTGAGGGCGAAACCCACTGCGCCGACGACAAAGATCCTGCGCCGGCCGTAGCGATCGCCCAGGCTGCCACCGAGGAGGATCAGCGAGGCGAGCGAGAGCAGGTAGCCGTTCGTGATCCATTGCAGGTCGGCCAGGCTGGCGTTGAGGTCCTCGCCGATGCGGACGAGCGCGACGGTGATGACGGTGCCGTCGAGCATGGCCATGCCCGAGCCGAGGACGGCGGCGACGACGATGCCGCGACCGGTTCGCGACGAGAGCTCGACGGCCGTCATGGGCGCAGTCTGGCATCGGGGTCGGACGGTTCTCGCGGCCCGGTACCGTCGCTCGGATGAGTGCGATGGCTTCGTGGGGTCCCGGTCGGATGAGGCAGAACGCGATCTACCGCGCCGGGGTGTTGGGGCGCCGACCGCGGGTGCCCACGGACTTTCGCGAGCTGGAGCGGGCGGCGCGCCGGGTGATGTCTGGCGACGCGTGGGCGTACGTCGCCGGGGGAGCCGGTGACGGCGCGACGATGCGGGCGAACCGCGCGGCGTTCGACCGGTGGCAGCTGGTGCCCCGGATGCTGCGGGGAGTGGCCGACCGGGACCTCTCTGTGTCGTTGCTCGGTATGCGGCTGCCTGCCCCGTTGCTGGTGGCACCGATCGGGGCGGCGGGACTGGTCCGGCGGGGCGCGGACGAGATGGTGGGGGCGGCGTCGGCGGCCGTCGGTCTTCCGTACATCCTCTCCAGTCAGGGATCCTCGCCGATGGAGGCGACGGCCCGGGCGATGGGGGACGGGCCGCGGTGGTACCAGCTCTACTGGTCGACCGACGAGGCACTGGTCGACTCCTTTCTCGGTCGGGCGGAGGCCATCGGTGCCTCGGCGCTGGTCGTCACCCTGGACACGACGATGCTCGGCTGGCGGCCGCAGGACCTCAACCGGGGATCACTGCCATTCGCACGGGGGATCGGGATCGCCCAGTACACGTCCGATCCCCGGTTTCGCGAGCTTGTGGCGGCACGGGTGGCCACCGGTAGTTCGGCCGGTTCTGGGCCGCGCCCACGCCCGACTCCCGGGGCGGTGCGGACGCTTGGGTCGATGGCCCGGGAGCTGCCCGGCGGCTTCGTCGACAACCTCCGCTCACCGCATACCCGTGCGGCGGTCGAGACCTTCCTGGCCATCTACTCGAAGCCGTCCCTGTCCTGGGCCGATCTGGAGACGTTGCCGTCGCGGACCCGGCTTCCGGTGCTGCTCAAAGGGATCCTTCATCCGGACGACGCGCGGCGGGCGGTCGAGCTGGGCGTGGCCGGCATCCTCGTGTCGAATCACGGCGGCCGTCAGGTGGACGGCGCCGTCGGAGCGGTGGACGCGCTGGTCGACGTCGTGGCGGCTGTGGGTGGGCCGCAGTCGACCTCTGTCCCGGTGATGCTCGACAGTGGTGTCCGGTCCGGCGCCGACGTGTTTAAGGCGTTGGCGCTCGGAGCGGCGGCGGTAACCGTTGGGCGGCCGCACGTCTACGGGCTGGCGCTGGACGGTGCGGGCGGCGTGCAGGCGGTCCTCGAGAACCTCGTCGCCGAGCTCGACCTGACCCTGGGGCTGAGCGGAGTTCGGTCAGTCGCAGAGCTCTCGCCGGCTGTCCTTCGACGGGTGTGAGCGGGGCTCGCCGGTTCGGTGTCCGGGCGGGCTGCGTGCTAGCGTTTCGGGCGCGCTGAGGACCCTCGTGGAGGGCGCCGAGGCCCACCTCGTCCGGGTGGCGGAATGGCAGACGCGCTAGCTTGAGGTGCTAGTGCCCTTTATCGGGCGTGGGGGTTCAAGTCCCCCTCCGGACACG
>JBKPKI010000170.1:0-2566 GCA_046731055.1 Actinomycetota bacterium | reverse complement strand
AGTTCGGAGTCGGCCGTCGGGTTGACCGAGCTGAGGACGTCGGGGATGCGGGCGTCACGCGCGAGGAGGCCGTCGACGACGAAGGTGGCGTCCGCATACGCCTGCCGCAGAGCTGTCGCTTGGCGCTGGTCCATGAGGTAGTGGCGCGCGGTGAGGTACGTCCCGACGGCGAGCAGCGTGGACACGATGAGGGCCCCGAGGGCGAACGAGGCGGTGACCGTCCCGCGCAGGCCCCACGTCGACCACGGCCCCTTCATATGGTGCTCATCGGAGGTCCAGCCGGTATCCCTGCCCACGAACGGTGACGACGAGCTGGGGCGCGTTGGGATTCGCCTCGATCTTGGTCCGCAGGCGGCGGACGTGAACGTCGACAATGCGCTCGTCGCCGAAGTAGCCGCGCTCCCAAACTCGTTCCAGCAGCGACCGCCGGCTGAGGACCCGCCCGGCGGGTGACGCCAGCTCGCACAGCAGCCGGAACTCGGTGAGCGTCAGGTGGACCTCCTCGCCGCCGCGACGCACGACGCCGGCGCCGACGTCGAGGACGAGCGGGCCACGCTCGGAGTCGAGCGTGAGCGTCGACTGCTCGGTGGATGGGCTGCCGGCGGCGGCGACGGTGACACCTGCGCGCCGGCGCAGCGCGCGAAGGCGGGCGCCGATCTCCTTGACTTGAAACGGTTTGGTGACGTAGTCGTCGGCTCCGGCCTCCAGGGCGGCGACGATGTCGTGGGTGTCGGTCTTGGCGCTGAGGACGATGATCGGTGCCTGGCTCGTGGGCCGCACCTCGCGGATGAACGAGAAGCCGTCCATGCCTCCCAGCATGAGGTCCACGAGCATGAGGTCGGGCGGGGTGCGCTGGACGACCTGCAGCGCCGCCTCGGCGCTGGGCGCCTCGACGACGTCGTAGCCCTCGTCCTCCATGGCCAGACTCAGGGCAGTCCGAATGCCGTCGTCGTCCTCGAGGACGAGCAGCTTGAGTGACACGAGGGCAATCCTGCCAGCGCAACCTCAGGCACTCCTGTGTTCCGCCGGACTGGGTCGGAGTCGGCAGGTCTTCACGCAACTGCAAACAAACCATGACCAGTTCCTAACCGTCCGCGGGGCAGGGTTGGTGGACTGCCGGACCGATCGGACCGGCAGGCCAAACTCGAGAGGGGGCCCGCACCGTTGACCGGTCTCAGCCTCCTCAGCCGGGCCGACCAACAAGTGTGTGTCGCATTGCGCGATGACCGCATGGTGCAGGGCCTGAACGACCTCCGCTGGCACCTGCCCACCCTGCTGGCCGGCGGGACGAACACCCTCGTCATTGATGTCTCCGGCGTAGCCCGGCTGTCCTCCACGTGCGTCGCGACCCTGTTGTGGGTCAAGCGCAGCTGCCAGTCCCGCTCTGTCCGGGTGGTCCTCGCGGACCCCACGGACCGCACGCTCGACGTGCTCACCCGGACCGGGCTGGCATCCGTCTTCGAGATCGAAGGTCGAGTGTCATGACGACGACGGTTCCTGTTCGCATCTCCTCGTACCCCGCCCCGCGCCATGTCGTCGGTGCGGGGTACGACATTGCGCTGCACCAGGGTGCCGCTCGTGCAGCTCGCGTCGTGCCCGGATCGCTGCGGGTATGCGTCGTCGTGGCTGACGGGGGGATGTCGACGGCCGGATCACCGGTGGCGTTCGACCTGCCAGTCGCCGGGCCGTCCTCGTCGTGCCAGGTGTGGGGGCACCGGGACGGGGCGATCCAGGTTCGAGCCGCGTGGTCACCGCCGGCACTGCTGGTCAGCCGCTCGCAGGTGGTGATGGTGCCGGAGACTCCGGGAACGCCAGGGGTATGCGTCATGGCGCCGGGAGACCGGCTGTTGGTGCTTTCGTCGTCGGCCTACGAGGCGGCGCCGGAGCGGATGGTCAGACTGCTCCACGAGGAGCCAGCCCGGTTGCTGGCGGCGGACGCGGACGACCTCCTGGAGGGGCTGTTCCGCGACGTTCCGGAGGCAGGGGGAGCGGTGGTCACCCGACTGGGGTGACCGCGAGTGGCGGGTCGGCTCTCCGGTAACCCGCCTGACTCGGCCGGATGCGTGGCTTGGTCGCCCACAGCGGCGTCGGCGGCTTTCCACGCATCCGGTCGTCGCTGTCATGCCGACTGACCGGAGGCGTGAGCGACGTCTGCGGTCTGACCGGTCTGACCGGCTCACACCGTGCCTCTCGACCGAACTCACAAGTTGCCGGGTTTGAATCGGTTCACGCCGGAAACCCCGGAAGGATGTGAGTCCGGTCGGGTTGCGGCCCCCTCAAGCTGGGCCTGCGCGACGTCGGCGGCCTAACCCGGATCTGTTCCCCATTGCCGGATGGTCTGCGCACACCGCACGGTCAGCGCGCAGACGGTCCACGGTATGCGGGCTGACCACAAGGTCTGCGCATACCTTCTCGACGAGCCATGGCCCCCGTGCCTCAGGTGGTCGTGGCGGCCTTCTCATCGTCGGTGGCGGCTCGGACGACGATGCGGGTCCACGCGCCGACGTAGATCCGGTCGTCGTCGTCGAGCTCGGTCCGCGGCCCCACGGCGATCGGATCCTCGGGC
>JBKPKI010000169.1:0-15614 GCA_046731055.1 Actinomycetota bacterium | reverse complement strand
AGGTAGCGACCCAGCGGCGCCCACAGCGCCGTGTCGTAGTCGTCGTAAGGCACGTCGAAGAGCAGTCCCTCCGCGGAACCGAGAAAGTACGTGTGGAACATCGCCACCAGTTCGCCACCTGAGAACTCCCGCGGGTCGGCGAAGAACGACCGCGCGAACACCTCGAGCGCCAGATGCCGTGCCCCGTCCGGGAACCGGAGCTCGTCGAGCACCTCCGCCGCGCTCCGTCCCGCGTAGTCCTCGTACGTCCGCGGAAACGACACGTCGAGCAGCCTCAGGGCGGCGTCCACATCGACTCGAGCCACGTCCCGCAGGGTGAAGCTGGGACTCCGGGCGACGAACGCCATGAGGTTCAACGGTGGCCGCGTGGGCAGACCGGCGAAGGAGTCCGTATGCTCGCCGGCCAGGACCAGCGGATAGTCCGGCACCGGGCGGAGGCGCGAGAGCGTCGGATCGGTCCGCCGGAGCAGCGCGCGCAGGTTGTAGTACTGCCGGAAGAACGCGTGGAACCCGCGGCTCATCGTGGTCGTGGCGCCGTCAGCCTCGACCGGCCAGGCCCGCACTCGCCCGCCCAGCGTGGGCGCCGCCTCGACCAGCGTGACGCCCACTCCGCGTTCGGCCAGGCCGGTCGCCGCCGCCATCCCCGCGATCCCGCCTCCGACGACGACCGCCGTGGGCTGCCGCCCCAGTTCCCCGGCGGTGTCCGGCCTTGCGGGCGAGTGACGCACCGCCCGCGGGTCTCGGCCCGGGACCCAGTGGTCCCGGTGACCCCGCAGGCGCATCATGCGGGGCGGCGCCCGTGGAACGTGTGGATGATCCCCCGCTGCCATCCGCGGACCGACCGACTCCAGACCTCCTCGAACCCGGCCTCGACCATCCGCTCCATCACGATCTCGACCGAGTCCATGTCCATCACGCTGCGCCACAAGTACTGGTACAAGCGGGTGTGTCGCGACGTCAGCCAGCCGAGAGGCATGACGACGCCATGACACACCGCGGTCCACACCATCTGTGACGCCGGGCGTCCGGCGACGGAGTACTCCTGGATCACCAGGGTCCCGCCCGGCGAGATCAGCTCGTGCATCGACCGCAACAGGCCATCGCGGTCGGAAACGTTGCGTAGCAGGTAGGCGGCGAACACGGCGTCCAGGGGCTGGAAGTCGGCGTCGTCACACACCTGGTCGAGCGCTTCGGCGCGCCCCTGCTCGAACCGGACCCAGCCGGGCCAAACCTTCCGCTTCGCCTGCACGAGCATCCCGGCCGAGCCGTCGACCCCGAGCACCTCGGCTCGGACGTCGGCACGGTCGAGCTCGTCGACCAGCGCCCGGGTCGACGCACCGGACCCGGAGCCGAGGTCGAGGATCCGGCACGCCTGACCTTGCGGCAGGCGCGCGACGAGGTCGCGAGCGCTGCGTCGAAGGTGCGCGTGGTAACCGGGGTTGAGCGCCACCATCAGGTCGTAGCGGTCGGCCACCTCGTCGAACGCCTCGGGCACCTCGCCATGTGCGGCCGAGACGGTCGTCCGGTCAGTCGCCATGACCACACCGTATGCGGTGCGTCGGGTCAGCCGGTGGAGGGTCTGACGAAGCCGACCAGGCCGACCGTGTTCCCTTCGGAGTCCTCGACGAACGCCTGCCATTCCTCGTGCCCCGGCGGCCCGAGGCGGTCGTCCTCGTGGGTGAAGATCGCGTGCGGCTCGGAGAGGATCCGCACGTCGTCGCGGAGAGCGTCGATCGTCGCGTGCACGTCGTCAACTTCGAGGTACAGCAGCGACGAGGGGGCGTTGCGGTCGAGGAGCAGCCGCGTTCCCGCGACGTCGAAGAAGAGCAGACCGGGCGGGTCGAAGCGCGCGGTCTCTGTCGTGCCGAGGAGGCGCGCATAGAAGGTCGCCGCTCGATCGAGGTCGTCGGCGTGCTGAGCCACCTGGACGAGCCGCATACGGCACCTCGGAAATCAGTAGGGGAACTAACAACAAATAGCGATGCTAACGTTCCACTCGTGACCGGGCAAGAGGTCCGCGAGGCGGCTCGCGCGATGAACTCGTTCGCGATCCACCTGCTCCGCTCGATGGGACGGGTTGACGCGGAGTCTGGTCTGACGCCGGCCCGGCTGAGTGCGCTGTCGGTCATCCACTTCAGCGGTCCGCTCCCACTCGGCCGGCTGGCTCGCGCCGAGGGAGTGTCGAGCCCGACGATGTCCCGGGTGGTCGACGGGCTCTGCGACCAGGGGCTCGCCGAACGACGGTCCCACGACGTCAACGGCCGGGTCACGCTCGTCGCGGCGACGGAAGCCGGATCTGCGCTCATGGCGGGGGCCGCGGCGCGCCGGGCCGACGTCATCGCCGAGGCGCTGGCCGCGCTCCCCGCCCGGCAGCGGGACAGCCTGGTGCGAGCCACCACGCACTTTCCCGCCCTGGTCGCCGCAGTTCGCGAGGCCACGGGGCTCACCCGAAGCGGTTGAAGAGCCAGCCGACGACGAACGAGATGTTGTTGGTGGCCAAGTGGGCCAGCGCCGGCGCGAGGAGGCTGCCGGAGCGTAGCCGGAGGTAGGCGAACACCGCACCGGCGAACGCCGTGGACAGGACGTTGCCGACCACGACGAGGACCAGTCCCGCGGTCGTCGAGGCGAGCTGCTCCATCGCACCGTTGCTGGCGGCCGTGGTGATGGTCGGAAGGATATGCCAGGCGCCGAAGAGCAGGGAGGACCACAGCACCGACCGCCAGATCGAGGTGTGTCGCAGGAACAGCGCGAGCAGGAGGCCGCGGAACGCGAACTCCTCGAGCACGACCGTGCCGAGCGGGGTGTTGATCGCGATCTCGTAGAGCATGTCGATGAAGGGCACCTGAAGCCGGGGATCGTCGAGCGCGACTTCGGACGAGCCGCGGATCTCCGAGAGCAGCGCGAGCCCGACGACGACGAGCATGACGACGAACAGGGCCGCGCCACCCCACACGGCGCCCCGGGCGTGGTGGTCGCGGTGCAGCCCGAGCTCGGTCGCGTCGACACTCGACCACCAAGCGATGGCGCCGACCAGCAGCGCCATTCCGACGTTGGTCAGCAGCTGCCACGACTCCGGGATCCAGAGCGTCCGGGTGATGTTGTAGGCGGCGAGCAGGGTCACCGTGACGACGAGGGCTGGCGTGTCCCGGGCCGTCCGTTCGCGGTCCTCGTGAGTGGGGTACTTCACGCTGAGAAGATCATCAGAGGATCACTTAGTCATTCGGCGACCCGGACCAACGTCTGGGCGAGCCGGTCCGTGTCGGCGGTCGCAACCCAGTCCGGTGGAGCCACGAGGGCCGCCCAGGCATACGCAAAGTCGGGGTTGTAGTTGTGGCCGTGGCCCGGAGAGGCGCTGAAGCCGTTCATGAGGTCGAAGGTCACCTGGAGGAACGTCACCACCGGGAACCAGCTCGGTTCCTTGGGCGCGTCGTCACCGGTCGGCCGGGCCATCCACGCCGGTGGCGACCATAGGGTCGACCAGCTCCACCAGCCGACCGGGTCGGACGGGTGCTGCACCCAGAGGACCCTCGACGGTGGTGTGCCCACCAGCGCCGGCCCGTGGTCGACGAGGCGCATGGAGGGGTCACGACCGTAGACCGGCGCCCAGGCCGGAGAGAACGGCTGCCGGCTTGCCTGCAACGCACTCCACACCGCGTTGTCGTTCGTCGGCCCGACCCAGAGGACCAGGTCGGCCGCGTTGGTCGCGGCGGCGAGCGTGTCGGACGCGGTGCCGCGGCCGAAGGTCGACTCCGAACCGTAGGCGCCCAGGCTCTCGCCGAAGACGACGAGCCGGGGCCGGCTGTCCGCCGGCAGCTGCGACCACCGCTCGTGCACGGCCCGGTAGAGCGCCGTGCCCGCCTCGGCCGCTTCGTCCTTGTCGACGAGGAAGGAGATCCAGCTGGGCAGGAACGAGTACTGGGTCGCGACGATCGCGGTGTCACCGCTCGCGACGTACTCGACACCGGCGGCCCCGACCGGGTCAACCCACCCAGTGCCGGTAACCGTCCAGACGACGAGGTATGCGCGTTCGAACGCCCCGGTGCGCTCCAGCTCTCGGACGGCCAGGTCGGCCCGTGCGGTGGCGTCGGGGGCGTCCTGCAGGCCCACATAAACCCGGATCGGCGCCTTCGGATTGCTGTCCGGGCGAAACGTCCGCAGCGCGTCGGTGGACGTGGTGCCAGAGGTGAACAGCCGACCTTCGGCTCCGAGGCTCGACCACGGGACGAGGGAGCCGGTGCCACCGGACACCGTGGCGGTCTGCGGGGCTAGGAGGCCGGGGACCGGGGCCGAGTCGGCGTCGCCGAACTTGGCGTCGAGAAACGGCATGACGGCGGTCACGAGCAGCATCGTCACGCCGGCGATGAGCACCCCGGCGAAGGACGCGACCGCCACGAGACGCCGGGCCGGCGTGGGCCATCGACGAGGCAGCTGCTCGTCGATCCGGAGGACGAGGAGAGCCACCAGGCGGCCGAGGAGGACGACGACCACGACGAGCACCAGCGTCGTGACCCACATCGTCACCGCGGCGCCGACGCCCAGGACCTCGTCCGGTCCGACCGCCCGGCGCTGGGCGTTCTGCCAGCGCAGCCACAGCACAGTCCCGACGACGGCTGCGACCAGCGCGAAGGAGAACACGGCGACCCGCGGCCAATCCCGCAGGGCGGCGAGTCGATCTCGGCGGCCCGCACGGTGGAGCAACCGATCCCAGACCTGACCGACCAGCGAGCCAACGGCCCATCCCACGGCGAACGAGACGGCTCCGATCACGCCCTGGATAAGCGCGGACCGCGGCAACAGGGACGGCACCAACGAGGTCCACCAGAACCAGGTGCCGAGCGCCACGGAAAGGAGTCGCGGCGGCGCAAGGAGCACCTCGCGGGCTCGGCGTGGCGCGGCCCGAACGGCGTCCGCCTCGACGGTGTCGACGGCCTTCGCACCCGCCACGACCCTCCGATCTCACGGCAGAGCCGCCGCTCCGCACGGCACAGCCGTGGCTACAGCTGCGTCGGCCCGACGGTACCTCAGACTTCAACCGTGACCGACGTTTCTGCGCTGCCCCAGAAGATCGCCGTCGTGCTTCGCGACGACCTGCCCAGCTGGCAGGCCCTGAACGCCACGGCGTTCCTCAGTGGCGCCGTCGCGGGCCATCGGCCCGACCTGCTCGGCGAGGCGTATGCGGACGGCGACGGCACCAGATATCTCTCCACCTTCGGCATCCCGATCATGGTGTATGCGGCGCCAGGACCCCTGCTCGGAGCCGTACGCGAGCGAGCGGTCGGCCGCGGGCTGGGGACCGCGGTCTTCACGGACGCCATGTTCACGACGGGCAACGATGTGGATAACCGGGGCGTCGTGGCCGCCGTGGCGGGGTCCGATCTGGTGCTCGCCGGCCTGGCGCTCGTCGGGCCGCGCAACGCCGTCGACAAGAGCGTCAAGGGCGCCGTCCTCCACCCTTAGGCACACTGGGTCGCGTGACGCCCGACCCAGATCCCCCGCGGCCCCTCGCGCAGCGGATCGCTGACACGCGTCGGCTGCTCGACACGAGCATCGACGCCTGGGTCGCCAGCGCCGACCCGAGGACCGGGCGGCCGTGGATGGTTCCCCTCTCGTTCGCGTGGACCGGTGCGATGTTCGTGTTGGGAACCGGCGCGGACAGCCGGACGGCGCTGAACGCGACCGCGCAACCCTGGGTCCGGTTGGGCATCGGGGCGGTCCGCGACGTGGTCCTCGTCCACGGCACTGCATCGGTGGTGTCGATGTCCTCGGTCGACCCGGGTGAGGCTGACCTGTTCGCCGAGCGGGCCGGGTTCGACCCCCGGGAGCTCTCCGCGCCATACGCATACGTGCGCGTCACGCCACGACGGATTCAGGCGTGGCGTGAGGAGAACGAGCTCGCCGATCGCGAGATCATGCGCGACGGCCGCTGGCTGGCGTGACGGTTGGTACGACCGCCGAACCGGCACTGCGCCCGATCAGCTCTCGAGCTTGTTGACGATTCGTTGGACGGTGAGCCAGCTGCGCGTGGTGATGTCCTTGCCGTAGGACTTCTCCAGCCAGGACATGAAGTCCGGAGGTCTGCCGGCATCGCGGTTGTCGGTGATGGCCAGGACGGCGCGAGCGAACGGGTCGTAGCGGACCACCCGGGTGCGCGGATCCGGCTGTTGCGGGATGACATCTAGGGCGGTTGCGGGGTCCTTGAGGAACGTTGCGGTCAGGTAGGTGCCGGGTCCGTGCGTCAAGCCGGGAAAGGGCTCGCTGTCCAGCAGGCCGCGCAGTTCTGAGTGGGCGCGGATGATGGTTCGGCTCACAATGCCGAGGTCAGCGGCGAGCGCGTCCTCGATCCGTTGCTCGAGACCGGGGACGTCCGCGTCAGTGCTGCGGAACACGAGATTGCCACTGGCCAGCACCGAACCCACCGTCTCGAACCCGAGCGCCTCGAAGACGCCACGCAGCTTGTCATTCGTCATGTTCACGCCACTCGGCGCAATCCCGCGTAGGAGTGCCGCATACCGGTTCATGGTGCCGACCGTACGGCGCACATGGACAGAACTTCCTCGGCGGCGATCACGTCCGGCGTTTGCTGGCCGGGCTGAGCCTCACCGTAGGGTTGAAACCGCGTTGGCCATCCACGCCTCATAGTTGCGCTGCCACGTGCCGTCACGTTCCCAGCGCGCAAACGCCTCACGTACGACGATGCGGCGAGTGTCACCCGGCTCGCCGCCAGGCCGACTGCGAACACTCGACGGCGGTGAACCTCCGGCCCGCATGGGCGTTGCCCAGGCAAGGGTGTTGATGCTCGTCGCCTTGACGAAGAGTCCCATGATCCTGGCGACCGGCTCGCGCGCTACCGGGCCTGCCACAGCACCAGGGCGACGGCGAGGGATCCGAGAACGGCGACGGTGTAACAGCCGAGATTGATCAGTCTCTGGTGGTCCTTGAGCTTGAGTCCGTCGAACAACGTGTAGCGGAACCGCTGCGCCCAGTGGAAAAGAGAAAGAACGCACACCCCCAACAACACGAGCAGCGTCAACGGGTTGGACAGCACTGCGTGGAGATGGTCCGCGCCGGGGGACAGCCAGCCGAGCGGCACCGCCAGGCCGAAGAGAAGGACCAGGACCGGGAAAAACAGTGCTGACACGACGCCCCCGGCACTGAAGAGCAACCAGAGAACCGGCTCCGCGGTTCGCCCTGACCGCGTTGTGCGCTCGGCCATCATTGCCTCAGCACGATCCAGGCGACGAGCCCCGATACGACCACCCAGCCGGCATATGCGGAACCGGCGATCACCGCCGGACGGACCCGCTGACCTCGGAGCCGCACCACGGTCGCCGACGGCGTCAGGTTGAACCACGTGATGGCATGGAGCACCAGGAACGCGAAGGCCACGATGTTGAGGGCGACGACCCACGGCGTACGAGCCCAGGCGACGAACTGCTCGTACGCGTCCCCGCTTTCGCCTATCGCGCGGACGAGCAGCATGAGGAAGAGCACGGACCAGGCGACGGCCAGGCAGCTCAGCTCACGCAGCGCGAAGAAGAGGTAGGTACGCCGTCGCAGCCACCAGAGGATGCTCACGGGGCGCTGGTACGCCCTCGCCTCGTATGCCGCGTCCCCAGCTCTGCCGCTCATCTCGCCCGCTCCGGTGGTCACCGTGCCCCCCGGGGCAGCAGCAGGGACTTGACCGAGTGCATGGCCGCGGTGAGCTTGTATCGCTGGATCGCGCCCGCCGGATCGACGTCCTTGGGGCAGGCCCGCGTGCACTCGCCGACGAAGGTGCACCCCCAGATGCCTTCTGGATGGATGAGCAGGTCGAGCCGGACCTCCGCGCCCTCGTCTCGCGAGTCCAGGTTGTAGCGCTGGGCGAGCGCGATGGCCGCGGGGCCGATGAAGTCCGGGTCGAGGGCATACACGGGGCAGGCCGCGTAGCACAGCATGCAGTTGATGCACATGCTGAACTGCGTGTAGTCCTCCATCTGGGCCGGTGTCTGCAGGTACTCACCGTCGTCCACCGGCGCCTCGTCCTCGCGCACGATCCACGGTTTGACCGTCGGGAGCTTGCGCAAGAAGTCGCCGATGTCGACGACCAGGTCGCGGATCACCGGGAAGCCGGCCAGCGGCTCGACGCGCACAGGCCCGCGTGCGTAGTCGGTAAGAAAGGTGGCGCAGGTGAGCTTCGGCTCACCATCGACCATCATGCCGCAGCTGCCGCAGATCCCCATTCGGCAGGACCAGCGGTAGGACAACGTGCCGTCGAGGTTGTCCTTGATGTGGTTGAGTCCGTCGAGCACCGCCCAGTCGTGATGCAGTGGAACGGCGTACTCCTCGACCGTGGGCTCGGTCTCGCGGTCCGGCCGGTACCGGGTGACCTGCAGCGTGATCGTGTCGGCCATCGGTTACCTCCCGTAGACCCGCTCCGCCGGTGGCCAGCGGGTCAGTGCCACCGGCGCCAGCTCGACCTGGTGGTCGCCATCGCCACCCCGCTGGATGAGTGAGTGGGCCAGGAAGTGCTCATCGTTCCGAGCCGGGAAATCGGTGCGCTGGTGGGCCCCGCGCGACTCGGTCCGCTGGAGGGCCGACTCGATGATCGCCTCAGCGACGTCGAGCATGTTGGCCAGCTCAAGGGCGGCGACCAGCTGGGTGTTGAAGGTCCGGCTGTGGTCCTCGAGGGAGACCGACCGTACGCGGTCCTGCAGCTCCCTAAGGATGTCGGCCCCCTTGGCCAGCTCCTCTCCGGTGCGGTAGATCCCGGCGGCGTCCTCCATCGTCTGCTGCATCCGTAGCCGTAGGTCGGCGATCGGCTCGGTGCCGTCCCGCGTGTCCAGTAGCTCGCTGAGGCGCGCCTCCTCGTCCCGGGCCTGCGCGGACGCCGCGGCTCCGGGGGCCGGGGCGAGGCGCGCGTGGTCGGCGGCCGCCCGTCCGGCGCGGGCGCCGAAGACCAGGCACTCGGGTAGCGAGTTCGACCCAAGCCGGTTGGCGCCGTTGATGCTGACGCAGGCAACCTCGCCCGCGGCGTACAAGCCGGTTATGGACGTCGCCCCGTCGATGTCGGTGTCGACCCCACCCATCATGTAGTGGACGACGGGCCGCACCGGCACGAGCTCGGTCACGGGGTCGATGTTCTGGTACTTCAGGCACAGCTCCCGGACGAACGGAAGTTTCCGGTCGATGAGCTTCGCGCCGAGATGGCGCAGGTCGAGGTGCACCACCGGACCGTACGGCGTGTCGATGACCCGGCCCTTCTCCACCTCGTGGACGAAGGCCTGTGAGAGCCGGTCGCGCGGGCCGAGCTCCATGGTGCGCAGCACCGGCGTCGGGCTCGGTGCGCCGAGGTCGTAGTCCTGCAGGTAGCGGTAGCCGTCCTTGTTGAGCAGCCAGCCCCCCTCGGCTCGCGCGGCCTCGGTGATGAGTATGCCGGTGAAGGGCAGCCCGGTCGGGTGGTATTGGACGAACTCCATGTCCTTCAGCGGCGCGCCGGCCCGCCAGGCCAGGGCCATGCCGTCGCCGGTGTTGATGTTGGCGTTGGTGGTGAACGGGAAGACCCTCCCGCATCCGCCGTTGGCCAGGACGACCGTCTTGGCGGTGATCGTCTCGACCCGCCCCGAGGCCAGCTCGATTGCCACGACGCCCTGCGCCCGGCCGTCGTCGACGAGCAGCCGGGTGACGAAGGACTCGTCGAAGCGGGTCACCGAGTCGTATTTCAGCGAGGTCTGGAACAGCGAGTGGAGCATGTGGAAGCCGGTCTTGTCGGCGGCGAACCACGTGCGCATCTTTTTCATCCCGCCGAAGGCGCGCACGGCGATGTGGCCGTCGGGCTCGCGGCTCCACGGGCAGCCCCAGTGCTCGAGCTGCAGGAGCTCGCGAGGCGCCTCGTGCACGAACGCCTCGACCGCATCCTGGTCCGCCAGCCAGTCGCTTCCCGAGATGGTGTCGTGAGCATGCTCGTCGAGCGTGTCGCCGCTGGCGATGACACCCGCAGCGCCGCCCTCGGCGGAGACCGTGTGGCTCCGCATCGGGTAGACCTTGGAGACCACGGCGATCCGCAGGGTCGGGTCGGTTTCGGCGACGGCGATAGCCGCGCGAAGCCCGGCGGCCCCGCCCCCGACGATAAGCACGTCGAAGGCGGCGGTCATCGCCGGTCACTCGCCGCGGAACTCTTCATGGACCAGGACCCTGCCGTTGTGGTGCACTACCCGGCGGCTGACGCTCCCGTCGTGGAACACGTCGCCGAAGGTCTGGCAGCCGCAGGCATAGTGCACGTGCTCGACGCGCAGCCCGTCGTCGTCCTCGTCGCGGAAGCGCACGCCGCCCACAACGCGTCCGCACGGAGCGTCCTCGCGGGTGAAGCTGGTCGTGGTGGCCACATCGTCCACCTTCTTCGACACTCGGCCGCTACCAGCATGCTCCGAAGCCCGGCCATCTGGAAGTCCCTCTCGCACCTTCTGCGGCTTCGGCGATGCGGCGGCTCGTCAGCTCAGGAGGCCGGTCAAGCCATTTCCGAGGCGCTCGATGTCCGACTGGTCGGTGTATGGGGCCAGTCCGACGCGAACACCGCCTTCCGCGCGGAGCCCGAGGTGGTGGCTGGGCTCCCACGCGTAGAAGTTTCCGGCTGGGGCGTTGACGCCGACCTCGGCCAGCCTCGCCCGGATCGCCTGCGACGGCACGCGGTCCGAGGTGAACAGAAGGGTCGGCGTGCGGTGCCGCGCGTTGCTGTGGACGATGACGCCCGGCAGTGAACGGATGCGCGGCTCCAGCCACGTCAGGAGGCCGTCCTCGTGCTCCTCCAGTGCGGCATACGACGACACCAGCCGGTCCCGCCGCGAGGCGCTGACGTCGGAAGGGACGAGGTCGGCGAGGAAGTCCACTGCCGCGGTGGTTCCCGCCAACAGCTCGTAGGGCAGGGTCCCGAGCTCGAAGCGCTCGGGCACGACGTCCGTCGACGGCACCAGCTTCCAGGGGCGCAGCGGCTCCAAGGTCGACGGCCGCGCGCCGAGCACGCCGAGGTGCGGCCCGAGGAACTTGTACGGCGAGCACACCCAGAAGTCCGCGCCCGAGGAAGGCACGTCGGTCAGCACGTGCGCGGTCGCGTGGACACCGTCGACGTAGAGCTGGGCGCCGGCGCTGTGTGCGACCGACGCGAGAGCCGGCAGGTCCGGTCTGGTGCCGATCAGGTTCGACGCAGCGGTCACCGCCACCAGCCGGGTCCGCGGGCCGACGACCGCCTCGACGTCGTCAACGCCGAGTTCGCCGGTAGACGGGTCGAACGACACCCACCGCACGGTGGCACCGACCGACTCGGCCGCGATGACCCACGGTCGGACGTTCGCGTCGTGGTCGAGACGGCTGACGACGACCTCGTCGCCGGGTCCCCAGCCGGCCGACAGGGTCCGCGCCACGAGAAAGGTCAGCTCGGTCGCGGACCGCCCGAACACGATCCCGCCCGGGTCGAGGCCGAGCAGGTCCGCCATGGCCGCCCGGGCCGCGACGACGATCGACTCCGCCCGCCGTTCGGCCGCCGTCACCGTTCCCCGGTTCGCGACAGCCGATGTCAGGGCATCCGAGACTGCTGCCGCCACGACGTCGGGCGTCTGCGTGCCGCCCGGACCGTCGAAGTGCGCGGCTCCCTCCTTCAACGCCGGGAAGTGGCTACGCACCGCGGCGACGTCGTACCCGGTCACGTCGCCGATTCTGCCGCTCAGCGTGGCTTGGTCGGGGTCCCCGCGAAGTATCGGAGCGGAGCGGAGAACTTCGTGGGCTGACTCAGCCGTCGGCGGCCTTCTCGATGTCGGCGAGGATGATCTTGCCCATCTGCATCATGGCCTGCATCGCCCGGTTGGCCCGCTCGGAATCGGCGTCGCCGATCAGCTCGAGCAGCCGGGTCGGCGCCACCTGCCAGGACAACCCGAACTTGTCCTTGAGCCAGCCGCAGGGGCCAGGTTCGCCGCCCTCGGTCAGGGCGTTCCAGTAGTAGTCGATCTCGGCCTGGTCGGCGCACTCGATGTAGAACGAGATCGCCTCGGAGAACGTGTACTCGGGTCCGCCGTTGAGGGCGACGTACTTCTGTCCGTTCAGCTCGAAGTCGACGGTCATTGCCGCCCCTTCGCGGCCGGGGGTGTTCGGTCCGTAGCGGGTCGTCCGGAGGATCCGTGAGTTCGGGAAGACCGAGCAGTAGAACGTCGCCGCGTCTTCACCCTGGTTGTCGAACCAGAGGCATGGAGTCGTGGTCATGGGAGGTGAGACTTCACGCATACGCTCGAGTCATCGGGTCAGGACGACTCGTTGTCCTCGACGAACTCCTCAGGATCCTTGTCGACCGGCTCTACACCGGTCGCCCAGTGCTCGGCCTCGAACCGCAGGAACTGCACGGCAATCTCGTGACGGAGCTCGAGCTCGGTCTGCTGGCGAAAGTCCGTGAGGTCTTGCCGCTCCTCCTCGGCCATGTGGTCGCTGTTCGCGAGGTTGGCTTCGGTGACGGCTTTCCACCACGCCTGGCTCCCGGCCGTCGACCGCCGGACCGCACGGATCGCTTCGCGGATCTCGTTGTGGTCCTTGATGGCGTCCTCCACCTCCTCCTCGACGGAGTCGGCGTCTCCGGCGCCCTTTCCGAGCTTGACCAGCTCGGGGTAGAAGAACCGCTCCTCGGCCTCAGCGTGGACCTCGAGGAGGACCTCGAGGCGCTTCCACAGCGCGTCCAGGCCGGCGTTGTCGTCGCGCGGCCACTCCTCGAGCATGCTGAACATCCGTCGCTGCTCGCCGTGCTGGTGGAGGATGACCTCGGTGATGTCCATGCGGCGAGTATGCCGATGCGGTTCTCTCGTGCAACCTCGCCGGTGCTCGCCCGCGTAGGAGTGGTGTCGCCGGTCGAGGAAGGGGGCACCGTCCTCCGGCTGCCGCGACGTGATGACTCCCGGCGGACTGGTGGTGCAGCGCGTGGACGTCGACGCGCCCAACGGCAAGCAGGCACGTGGGCGACGCTGCGGCTGCTCTACCAGCGCCCGGACGGGATCGTCCGGCTTGTCGACGTCCTCGTCTCGCAGTCCACGGCGCGACGACCGCTGCCCAGCGGCAGGAGGCGCGGGCAGCTTGCTGCGGCGGAGAGGGCGGTGGCGGAGTCCGGGGTGCCAGTGGGCTAGGAAAGCTGACGCCCCAGCGCGAACCGGCGGGCCGCAACAATCGACCTCGAGGGCAGTCGTGGTGGCTCGGCGCGCCGTGACGCCCGCAACAACGCCAGGCAAAGATCGTTGTTGCGGCGCGCGCGTCCCACCTGAGTCCGGCGGCCGTCAGCGCGTCGGACTGAACGGCTCCAGCTCGGCCGGAACTCGGCCGCTGACGATCTGCTCGGCCAAGAGTCGGCCGGTGGCCGGTCCAAGAGTGATTCCCCACATCCCGTGGCCACCCGCCGCATACACCCTCGGCGAACGCGTCGACCCGATGAGGGGCAGGCCGTCCGTCGTGCAGGGCCGCGATCCGACCCACTCGTCCTCCCGGGCGTCCACGTCCGCGCCGCGGAGGAACGGCCTCGCGGCCGCCGCGATGGCCTTGACCCGACGCTCGTCAAGACGAGCCTCGGGCGACCGGAACTCCATCATCCCCGCGACCCGAAGCCGGTCACCGAGCGGCGTGCAGGCCACCCGCTGGGCCGGCAGGTATACGGGACCGTCCGGCACGCGGTCGACCGGGACCGAGAAACTGTAGCCGCGGCCGGCCTGCACGACCGACCGAACGCCGAACCGCCGGGCCAGCCGACCCATCCACGCGCCCGTCGCGAGGACCGCGGCGTCGAACTCCTCGACCCCGCCGACCGTCATCACACACACGCCGCGGCCGTTCTCCACGATGTCGAGGACCTCCGAACCCGGGCCGGTCGCGAGCTTGCCGCCGCGGGCGATGACCTCGTCGGTTAGCGCGTGCACGAAGACGCCGGGGTTGAGGAACCGCTGGCCGCGCAGCCGGATTGCCGCCCCAACCTCGTCGGACAGCAGCGGCTCGATGGCTCGCGCCTCGTCACCGGTGAGGACGTCGAACTCGATGTCCTGGCCGGCCGCGTGGATGTGCTCGATCTCCTCCAGCAGCGTGCGGCGCTCGCGAGCGGTGCGGTACGCCGCGAGGAAGGAGGACGCCTCCACGGTGTCGGCGCGGACGCCCCCGTCCTTGAGCAGGTCGAAGCTCCCCAGCGCCAGCCGGTTGATCGGGACCAGCTTGCCCATGGAGCGGCGCCAGTGCGCTGCGGTGCTGTGCCGAGTGAAGCCGGTGACGAACCTGAGGAACGACGGGTTGGCGCTCGGCGGGACGTAGACCGGCGAGTTCGGACTGACGACGGCCCGGACGCCGTACTTGAGGACGGCCGGTTCGGGGAGTGGGGTCGTGATGCCGGGGGTCAGCCAGCCGGCGTTGCCCCAGGAGGACCCGGCGGCGACGCCCTCTCGGTCGAGGACGGTGACCTCGACACCGCGCTCCTGGAGGAACCAGGCGGTGGCGAGCCCGACCATGCCGGCGCCCACGACGGCGACGCGGTTCGGGGTCCGGTGGGTGAGGGAGTGGCCGGCGGCGGTGGCGGGCATCGGGACCTCTTTCGAGACGAGCGAGTATGCGGTGAGTTGCCCATCAGGGTGCCCGAGCCTTCGCGGTCGCTCGTTGTACGTTACGCACAATAGGCAGCGCATGCGTAGTGCGTCGAGTACAATCGGAGACGGCATGGTCGCTCTTCCGGATGTGGTTTCCGCCCTGGGCGGCGGGGTCCTCCGCACCTTGGTGGCTGCTCCGGGGGCCTCCGTCACCGACGTCGTCATCGCCGAGCCGGCGGATCACGCGACCGACCTTCGCGGCGATCTCGTCGTCGGTGCCGCCGTCGCCGACCCAACCGCTGCCGTCCAGCTCCTGGAGCGAGCCGGGGCGGCAGGTGCGGCCGGCGTCGTCCTTCGACGTGGTCCTGCTCGCGCGCGCGGCGTCCGGGCGGCCGCCCGGCGCTTCGGTGTTGCCCTCCTCGAACTGGACGACTCCGCCTCGTTGGTCCATCTCGTCGGAGTGGTCCAGAACATCGTGGACCGGGCCGTCGCGCCCGACGTCGCCCAGGCCGACCATGGGGGCGAGGCCGACCTCCTGGCCCTGGCCGACGCGGCGGCCGCCCTTGTGGACGCGCCCGTGACGATCGAGGACGCGCACTCCCGGGTCCTCGCATACTCCACTCGTCACGACGTCACCGACCCCGCTCGCGTCTCGACCGTCCTCGGCCGGCGGGTCCCTGCCGCCGTCGTGACCTCTCTGCGCTCACGCGGCGTGTTCCGGCGGCTGGCTCGCTCGGACCAGTCCTTCCTCGTCCCGCCGGGTCAGGGCCTGGAGAGACCCCGCTACGTCGTCCCGGTGCGAGCCGCAGGCGAGTGGCTCGGGGCCATCTGGGCGGTCGTTGACGAAGCGCCGTCCCAGGACGTCGTCGCCGAGCTCCGGCGTACGGCCTCCGTCGTCGCCCTGCACCTCCTTCGCAACCGGGCGCTCGCCGACATCACCCGACGCCTGTCCGCCGAGCGCGTCCGAGCGCTGCTTCGCGGCGGACCGGTCGACGTCACGGCTCAGTCATGGTTGCCACTCGGGCCGTGGCGGGCTGTCGTCCTGGGGCCGAC
>JBKPKI010000168.1:0-2024 GCA_046731055.1 Actinomycetota bacterium | reverse complement strand
GCCCGAGGTTGTGGACGCGCGCAACGGTCTCCTGCCCGCGGTAGCACCCCTTGTGCAGATGCACGGCGGTCCGCAGCCAGTCGACCTCGTGGACGATCGTGCGGTGGTCGGTCTCGAACCCGAGTCGCGGCCGCCACGCCGCCACCCGCAGCGCCTCCGCCGCCCACAGCCCGGCGAGGGGCCGATCCCCCACAGCCGCAACGAGATCCGCGCGCGGGACGATGACCTCGCGCCACTGCCGATTCGTCCCCGGATGGCCAGAGACCGGTCCGTATGCGGCGGTGTCGCCGACGAGGTCCGGCCAGGGGTCGCGCCACGCCAGCGGCTCCCCCGGCGCCGACTCGGCGGCGTGCGGCTCGCCGAGAACGGCGTAGTCGGCGGTCACCTCGGCCACCTCCACGCGCAACATGAACCGCATCGAGTCCAACCAGGCCAGGAGCGCCGGGCCGGTGCCCGGCTCGGCGGTGATCCAGGTCGTGGACCCGTCGTCCACGATGTGAAGCGCGTGCTCGACGTGCCCCTTGGGCGACAACACCAGCGTCTCGAGCGACGTTCGCGGGGCCAGGCCCGTCAGCGACTGCGTGGTCATCGAGTGCAGCCACGACAGCCGGTCGGGACCTGCCACGGTGACGACCGCACGGTTCGACAGATCGACGACGGCCAGGCCCTCCTCGAGCAGGCGCTGCTCGCGCAGCGGGTCGCCGTAGTGGGCCGCCACCCCCGCGTCGAGGCCCTCGGCGACGACCGCTCCCTGCGCCGAGAGCACCGGCGAGGGCACCACATCGACCGGCACGACTGGCATACCGGTCATGGCTTTGCCTCCCGGTGCCGCCCGCCGTCCTTCTGCTGACAGTCGACGCACCAACCATGGATCGCCAGATGAGTCACGTCAGGGTCAAAGCCCGTCGCCTCGCGGACATTCCCCGCGAACTCTGCGGCCATGGCGATCGGCGCCTCGGACACCGCCCCACAGCCGAGACAGACCAGGTGGATGTGCGTGGCGTGGTCGGCGAGGTGGTAGGTCGGCGCCCGGTGGTCGAGATGAGTGTGAGAGACGATCCCAAGGTCCTCGAGGGCGTCGAGACCGCGGTAGATCGTCGACAGAGGCAGGGCCGGTCCTCCGTCAGCGGCCACCCGGGCCGCGATCGCGTCCGGCGTCCCATGCTCGAGTTCGGTGAGGGCGGCGACGATCCGACGGCGCTGGGGCGTCAGGCGCATTCCCCGCGCCCGCAGTGCCGCCCCGAGGTCGGTCACAACGGACTCTCAGCCGACCCGCTTCAGCTGGGCGGACACGTGGCTCTGCAGCTGCTGTCCCATCGCCGCCATGTCCATGACCCAGAACAGCTGCGAGTCCACGAGACCGTAGAGCCGCGACCCGGCGTTGTACTCCTTCGCCAGCGGGCTCCGCACGACGCTGTCGGTTCGCACCGTCACTCGCGCGGACTCCATGGTTCCGTAGTACATCTCGATGATCCCGGTGGGATGGGCGAGGAGGAACTCGACCTCCTTGCCGTCCTCGCCGGGGCGCCAGAAGCCCAGCTCAGTCGCCAGCGGCCGGACCTTCTCGCCGGTCGCCTGGTCGAGCAGCCAGGTATGGCTGTGCCACTCGAGGAAGTTCCGACCGTCGTGACGGCACTCGACCTCTTGGCCGAAGTTCACGGACTCGATCGTGGGATAGCCGACGACACCGGCTCCTTCCCACCGCCCGATCATCCAGCCGAGCGGACGCAGCCGTTCCGGCAGGTCCTTCAGCGCGCTGCTGTCGAGCTCGAACACCCCGGAATCGTAGCCTGGGCCCCGTGACGAACCCCCTCGTGGACGGCGAGCCAGGCCGTCGCCTCCTGGTCAAGATCACCTGCGGCGCCGAGGCGCCGGAACGCTACTCGCAGGGCGTCACCGTGGCGGCCACCGCGGTCGCCACGGGCGCCGAGGTCAGTGTGTGGCTCACCGGGGAGGCGACGTACCTGGCCCTGCCGGGTCGCGCGGAGGAGTTCGAGCTGCCGTATGCGGCACCACTCGCCGAG